>JAGNKU010000001.1:179420-540311 GCA_017999985.1 Phycisphaerae bacterium | reverse complement strand
GGCGGCCTGCACGCGCGCGAGACACTCCGGGCGCGGCGCCACGTCCGGCAGGCCGCGCAGGAGTCCCATCTCCCGCTCGACCGTGCGCTCCAGCCCATGCAAATCGCCGTCCATGATCATTCTTCCGCGCTCAGCTCGCGCCGGAGTCGCTGCAAGGCCCGGTGCGCGCGAGCCAAGGCCGTCCCAAGCGGGACATGCAGCAAGTCCGCGATCTCGCGAAACGACAGCTCCGAGTAGTGCCGCAACAGGATAATCTCTCGATCGGCGTCGGGCAGCCGCTGCAAACCGGCAGCCAGCCGCTCACCGGCCTCGCGTCGCTCCAGGGCCTGCGCCGGTTCGTCAGCGACGGCAGGCGCGGGGCGTGCCGACGTCGCGCCGTTAGCGTCATCATGCACGCCGCCTTCGCCGCGCCGTTGTCGCTTGCGGGCCCGGTCGCGGGCGAGGTTCGCGGCGATGCGGAAGAGCCAGGCTTCGAATTTGCCCACATGCTCATACTCCCCGATCACGCGCACGACCCGCAGGAACGTCTCCTGCAAGAGGTCTTCGGCCGCATCCCGGGAGCCCGCGAGCCGATAGACCAGCCCGAAGACACGTGGGCTGTACAACTCGACCAGCCGGCCGAGCGCGTCGGCGTCGCGCTGACGGGCGCGCCGGAGGAGCTCATCCAGGCCGGTCCGGTCCACGATGTCCTCACATCAGGCCCAACGCCTGCGGCAGCGATTGATTGCCGGGCCTCCCGCCGCGCCGCAGCCCGGCCGCGGGACGTCCGCATTATGCCGGGCCCGGCGACGGCGTACATGGGCACTGGTCACCGCGCCGCACTTGAGAATGGAAAATCAACTGAGCGTGCCGCTCCGAGTTATTCCGGCCACTCGCCCTCGGCAAGTTAGCGCAGGGCTTCGCCGGTCGTGGCCGGGCTGAGCGCCGCGTGGACCACGCCACGTTGCTGGCGGAGCGCGTCGGCCAACCGGCAAAGCTGCGCGGGTCTGCCCCGCACCATGATCATCTCGGCGCACATGTGGTGCGAAAGATGGACGTGTGTCGAGGCCAGAATCGCGTCGGCGTGATCATGCTGGATGGCGGTGAGCCGGTCGAGCAACTCACGCGCGTGGTGGTCGTAGACGAGCGTGATGGTGGCCACCACGGTTTGGCGCGTATCGGCCCACTCCTCCTCGACCAGCCGCTGGCGGACAAGATCGCGGACGAATTCCGAACGGTTGGCAACGCCGCTGTTTTGCATGAGGCGCTCCAGCCGCCGGGCGAGAGTGGGTTCGAGCGAGATGCTGATCCGGACGAGTTCAGACATGACGGTGTACTCCGGTAGCGCGGGGCCGTCGCGGCGCTCGGCGAGTGGTGTAGCTTGCCGGGGCGGCGCTGGCAAGTTCTGCGCGGCGGACCGGTTTCGGATGGACTAGACAAGGTCGGGCGGTTGTTATTACGATTCTCGGAATCGTATTACCGATGAGAGCTTCAGGCGCACAAGGAGCGGAACATGACGCGGTGGCTACGCATGACGGTGGTGGTGAGTCTGGCGCTGTCGATTCCCGGGGCCTACGGCACGGAGCCGGATTGGGCGGCCATGCCGTACACGCAGCACGCGGAGTACCAGGCGGTTAACGCGTTCGGCGAGGGCACGTTCCCTACCGTCGACCCCGTAAAGCTGCGCGGCGTCTGGGTAAATCGGGCCAGCGATCTGCTCGACCCGGCGCCGGGCGCCAATCCGTTCATCGGCGGCCAGTGGCAGGTGTACGTGCAGGCCGTGGGCGACGCCGATTTTGGGGGGACGGCGTGCTGGATGGGTCAGAACATTGGCAAGATGGTGGGCAATCACCCGGACGGCAGCTACACGGATGCGGAGTGGCTGGCCGAGCTGGAACGTCTGGAGCACGATCCCGTGACAGGGCACGCTTTCGTGCCCGGTGATCTTGTCGAGGTGCGGGCGCGAGCCCCGGGCATGTTCTATCGCGGTAAGACCAACGTGAACGAAAAGCACTTCAACGCGCCGGAGATGGACTACGATATTGTGCTGCTCGAGGCCGGGTATGGCCTGGTGCCGGCGACTATCACGCTCGCGTACGTGAAGGACACGAGCGATCAGTTCATCTTTGACCCGAGCCGGCTGTCCGGGGCGGAGTGGTTCCAGGGCACGCTGGTCGAAATCCTGAATGTTTCATTTGTGAGCACGGCGGGCTGGGGGCCCAACGCACAGCTGACGATCATGGACGACACTGGTCGCACCCTCCCCGTGCTGTTGGGCCGCGGCGCCGGATTCAGCACGTGCCCGCCGCCAGCGGGGCAGGTGGACCTGATCGGGATCTTTGACCAGGAGGCGACGGCGGGCAGCCCGTACACGTACGGCTATCGCCTGTGGATTCCGGCGGCGACAGGCTACGTGCGACCGCACGAGCTGATGCTCACGGGCGATGTGGACTGCAGCGGCGCGGTGGGGTTCGGCGACATCAACCCGTTTGTGTTGGCGCTCACCAGCCCCGAGAGCTACGGTGCGGATTTTCCCTGCTGCCCGACGAGCAATGCCGATATTGATGGTGACGGTGCGGTCAACTTCCGTGACATCAACCCGTTTGTGGGGCTACTGACGCAACCATGAGTGTCCGCCGGCGACCAGCGCAGGGCTTCACGCTGATCGAAGTGCTGGTTGTGGTCGCGATCATCGCGATGCTGCTGGCGGTGCTGCTGCCGGCGCTCGGGCAGGGGCGCCGGCACGCGCGGATTGTGCGCGTCCATGCCGAGCTGCGGCAGATCGGCGTGGCGCTCGAGGCGTACGCGCTGGGCAACCGTGATCGTCTGCCGCCGGCGCGGATGGGCTGCGGCGAGAACGTGGAACTGCAATTGCCGGAAGAATTGTCGCGCGAGCGCTGGCTGGCACCGCCGCCGAGTACGGAGCACAAGCACCAGGCGCAGTACGTCGACCTCTTCGCGCCGTGGCAGACGTACAAGTACCGGGCGCCGGGGCCGATCTGGTACAACGGGCAGTTCTACGACTTCCCGGCGACTCCCTATCAGCCGCGTGCGTGGATCTGGGTGCCGGACGATTTCCCGCGCTGCGACGCCGAGACCGGCACGCGTCATCGTGCTTTGCGCTCCGAACCACCCTGTCCGGTGCGCTATGCCATTTGGAGCGTGGGACCGGATCCAAAGGCACCAAAGTTCCCGCGCATGGAGGGGAGTGACCAGATCGACGAGAGCCGCTTTCCGCTGCGACGGTCGCTCTGGCTGCAACACGCGGGCGACACGGGCTTAATTACGCATTTCGCAACGCGCGCCGGGCACACCTACACGAGCCCGTAGCGGGCCCGCTACAGCCCGTATTCCTTGATCTTGCGATAAAGCGTGCGCGTGCCGATGTCGAGGATCTTGGCGGCCTGCTCGCGGTTGCCGTGTGTGGCCTGGAGCGTCCGCTCAATCATCATGCGCTCGACCTGGGCCATGGTCAGGCCGACCATGCCGGACGCGGAGGCCGGGACGATCTCGCGCGAGCCGCGGATCCGCTCGGGCAGGTCGTCGGCTTCGAGCTGCCGGTTCTCCGCCTCGACCACGATAGCCTCGATCACGTTGGCCAGCTCGCGGACATTGCCGGGCCAGTAGTACTTCGTGAGATAGCCCATCGCCTCGCTCGAGATGCCGGTGCACGTCGCGCCGTGGGCCTTGTTCGCCCGCTGGCGCAGGTAGTCGGCGAGGATGGGGATGTCGTCGCGGCGTTCGCGCAGCGGCGGCACTTCGATTACCCACTGATTCAGCCGGTAGTACAGATCCTCGCGGAACTTGTTGTCCTCAACGTATTTCTGCAAATCGACGTTCGTCGCCGCGATCACGCGCACATCCACCCGTCGCACGTCCGTCGACCCGACCGGCGTAATCTCGCGCCGCTCCAGGGCCCGCAGGAACTTGGCCTGCATCGCCGGCGGCATGTCGCCGATCTCGTCCAGGAACAGCGTCCCGCCATCCGCGGCCACGAAGTAGCCCTTGCGATCACTGACCGCGCCGGTGAAGGCCCCGCGCACGTGGCCGAAGAGCTCGCTCTCCAACAGGTTCTCGTTCAGGCCGGCACAGTTGACGGACTTCATCGGCCGCGCCGCGCGGTCCGACTGCCGATGAATCGCCTCCGCAATCAGATCCTTGCCGGTACCGGTCTCACCGAGGATCAGCACGGTCAACTTGTTGCGGGCGGCTTTCTTGATCCGCTCGACGATCCGCCGCATTGCGGGCGACACCCCGACGATGCCCTCGAACGCCTCGGCCTGCTGGTCGGCGATCGAGTCCTTCAGCAGGCGGTCCTCGCGGCGGGCCACGGCGCGGCGCGCCGCGGTGCTGACGGTCTGGGCCAGCGTGTCGACATCGGCGGTGTCGGCGATGCTGGCGAGGTGAATGTGCCGCACCTGGGGCAGTTCGGCGGTGCCGCGTACCAGGAGGGCCGCGTCGCGGGACACGCCGTCGAGCAACTCGGCCAGCGGGGCCAGCGTCGGGGCGCCGCCGACCTGCGGGTGCGTCAGCACGACGTCCGGCGGACGGGCGCGGATCGAGTCCAGCGCTTCGCGCAGGGCCTGGACGACGCTGCACACGTGGCCGAATTTCTCGCGCAGCACCTCGCGCAGACGCTGCCCACGGGCCTCGTCGTCCGTCAGGACCAGGATGAACGCCGTCTGCGGCATGCGTTCCGTACCAGAGCCTCGCCGGGTCGCACACCCGGCAGAGCAGGGATTGTACCGTAAATAACGCCGGTGGCCGGTTGGCTCAAGGCCCTCCCGGTGGGGCCAGCTCCGCCGCGGCCGCCCGCGCGCGGCGGTGGCCGACGACCAGGGAGAGCACGACGCCGGCAAGGATCAGCGGCCCACCGACGAGCGTGGCCGCCGGGGGGATTTCGCCGACCGCGAAGAACGTCCAGATCGGGTTGAGGACGACTTCGAGCAGGAGCAGGAGGGCGGCCCGGTGCGCGTCCACGCGCTGCAGCGCCCACGAGAACATCAGGTACGGCAGCGTGAACTGGACCAGCGCGAGCAGCAACAGGACGGACAACTGGTACGCGTTAAGCCGGTACGCGCCGCTCAGCAGCACCGGCGTCAGCAGCAGCAGCCCGGAGCCCAGCGCGTTCGCCGCGGCGACGACGGCCGGGCTGACCGGTCGCAGCTTGCGGAGCAGGACAGTCAGCGTGCCGTAGCCCCAGCCGCTGAGCAGCGCCCAGCCGAGGCCGGGCAGATCGCGCGGCGGATTGCCGGCCAGGATCACGCCGACGCCGGCCATCGCGACCAGCAGCACGGCGCCCTCGGCGCGGCTGGATCGTTCGCGCAGGATGAGCGGCGCCAAGAGGAACACCCAGATCGGCGAGGTGTACTGCAGCACGATGGCGTTCGTCGCGGCGGTTTTCGTGTTCGCGATGACGAACGAGGCGGTCATGATCGTGAATGTCAGCATGGTCACGACGGGCCAGGCGGGGCGCACCTGGCGGACGGTGGCGCGGCGCGGCCAAGCGAAGGGCAGGAACACGAGGCCGCCGATCAGCGAACGGCCGCAGGCGATCGTCAGTGCCGGCACTGCGGCCTTGTCCAACAGCTTGATCAGCGGGCCGTTGAGGCTCCACAGCGTGGCACAGAGAATCAGCACGACCACGCCGGGCCACTGGTGATCTGTGCGGGGGGGCGCGAGTGCGGACATCGTGGCTTTATACCCGGCCGGACACGCCGGCGTCAGTCGCCGATTTCCCGGCGATGGCGGAAGAAATCGCGCAGCAGCTCGGCCGCCGGCTCGGTCAGCACGCCGCCGATGGTCTCGACTTGGTGGTTGAGACGCGGGTCACGGACGATGTCAAACACCGAGCCGCACGCGCCGGCCTTGGGGTCGGTGGCGCCGTAGACCAGCCGTTGCAGCCGGGCCAGGACGAGGGCGCCGGCGCACATGGCACAGGGCTCCAGCGTGACATACAGCGTGCAGTCATCCAGCCGCCACTGGCCGAGGTATTCGGCTGCTGCCGTGATTGCCAGCATTTCGGCGTGGGCGGTGGGGTCCCGCAGCTTCTCGCGCTGGTTGTAGCCGCGGCCGATGATGTGGTCTTCGTGGACGACGAGGGCGCCGATGGGGACGTCCTCGCTGTCGAGGGCTTTGCGGGCCAGCTCCACCGCCTGCTGCATGTAGCGCCGGTCGATTTCGTCCTGGTGCAGTCCAAGCATGGGTTCACCGATTGGGCGCTGCGGCGCCGGGGCGTATTATGCGCGCTGCGGCGGCAACGTGCGCGGGTTCGCCGGCCAGCCGCGGCGGAGTGCGGACATGTCCCTGGCAGAGTTGAGCATCGACGAGTTCCTGGAGCAGCTAGCGTCGCGCACGCCGACGCCCGGGGGCGGCAGCGTCGCGGCCCTGACCGGTGCGCTGGCGGCGGGCTTGGGGCAGATGGTGGCGGCGTACACGCTCGGTCGACCGAAGTTCGCGGCCGTCGCGCCGCAGGTGCAGAACCTCGCCGAGCGCCTGCACCGCGCGCGCCAGCACCTCCGGCAGCTCATGGACGAGGATGCGACGGCGTATGGCGTGCTGAACGCGGCGCTGGCTCTGGACAAGTCCGACCCGCAGCGGGCGGCGCGCGTGCAGGAGGCGGCGTGGGTGGCCGGGGCGGTGCCGCTGGAGACGGCGGGATTCTGCGCCAAGGTCGCGGACGCGGTGCAGGCGCTGCAGGAAGTCGGCAACCCGTTGTTGCGGGCGGACATGGAAGCAGCCCGGCACCTCGCGCGGGCCGGGCTTCGCGCCGCGGCGGCGAACGTACGGACGAACCTGCCATTGATGTCGCCCGAGTCAGCGAAAGCGGTGGAACAGCAACTGACGCCGCTGCTGGCGGCCGATCACACGGACTGACCCCCGGCTACTCCAGCTCGGCCTTGCGGGCTGGAGAATGGCCCGTTCCCGTCCCGGCGCGGGTGTCATGCGCCGGACTCGGTGGAATACCCCTCGACTGCTGGCGGACAAAACCCGCCGGCCGGACCGCTTACGCCGTCGCGTTGGGGCGGTGGCGCGAGAGCCAGCGCGTGTAGAACGTCTGGAAGGCGACGTAGAAGTAGCCGACGATGAAGATCAGCAGGAACGGCAGGGCCATCGAGACGCGCTCGAACCAGCGGTCGAAGAACAGCAGCGCCACGGCACAGCCCGTCAGATACAGCGCCATGATCAGTTCGAGCCAGGCCTGCCAGTTTTTCTTGAGTTGAAACGCCCCCAGCCGCGTCCGCCAGTCGCCGCTCACCTGGGCCGCGTCGCCGAACTTCGGCGTCCGGACGAACTCCCCGGTCTGCCCGAAGAACCCGTCCAGCGCCGCGATCGCGTTGTTGAACGCGATGCCGATGCCCACGGCCATCAGCGTCGGCACGTGGCGCAGCCCGTACCACCAGCCGCGGAGCAGCTGCTGCTGACTGACGATATAGAACGCCGTCGTCGAGCCGAAGCCGATGATGAACAGCAGGAACTCGAACCAGTACACCCACGAAGCCTGCGGCTTGGTGAGCGTCAGCTTGGCGACCAGCGCCGGTCCGACCAGCAGGCTCAGGATCACCACCAGCACGTAGACCGCCCCGCTGGTCAGATGGAAGAAAGCCTCCAGCTTCACCTTCCAACTGACGTCGCTCCGCAGCACCCGCGGCAGCACCTTCAGACAGGTCTGGGCTCCACCCTTCGTCCAGCGGTGTTGCTGCGCTTTGAACGCGTTCATCTCCGGCGGCAGCTCGGCCGGCGAAGTCAGGTTTGGCAGGAACACGAACCGCCAGCCCTTGAGCTGTGCCCGGTAGGAGAGGTCGAGGTCCTCGGTCAGCGTGTCGTGCTGCCAGCCGCCGGCATCGGTGATCGCGGCCTTCCGCCAGACGCCCGCCGTGCCGTTGAAACTCATGAACCGGCCGGTGCGGTTGCGCGCGGTGTGCTCGATGACGAAGTGGCCGTCGAGCAGGATGGCCTGGGCCTGGGTGAGCAGCGACAGGTCGCGGTTCAGGTGTTCCCAGCGCGACTGGACCATGCCGACGCGCTCATCCGTGAAGTAATGGATCGTCTCCAGCAGGATGTTCGGCGGCGGCAGGAAGTCGGCGTCAAAGATGGCGATGAAGTCGCCGGTGGCCTCGCGCGTTGCCTCCTCGAGGGCGCCGGCCTTGAAACCGACGCGGTTCGTCCGATGCCGATAGACGATGTTGTGTCCCGCGGCGCGCATCCGCGTGACCATTTCCTGCGCGATCTGCTGCGTGTCGTCGGTGGAATCGTCGAGGACCTGGATCTGTAACCGGTCCCGGGGATAGTCGATCTGGCACGTCCGCTCAATGATCCGCTGCGCGACGTACTGCTCGTTGTACATCGGCAGTTGGACCGTGACCCGCGGCAGCTCCGCGAACTTCGACCGCGGCTGCGGCACCCGCCGACGGGCGGCGTAGTACAACAGGACCAGGAAGTAGCGGTGAGCTCCGTAGATGCAGATGAGCGTCAGAACCGCGAGGTACGCGAAGATGGCCGCTCGTGCTAATGTTTGCGTGTCCATGAACACCGGGCCCGCCATCGGCTAACTGCTGCCGATCCGCATAACCATCTACCCACAAGCCGCTTATCCTACGAAGCCCCCTGGCGCAGGTCAAATGCCAGCCGGGGGGCAATTTCTCCCGCCCGCAGTCTGTGCTAGAATCCATCGCTTCCGACCGGCAGGCGGCCGGCGGTACCGCGCCAGGGCCGGGATTCGGCCACGGCGGACCAGTTTGAATCCTAGTGCGGGAGTAGCGGTTGGCCACCATACCCGAGGACCACACGGCGGCGGAGCGCCGTCAGAACCGTGCCGCGGCGATCCGGGCGTTCGCCGACCAGTTTCTGTGTGGCGATAACCAGGACCTGTTCGAGGAGATGCTGGTCACCCTCTGCCGCCTGGCGCGGGACCAGGCCGGCCGCGGCGACGTCAAGCTGCTCAACAAGGCGGTTGCGGAGCTGCGCTACGCCCTGAAGGTCTTTGCCCCGTACAGCGGCACGCGCAAGATCAGCATTTTCGGCTCGAGCCGTACGCCCGAGGACCATCCGGACTACCAGACGGCCGTGCGTTTTGCCCGCCGGATCCGCGAGAACGGCTGGATGGTGATCACCGGGGCGGGCGATGGAATCATGAAGGCCGGTCACGGCGGCGCGGGTCCGGAGGCCAGCTTTGGGGTCGCGATCCGCCTGCCGTTCGAGCAGAAGACCAACCCGATCATCGCCGAGGACGCCAAGCTGGTGAACTTCCGGTACTTCTTCACGCGGAAGCTGATGTTCATGAAGGAGGCGTCGGCGGTGGCGCTGTTCCCGGGGGGCTTCGGGACGCAGGACGAGGGCTTCGAGGCCCTGACGCTGATCCAGACCGGGAAGGCATCCCTGATTCCCATCGTGATGCTGGAGCAGCCGGGCGGCACCTACTGGCTGCAGTGGCGGGCGTACGTGAAGGCTGAGCTGCTCAACGCGGGCATGATCAACCCTGACGATATGCACCTCTTCCGGATCACCGACGATGTGGAGGTGGCGGTGCGCGAGGTCGTGCAGTTCTACCGCGTGTATCACTCCATGCGCTACGTCGGTGACGAGCTGGTGCTGCGTCTGCGCCGCCCGCTGGCGCCGTCCACGCTGGAGCGCATCAACGACGAATACGGCGCGATCGTGACCGGCGGGAAGCTCGAGCAGGTGCCGATCCTGCCGGCGGAAAACGGAGAATACCCGGAGCTGCCGCGCCTGAAACTGCGTTTCGACCGCAAGAGTTGCGGCTTGCTGCGGCGCTGCATCGACCTGGTCAACCAGGAGCCCGAGGCCCCGGGGGCCGCGGATTTGGCTTGAAAACAGGGGTGCGCCGCACTTCGCCCCCGGAAAACCCTAAAAAAATCGGACTTTTCCGCCGTCCAACGCCGAAAACCCCTTGACGCGCGGCGGGCGGCATGCGAGAAGGTGGTCACGCAGCCAGCAGCAAACGCGGTCGTTTGCGGTCATGGGCGTGGCCTTCTCTCGCCGTTGTGCGTGCGCCACGGCTTACGTCCATGATGCTGGCGGTGGGACCAGGTGCGGACCCCGGTCGCGCGACCCGCGCGCCGCTGTCCGTGGAGGCAGAACTGCAATGAAAGCATCCAAGAGCAAGGGGATCACCAAGGCGCGCACCAAGGGCGAAGTGTACGGTGCCCTGGCCGAGACCACCGGCCTCTCGCGCAAGCAGGTCGCGACCGTCTTCAACGAGATGGCCGGCCTGATCAAAAAGGATCTCACCAGGGGCCCGGGCATCTTCACCGTCCCCGGCCTGATGAAGATCACCGTCACCAAGAAGCCCGCCACCAAGGCGCGCAAGGGCATCAATCCCTTCACCGGCGAGGAGATGATGTTCAAGGCCAAGCCCGCCCGCAAAGTGGTCAAGGTCCGCCCCCTGAAGAACCTCAAGGCCATGGTGTAGTCGCCCCCGCGACCGCCCCCTGAACTGCGCGCCCGAGCGGCGCGGCGCCTCGCGCCGCCGCTCGGGCCGCTCTTTTCAGGCCCCCGGCTCGTCCTGGCGCGGCAGCGCCCGCTGCCGCCGGCGCATCTCGTCGCGGATCTCCGCCGCCGTCTCGAAATCCTCATTCTCGATCGCGGCCGCCAACTGCTCGTGCAGCGTCTGCGAAATGCCGTATTCCCGCCGGAGCTGCGTGCCGAGCCCGCGCAGGTAGCGCAACCCGGGGTCGTCCGCGCGCTGCTCATCCTCGTAACCCAGCGCTTTCAGCAGCTCCTCCAGCGCGTTGGCCCCCGCCTCCGCCTGCTCGATCGCCTCCTCGAACTGCCCCTCGACAATCTGAAGCTGCGCCGCCAGCCGGGCGCGGTCGAAAACCAGCGTCGGCTCCAGCGCCGGATACTCTTCCGGCCCGGGCCCATGTTGCTTGATCATCTGCAGGTCCGCCAGGCATTCCTCGATGTCCCGCAGCGCGCTCCGGATATAACGCCGCGCTCCCTCGTCCGCGCTGCCCTGCAGTGCCTCCTCCGCCACGGCGGAGTACGCCATCCGGCGATAGTTGGTCTGCAGCAGCTCGCGCTCCAGTTCCTGCCAGTCGACCGCCGAGAGCTGCTCGCCGCCGACACACAGCTCGTGCTCGATATACGCCCGCGCCGTGGGGAATCCGTGGTAGCGCTCGCCGTCCGGGCGCCCCTCGGCAATCATCTGCATCACGCCGAGGTCGATCCGCAGTTGCAGCAGTTCGCGGCCATCGCGGCCGACCACCGCGCGGGCCCGCAGTTCTCCCGGCGGACAGTCCCAGCCCTCTACCAGTTCATCGAGGTCGAGCGTCATCACGGCTCCCATGCTGCGGTACTGCCTGGGGCATCGGCCGCCGCCCGGGGTGGCTCGAATTCAGGGTGTGGACAGATAACAACCGCTGCGGGCGGGGGACCGGCGCCGCATGATCGGACGCGGGCTGCTAAATGCCCGATCAAAGTCCGAGAGCGGCGCATTTTCCAGGTCGCACTTCCGGGTCGGGCGGCACTGCCTAACGCAGCCGGGCGGTGGTTGCGCCTGGTCGTCACGACGGGGGCACTGTCTGGCGCAGCCAGGCCGTGGCAGGAGCACACCACTGTTGCTGTTACCCGCATCTCGACCGTCCGCTGCGAGCGTGGCTCCGAGCAGGATCAGTTGGAAACTTTCCCAGCCGCGCCAGGCGCGGAGCCAGCCGACCGGACCGTCGCGTTTGCGGCCAAGGTGACCGCCGAGACGCCCAATGCCGGACCGGAAGCGCGCCACGATTAGCCCTTCGGCGGACCGTTTCAGGTACTTGGCCATGACGCGCACCGCGAGCGGATCATAGACCTCGCCCGCGGACCGGTCCGGTTCAGCCCGTGCCACAAACTTCAGTTCGAGCAGCCAGACGGCCAGCACGCTCAGCAGGCCCAGCCGCGGTTCGAGGCGATCCGTGTGTTCCAGCCGGCGCAACTCCACGCTGCACCCCGTCTTCTCGGCCTTGTGGAATTCCTCGATCAACCAACGCAGCGAATAACCCTCGGCCACGAACAACGCCGCGGTCGGCTCCTCGCAAGGCAGACTCGTACACAACAACCGTTCCAGGGCCTCCGCGTTGGCCGGTGGCTGCGGCTCCCAGGCACGTACGACCCAGCAGGCAATCGGTTCGCGGTCGCGGTAGCTCGGCTCGTACCGTGAAGGTAAGAGCTTCACCAGCCCCGCCGCCACGTTCAAACGCACTTCCTCCGCATCTCGATTGCCCCCGCGACGCGTTCGCACGACGCGCTCCGCAAGGCTCGGTAGCCCCCGGGCGTAAGCAAACAGCAAATCGGGTCGGCGGCGGTGACGACCCGGGCGGAGGATAGAGCTCCGGTGGGAACCGACTCGAGCGCCGCCCCGGGGGCCAAGACCGAAGGGCGGGCGGCGGCCCGCACCGCGTGCTCCGCCCGTTCTTCCCCTGCCCTTCGGGACTGGCACCAAAGCGACAAATCCCTCGCGGCGCAGCCGCGAGCCTATGTGGCAGGAATTACCGGAAGAGGGTGGCAAAAATACCCGGAACGCGCACGGGCCAATGATTGCATGCCGTCCATGGCCGCCCTCGCTCAACAGCGCCACGCTGCTCGGCATCCTTGCTGAGCAGCGCCGCAACCCTCTCGCTCACCCGGAGGATACCAGCCCCAAGATGTGGGTAACAGCAAGACTGGAAGTCCCTGGCAGACACCGCGCGCCCTCCGGGCGAAGACGGCAGGGCGCGCACGCGCAAGAGAGCAACTTGGCCCTCCGAAGGCTCGCAGCCCCTGGCAACCTCCGTCCGCCTTCCGAGTGGGGGCGAAGCTGGAGCTTCGCCCTACCTCGACAAGCCTGACTCCGGCGAACCTTACTCCGGCGAGTCAGAGACTTCGTCCGCCTCTTCGCGGTTGCGCTGGTTCTTGATCGCTTCCCACTCCTCCGCCGTCACGACGACCTCGCGGGCCTGGCTGCCTTTGTATTCGCCGACAATGCCGGCCGCGTACATCTGGTCGATCAGGCGCGACGCGCGGCCGTAGCCGATCGTCAGTCGCCGCTGCAGCAAGCTGACCGAGCCGCGGCCCGTCGCGATGACGATGTCCACCGCCTGGTCGAACAGCTCGTCGCGCTCGTCGAGCCCGCCGCCGCCTTCGCCGGGCATGCGCACCAATTCCGGATGGAACTCCGGGGCGCGCTGCTCGCGGCAGTGCTTCACGACCGCGCGCAGCTCGTCGTCATCGACGAACGTGCCCTGCGCGCGGACGAGCTTGGAGCTGCCGGGCGGGAGAAACAGCATGTCGCCCTGGCCCATGAGCACCTCGCCGCCGTTCTGGTCGAGAACGATGCGCGAGTCGAGGCGCGACGAGACGCGGAACGCGATGCGGCTGGGCAGGTTGGACTTGATCAGGCCGGTGACGACGTTCGCCTGGGGGCGCTGCGTGGAGACGATCAGGTGGATGCCGACGGCGCGGCTCTTCTGCGCGATGCGACATAGGTAGAACTCCACCTCCTTCGCCGAGGTCATCATCAGGTCAGCCAGCTCGTCGATCATGATGACGATGTACGGCAGCCGGACGGGGATCTTGGTCATTTCGTCCGGCGTGGTGGGCTGGAGGCGTTCGCAGAGCGCGTCGTAGCCGAGGCGGTTGTAGGAGCGGATGTCCTTGACGCCGGCCTCGGCGAGCAGGGCGTAGCGTTCGTCCATCTTGGTGGAGGCCCAGTCGAGGATGCCCTCGGCCTTCGTGACTTCGGTGACGATCGGGCAGATCAGGTGCGGCACGTCCTTGTACGCGGCCAGCTCGACGACCTTCGGATCGATGAGGATCAGGTTGACCTCGGACGGCGCGCGGGTCATCAGGATGGACATGATCAGGCTGGTGACGCAGACGCTCTTGCCGGAGCCCGTGGTGCCGGCGATGAGCAGGTGCGGCATGCGCGTGAGGTCGGCGATGAGCGGCTGGCCGGAGGCGTCCTTGCCCATGTAGAGCGGGATGGCGAGGTGCTCGGTCCGCGAGGCGGACATTTCCATGACGTCGCGCAGGCGCACCTTCTCCTTGTCGATGTTGGGGACCTCGATGCCGATGGTGCTCTTGCCGGGCAGCGGCGCGACGACGCGGACCGCGGGAGCCTTCAGCGCGCGGGCCATGTCGTTGCTGAGCGAGACGATCTGGCTGACCTTGATCCCGGGGGCGAGCTTCAGCTCGAAGACGGTGATGACCGGGCCAGTCTCAATCGCGACGACCTCGACGGCGAGACGGAATTCGTTGAGCGTCTGCTCCAGCGTATACGCCTTCTCGCGGCAGAGCGCCTCGACGGAGCCCTTGTCCACCGCAATCGACCGGTTGAGCAGCTCCATCGGCGGCAACTCGTAGTCGTCGTCGGTGGTCGGACGTGGCGGCGGCGCGGCCTCGGCCGGCTTCTTCCGCGGCGGCGGCGCGATGTCCTTCACGACGGGGATGGACGCCGGCGTGCGCGGCCGCGGCGGTTCGGGCGGCGCCGCGGCGGGCGCCGGGGCCTCCACCTCTTCCAGGGTTTGCGCCTGCTCTTCGTCCGGCTCCTCGGCGACCTCGTCCTCTTCCTCGTCGGGCGCGACCGGCTTCGGGCGCGCGGGCCCCGGGCGCAGCGGCTGAGCCGCGCGCGGCGGTGGGGTCGGCCGCGGGGCCGCGGTCGTGCTCGTGCTGCCGCCGCGGCCGACCAGTGTGGACGCGACGCCATTGGCGACGGCAATGCCGGCGCCCGCGATGGCGGTACTGCCGCGAACCAGTGCGGGGGTGGACGTTTCGCCGGCCCAGCGGGCCCAGCGGATGAAGCCGAGCACGAGGTTGTCAGCGGCGAGCAGCAGGCCGACGACGAGCGCCAGGGCCATGAGCAGGATGCTGCCGAACAACTGGAGCCGAGGCACCAGCAGCGCGGCGGTGGCCGTGCCGAGCACGCCGCCGGGGCCGGTGATCAGGTATTTGTCGGTGGGAGTGATGAAGAGAGTGGCAAACGTCGCCGTCGCGGTGACGATCAGGAGCAGGCCCACGAAGCGCAGCCAGACGTCATTGAGGCGGCCGGGCTTCGAGGCGGCGATGACGGCGGCGTGGACGAGGAACAAAAGCGGGTAGGTGGCCAGGCCGAAGTACTTGAAGGCCAGGTAGGCGAGCCAGGCGCCGACAGAGCCGCACAAGTTGCGGGCGGGGTTGAGGTTGGGCCAGACGGTGGTCGCGGGCGGGTCGGCGATGTTGAAACTGAGGATCGCACCCCATGCGAAAAGGCAAACCAGCCAGCCGAACGCTACGAGGCAGAATCGCAGCGCCGCCTGACGCTCATCCGTGCGCGACATGCGGACCATCCCTGCTCGCTCCACGGCCCGGCGTCGTGCCGGGGCCGGTCTCCAACGGGCCGGCATCATATCGCATTGCGGGGCGGATTTCGATAACATGCGCCACCCGGAACCGAGATTCAATCCGGCCGGCCGGGACTGTGGCCGGGCAGTGGCCGGGGCGTGCCGGTGGGTGCGACGCCGGCAGAGAGTGCGAAGCGAACCATGCCGCAGCAGAGGCTCGTGCTTGAACCGATCGCCCGCGTCGGCGCCGCCGCGAGCGGTGGCGTGGCCAGTTCGCTGCGGAACTTCGGCCGCTTCTGGGGCTTCTGCGCGGCGGCGACATCGTTCATCCCGCTCGAACTGGTGACGATCCGGGGCTGGCGGCGTTTTCTGCCGCAGTGCTTTCACATCGGGGCGCGCTCGGTGCCGGTGATCATGCTGACGGGCATGTTCATCGGGATGGTGCTGATCGTGCAGGGCTGGGCGCAGTTCGACGCGGCCGGCATGTCGGATCGGCTGGGGGCGATCATCATCATCTCGGTGTGCTCGGAGCTGGGGCCGGTGCTGGCGGGCGTGATGTTGGCCGGCCGGGCGGGCGGGGCGCTGACCGCCGAGCTGGGGACGATGAACGTCACGGAGCAGCTTCTGGCGCTGCGCTCGATGGGGGCGGACCCGGTGCGATACCTGGTGACGCCGCGATTCGTGGCGTGCGTGGTGCTGTCGCCGCTGCTGACGTGCTATGCGAACCTGATGGGTACGCTGGGGGCGTGGGCGGTGTACGTGGTGGTGTACCACGGCGACTCGGAGCCGTTCTGGTTTTACGCGCGGCAGACGGTCGAGCTGTGGGACGTGGGCAGCGGTCTGTTCAAGTCGGTCTTCTTCGGCGGAGCGATCGGGCTGGTGAGCTGCTTCAACGGGTTCCACTGCAAGCCGGGGGCGGAGGGCGTCGGGCAGGCGTGCACGCAGAGCTTCGTGACGAGCTTCATCCTGATTCTCATGCTGGACCTGTTCCTGGGCTTCCTGCTGAACGGGCTGTACAGCGTGTGGTTCGGGTTCCGGTCGCTGATCTAGAGGGCCGCGCGCGGTGAACGACGGGCAGACGATCATCGAGCTCCGCGGCGTGAGCAAGTCGTTTGGAGCCCAGCGCGTGCTGGACCAGATCGACCTGCGCGTCGAGCGCGGCCGCAATACGGTGATCATCGGGCGCTCGGGCACGGGCAAGAGCGTACTGCTCAAGCACATCGTCGGGCTGCTGCGGCCGGACCGCGGCGAGGTGTACTTCGAAGGCCAGCGGATCGACAACCTGGGCGAGCGGGCGTGGGTGGAGATCCGGCGGCAGATCGCGTTCGTTTTTCAGCTCAACGCGCTGTTCGACTCGATGACGGTGATCGAGAACGTCGAGTTCCCGATGCTGGAGAACGCGACGGGGCGCATCGATCGCAAGAAGATCCTCGCGCTGGCGTCACGCTGCCTGAACCTCGTCGGGCTGAGCGGGTTCGAGCGGAAGCGGCCGGCGGAACTGTCGGGCGGCGAGAAGAAACGCGTGGCGATTGCGCGAGCGATCGCGATGGACCCGCCGCCGAAGGTCATCCTGTACGACGAGCCGACGGCCGGGCTGGACCCGCAGCGCTCGGACGTGATCAACAAGCTGATCCGGCAGATGCAGCAGGAGTTCCACGTCACCGGCGTGGTGGTGACGCACGACATGAAGAGCACGGCAGAAGTCGGGGACCGCGTGCTCATGCTCTACGACGGGCGGTTCATCGCGGACGGCACGCCGGACGACGTGCTGCGGGCGAAGGAGCCGCACGTGCGGCGATTCGCGACGGGCGTCGCGGAGCCGGGGGACATCATCACGCTCACGACGTAGGTCGGCACGAGCCGCCGCAGCCAAGGGTGGCACGGTCTGCTGCAGGCAGGCCGTGGGGGACTTCAGATTACAGGCGCGCCGCCTACTTCAAGAACAAATCCCGCAGCCACTGCATCGTGGTCTGCCGGCCAATCTCGCCGATGGCTTCCGTGAGCGGGATATCCTTCGGGCAGACCTTCACGCAGTTCTGGGCGTTGCCGCAGTCGGTGATGCCGCCGGGGCCCATGACGGCGTGGAGGCGGTCCTCCTTGAAGTAGCCGCCGGTGGGGTGCGCGTTGTGCAGGCGCACCTGGCCGAGCGGGGCGGGGCCGATGAACTCCGAGCCCGCATGGAACTGGGGGCAGGCCTCCATGCAGCAGCCGCAGGTCATGCAGCGCGAGAAGAGGTAACGCAGCGACTGCTCGCCGGGCGAGATGAGCGGCGCGTGGCGGTGGATGTCCCAGGAGCCGTCGACCGGGACCCAGGCCTTCACCTTCAGCAGGGCGTCGAACATCTTCTGGCGATCGACCTGGAGGTCGCGCACGACGGGGAACTTCGTGAGCGGCTCCAGCCGGATCGGCTGCTCCAGCTCGTCGATCAGCGCGGCGCAGGCCTGCCGCGGCACGCCGTTGACCAGCATGCTGCACGCGCCGCACACCTCCTCCATGCAATTGGACTCCCAGACGACGGGGTTGACCCGCCGGCCGTCGACCGTGAGCGGGTGCTGGCGGAGGTACATGAGCGCCGAGACCACGTTGTGGCCCGGCGCGTAGGGCATCTTGAAGTTCTCCCAGTACGGCGTGGACCGGGGGCCGTCCTGGCGCTTGATCTGGAAACGGACTTCATTCGGCGTCATATCAACCTCAAACTCGCGCTCGCCTGCGCGACGGATCACCACAGAGGCACAGAGAACACAGAGGTTACACAGGGCTCACTATTCCCTGGCAGAGTCCTCCAGCGTCACCACACCCAGCTCGAGCCGTCCGCCGTTGTCGGTGCGAAGCAGCATGCCCGGCTTCAGCGGGACCGATATCTGCCGGCACCCGCCCGGGATCGACGCACTGACCTCGATCGCATCGAACGCGGGCGGAGGCGGTGGACGGTCCGGCAACCAAACGAAGCAGAACGGCACTGTTCCGCCGTAGAGCGAATAGCCTGATGCGGCCTCGATGTCGCCCTGAGCGGTGCTTGTCGTTTGAATCGGTGACGGGCGCACCGGATCTCCGCCATCAAGCAGGCGGATTTCGACCGGCGTGTCGGTGAGCGGCTGTAGGTTGCGATCAACGATCTTGCCGGTCACTTCAAGAGATGCGACCCCATCAATGCAAACGCACCCAGCGGTGACTATGGTCAGCGCCACAGGCAGGACGAAGCTCCTTCGAAGTCGTACACCGTTCCACACGTCTTGTTGTACTCTACTGCCATTGCCAGGGGCTGGTTGTACCTCTCATTCGCAAAGTACAGCCAGAACCGTTGCTGGCGGCCCCATCACAGTTCTTTCTCTGTGTTTCTCTGTGTCCTCTGCGTCTCTGTGGTTATCTGTAGTCTCTCGGCGTCTCGGGGGCCATCACGCTGGCGTCGATCGGGATGTACTCGATCTGCGGGCCGTCGGGCGTGTGGCTGGCCACCGTGTGCTTCATCCACTTCTCGTTGCTGGCCTTCCAGCGCTGCTTGTACGCCTCGTACTCGGGGTCGCCCGCGAACTTGCCTTCGGGCACCTTCAGCTCGAACTCGGCCTTGTAGTGCGAACCACGGCATTCATCCCGCAGCCGGGCACCCTTCGCGATGACCTCGGCCAGTACGATCATATCCTGCACCTGGCGGGCCCAGGATAGGGACTGGTTCGCCCACGGGCTCCTGTCGTCGAGGGCGATGCGCTGCGACCGCTCCTTCAGCTTCGCCAGGCCCGCGAGCGCCTTGTCCAAGCCGGCGTTCTCGCGCTCCACGAACACGTGCTCCTGCATCAGCTCGCCCAATTCGTGGTGCAGCGCGAAGGCATTCTCGCCGGTCGTGCGGCCCATGATGGCCGTGTTGATCTCGTCCTGGCGCTTGCGCTCCGCTTCGAACACGGCGTCGGGGGCGTCGGCGCGGCCTTTCTTCAGGCCTTTGACGTAGGCCGCCGCCGCGTCGCCGGCGACCCGGCCGCTGAACGACGCGCTGAGCAGCGAGTTCGCGCCGAGGCGGTTGGCGCCGTGATACGCGAAGTCGCATTCACCAGCGGCGTAGAGGCCGGGGATGGTGGTCGCGTGGTTCTTCGGGCTGACCTGTTGCATGCCGCCGGTCTTCTCGTCCTTGGCGAAGGTGACGTAGAGGCCACCCATGCTGTAGTGGACGGCGGGGAAGACCTTCATCGGGCCGGTGAAGGGGTCTTCGCCGCTGAACGTCTGGTACATCTCCAGGATGCCGCCGAGGCGGGTCTCGAGAAACTCGCGCGGCTTGTGCGAGAGGTCGAGGTAAACGATGTCTGCCGGCGCACCGGACGACCCGACCACGCCGAGCCCCATGTGCCGCGTCAGGCGATAGATCGCCCGGCTGGCGACGTCGCGCGGGACGGTGTTGCCGTAGGTCGGGTACCACTCTTCGAGGAAGTAGAAACGCTCCGCTTCGGGGATGTCCTGCGGGCGGCGCGGGTCGCCGGCTTTCTTCGGCACCCACATGCGGCCGCCCTCGCCGCGGCAGGCCTCGCTCATCAGGCGGAGCTTGTCGTGGCCCTTCATGGCGGTGGGGTGGAACTGGACGAACTCGCCGTTGGCGAACTTCGCGCCCTGCTGATAGACGCGCGAGGCGGCGCAGCCGGTCGAGTTGGTGGACATCGTGGACCGACCGAAGATGAGGCCGAGGCCGCCGGTCGCGAGAATGACGGCGTCGGCGCGGAAGGCCTGGACCTTCATGGTGTTGAGGTCGAGGGCGACGATGCCGCGGCAGACGCCGTCGCTGTCGCGAACGATGGAGAGAAATTCCCAATTCTCGTACTTCTGGACGAGGCCGAGGGCTTCCTTCGCCCGGACCTGCTCATCCGAGGTGTAGAGCAGTTGCTGGCCGGTGGTCGCGCCGGCGAACGCCGTCCGGCGATTCTTGACGCCGCCGAAGAGGCGCTGATCCATCACGCCTTCGGGCGTACGGCTGAAGGTAACGCCCATGCGATCGTACGTGCGGATGAGGCCGGGGGCGTCTTCGCACATGGTCTTGATCGGAGGTTGGTCGGCGAGGTAGTCGCCGCCCTTGATCGTGTCGACGATGTGCTGCCAGATGGAATCATGCTGGCCCTTCACGTCGAGCACGGCGTTGATGCCGCCCTGGGCGCAGCACGAGTGCGAGCGCTTGACGGGGAAGAGCGAGAACAGGTCGACGGGCACGCCGGCTTCGGCGAGCCGCAAGGTGGCCCAGAGGCCCCCGAGGCCGCCGCCGACGACGATAACGCGTTGTTTGGCCATCAGAGTTCTCGGTTATCAGTAGTCAGTCTTCAGTCAGGGACGGGACACCAGCGCTGCTTGGCTGTCCACCACCCGCAACGTCGCGGTCGAATGCGGACCGGAGTCCTTGTTCGGAGTTTGCGCGAACGCGACCAGCGACAGCACGCCCCAGATCATCAGGATCGCACCGAGACCGCCGGCGGCCATGGACATCTTGCGGCGAGCTGTGACGCCGACCGTGATGCCCCAGGTGATGCAGAAGGTCACGATGCCGTTGCAGAAGTGGTACACCGCCGCGGTCAGGCCGATGGCGTACAGGACAATCCAGGTCCACAACGGCAGCCACATATTCTGGAAGCCGGCTTTGGTAAACGCGAAGAACGCCGGGTAGGCACTGCCGTACTCCTCGCCGCCGAAGAGGTAAGCGAAGCGGAAGTGGGCCAGGTGGACGAGGATGAAGACGATCGTGATGTAGGCGGTGATGCGTTGGAGGGTGTAGCGC
Organism: Phycisphaerae bacterium; assembly: GCA_017999985.1. Taxonomy (NCBI): domain Bacteria; kingdom Pseudomonadati; phylum Planctomycetota; class Phycisphaerae; species Phycisphaerae bacterium. The sequence continues at coordinate 519,296 of JAGNKU010000001.1, read as the reverse complement.
CAGTTGTCCATGTAGGGGTACTGATTCTGGTTGAGCTTGCCCTGCCACGCGATCAGGATGCCGTAAATCGCGTGGAATGCGATCGGGATGAAGATGAAGACGAACTCGATCACGACCAGCCAGGGGAGATCGTGGATGATCCCGATGTGGTGGTCGAAGTGCTTCTGTCCGAGGAAGGCCGTCGAGTTCGCCAGCAGGTGATTGATCAGGAACGCGCCGACCGGAATGATGCCCGACAACGAGTGCAGGCGTCGCAGCAGGAAATGATGGCGGTCCAGGAAACCCGGTGCAGTGTCAGCCACGGCGATCCTCTCAGCCCCCCACTGGATGGTCGATCACGGTGAACATAGTTGGAACGGGCATTATAGATGCGCCCCGCGGCGTGGCAACCCGGCGGCCGATCGCTTGCCCGGGCTGACGGCGGGCCGTAGAGTCGCGCTCCCGCTGGGCAGCAGGCGAGAAACGCAATGAAGTCGGACCCGATTGGCGTGGTGGTGATCGGCACCGGGGGCATGGGGCAACTGCATGTGCAAAACTGCGTGGAGTCGCCGGACGCCGAGCTGGTCGGCGTGTATGACGTCGCGCCGGAAGCGGCCCGGCGGGTGGCGGCGCAATTCGGCGTAAAAAAGGTCTACGAGTCATTGAATGACGCCGTCAGCGAGCCACGGGCCGACGCGGTCATCGTCGCGACACCGAACATGTTCCACCGGGAAAGCGTGGTGGCGGCGCTTGAGGTCGGCAAGCACTGCCTGTGCGAGAAACCGCTCGCGGTGCGCGCGGCGGACATCGCGGCGATGATCGCGGCGCGCGACCGGAGCGGGCGGCTACTGATGACGGCGCAGCACCTGCGGTTCGAAGAGCGCAGCCGCACGCTCAAGCGGATGATCGACGCCGGCCGGCTGGGGGACGTGTACTACACGCGGGCGTGGTGGCTGCGCCGGCGTTTTGCGCCCACGACACCGGGTTTCCTGACGCGGGCGCAGGCGGGGCGCGGGCCGGGGATGGATCTGGGTGTGCACGTGCTCGACCTGGCACTGCACCTGCTGGACCAGCCGACGCCGGCCAGCGTCAGCGGCGTGGCGACGTGTCAGCTCGGGCGGCGGCCGGACGTGACCAACCAATGGGGCACGTATGCGCCGGCGGCGTTTGAGGTGGAAGATTTCGCGGCCGGCCTGATCCGGTTCGCGGATGGCGCTGCACTCTCCCTGGAAGTGAGCTGGCTGCTCAACATGCCGGAGCCGGAGCTGTGCAGCGTCTGGCTGCACGGGACGGAGGGCGGGGTGCGCTGGCCGGACCTGCGGCTGGCGCACGTGCAGGAGGGGGCGCTGGTCGACACGAAAGTCGTCAGCGGCCTGGGGACGGACGGCCACCGCAGCGAGCTGCACGCGTTTCTCGCGGCCATCCGCAGTGGTGGCCCGTCGCCCGTACCCGCGGAGCAGAGCCTGACCGTGGCGCGGGTGCTGGAAGCACTCTATGCGTCGGCGGAAAGCGGACGCGAAGTGCGGCTGGACGCTGCGCCGCGCGTCTAACGGTCCGCCATTCCGAGCCGGCGGAGCACCTCGGCGCGGACGTGCACGAACGCGGTCGTACTCGCGCCACCCGGCGGCGGGCCGCTCAGCAGCGTGACAAACGGATTGATGTCGCCGAAATCAACCACGCCGTCACCGTTGATGTCCGCATTCATGATGTTGCAGTCGGGATAGAACTCCAGATACCCCGGCGGATTGCTCAGGGCGAGCACGAACGCATTAATGTCGTCAAAGTCCACTTCCGCGTCGCAATTCAGGTCGCCCGGGGTGAGATCCGGCGGCAGCGGCGTTAATGGCCAGGCCGCGCGGACGGACTGGTACACGTTGCGGGGGCCGGTGTCGCCGGGGACCTGGGCCCACGCGAACGCGCGGATGTCGGGCTGACGCGTCCAGCTGGCCGGGTCGAACGTCATGACCGACTCGATGGTTTCCTTGTGACCCGGCGACAGTGCGACATCGGCGGTCGGCGCAGCTTCCATCAGGCAATTGCGGTCGTACGCATTCGCCGGATTCGGGTAGCGGTCGAGGGCCCGCACGAGATACACGCGGACCGTCTTCGGTTGGCCGCCCGACTCGAGTCCCACGCGGACCTTGAAACGGAACGTCGGCCCCTCGATCTGCTCCGCGCCCAACTCAACGGTAACGTCGGTCGGCAGCGCGGCGCGCGTGGCGTAAGCAGCATAGTAGCCGTCGTAACCGGGGTTGGTGCCGAGCACCTGGATCGTGCCATCGAACCAGACATTGGGGATCGAAGACGCGTTGCCGTAGCTCAAGAAGCGTGACTTTCCCCAGGCGATCGCGTAGGCGTCCGTGCTGCTCACATGTTCCTGCAGCAGCGCGAACGTAGCAGGATAGAGCTCCTGCATCTCGGCCAGCCACGTGCTGACCGTGTGGCAGGGGCCACACCACGTCGCCGTGAAGTCCTCGACAAGCACACAGCGTTCTGCGCCCGCGGCGCCGAACCCGCCATACAACAGAACCAGCCCCCAGACCATCCCTGCGCCGACAACGCGGCGCAGTGCGCCCGGCGCATACGTACGGATCGTCATCTGCCGGTCCTCTCTCCAACTCCCCTGCCACGACAGTCACTCCGAGCGGCGTCGGGCGAACTGCTCACGCCGCGCGGGGACCGTACTTCTTCTTCTGACCCAAACCCATGCGCTAAGGTACCTAGATGAGATGCTCTACGTCAACGGTTATGTGACGCTGGAACGAGAATTCCTGCGCGGCCGAGGTACCCCCCGGCCGACGGTCACAGGTGCGCGACCGGTCAGGGGCGCGAAACCGCGCGCCCACACATGCCAGTGCGGACCCGGACGGCCGGGGGCGGGACGCAAACCAACGGGCCTGCATCGCATGGGTGCAGGCCCATCGCCGTGCCCGGAACGTAATGCGCCGCGCGGTCTTTACTTGAAGTTCCAGATGTCGTCGTCGGTGCCGAACCGGCCATCCTTGCCCGGGCTGAGCAACAGGAACGAATCCCGGCGGTAGGGGATGACCGTGCCTTTCGACGCCCCGCCGGTCGACTGGTAGGCCTCTTTGTTCATGATGATGTATGGGAACGAGTTCCGGTAGGCGGGGTCGGCGATCTGGCTGGCCCACGCGGCCGGCGTTGCGGGCGGTGAGCTCGTCCAGGCGCCCGGGTAGAAGAGCTTGTGTTCGTCACCCCGGAAGAGCCACGGCGGGTAGTCCGCCGCGCAACCCGACTCGGTGCACAGGCCGGTGAAGAATGCGTTGTCCACGTAGCTGTAGATGCCCTTGTCCGGGTTGGCACCCGGGTACGTCGTCATGTTCGCGTTGGGGTTCTGGCCGTACATCGTGTTCGCGGCGTAGTAGAGAATGGGCATATCCCAGTTATCGATAATTACCGGGTTCTTGAAGCGCGGGCTGTCGCCGTCAGCGCTGGCCGGCGCGCCCGGGAGCTGCTTGGGCGACTTCAGCATGGCGGAATTGAGCGGCAGGTACGGGCCGCTGCGCGGCAGGGCCGAGTTCGGGTCATACCAGCCTTCCTGCTCAAAGCCCGGCGTCGTTCCGATCGCGCCCACGGGCACGTTGCGCCGGGCGACGTAGCCGTTCAGGTCCTTGCCGAGCAGGTAGCGCACGAGCCACTGCGCGCCGCACAGCTCCTCGTTGCCGGGGCTGTTGTTGTTGCCGCTCTCTGTCGGGTCATCCCCGGGGGTCGAAGGTGGGTAGTTGTTACCGCGGAGTTCCTGCTCATTCTCGTTGCGGAACAGCTCCAGGCCCTCGCCGGCGGCCTTCATGATGGATCTGGTCTTGGCGTTCTTGGCCGCGTCGCGGGCACCGGACAGCGACGGGACCAGGATGCTGATCAGGAGGGAGATGATCGCGACGACGGTGAGCAACTCGATGAGCGTGAATGCCCAACGTCGTCGGGGGCTTGAGGTTCCGGACATCGCAGCACCAGGAAGAGCAAGTAGGATAAGGCCATGCGAGCACACGCGGCCCGCGGGCACCTGCATTATTCCCCGTGCCACGTGCGTCGGCAACCCTGAACGCGGGGACACGTCCAATAACATCCGGGGTCGCAGGCAGCGCTCCCGGGTCAGCCCAGAGCTTCGACCACTTCCTCGCTGGGGGCGAAGCCGCGGCGCAGGGTGTTCTCGGTGACCGTGCGTGGTTCGCAGTACTGGATGAGATAGTCGGGGCCGCCGAACTTCGATCCGATGCCCGACAGCTTGAAGCCGCCGTAGGGCTGGAGATCGACCCGGGAGCCGGTGATCGGGCGGTTGATGTAGAGATTGCCGCATTCGCACTCGGCGCGGGCGCGTTCGAGGTTGGCGGGGCTGCGCGAGAAGACCCCGCCGGTGAGGGCGTAGTCGGAGTCGTTGAAGATGCGGATGGCGTCGTCGAAGTCGCGGGCCCGGAGCACGCACAGGACGGGGCCGAAGATCTCCTCGCGGGCAATGCGGGCGGTCGGGGGCACGTCGTCAAAGATGTGCGGGCCGACGTAGTAGCCACCGGTCTCCTGGACAAGCCGCTGCGTATCGACGGCCAGGACGCACGTGGCCTCCTGGCGGCCGATTTCGATGTACTTCAGGATCGCCTCGCGGGCGCGCGCGTCGATCACCGGCGGAATGGCGGTGGTCGGCTCCTCGGCCGGGCCGACGCCCTTGGACCGCGCAGCCTCGATCAGCCGCTCCATCAGGCGATCGTGCAGCGCGTCGAGCACGATCACGCGCGACGCCGCCGAGCACTTCTGACCGGCGTAGCTGAAGGCACTCGCGATGATGCCCTTGATCGCTTCGTCGAGGTCGGCGTTCGCGTCGACGATGACCGCATTCTTGCCGCCCATCTCGGCGATGACCCGCTTGAGGCCAGGGCGCGCCGTGGGCGCGGCGCTGGCGAGTTGGTTGATCCGGCAGCCGACTGCGCGCGAACCGGTGAAGGCAACGATCGCCACGCCGGGGTGGCGCACCAGGGCTTCGCCGACGGTCACGCCCGGGCCGGGCAGGTAGTTGACCACGCCGGCGGGCAGCCCGGCGGCGGTGCAGGCTTCCATGAACCTGGCAGCGACCGTGGCCGCGGCGCTGGCCGGTTTCATCACGACCGCGTTGCCGGTCACGACGGCGGCGGCGGTCATGTTGGCCAGCAGCGCCAGCGGGAAGTTCCACGGGCTGATCACGGCGACGACGCCGCGCGGGGCATAGAAGTACTCGTTGGTTTCGCCCTCGATGTCGCGGCGGCGCGGGTGCTCGGCGATACGCACCATCTCACGCGCGTAGTACGTGCAGTAGTCGATCGCCTCGGAGACGTCGGCGTCCGCTTCGCGCCAGGTCTTGCCGCACTCGATGGCCATGAGGGCCGCGAGTTCGAAACGCCGGGCTTCGAGCTGCTGTCCGATGCGCGTGACGTGCTCCGCGCGGTCAGCCGCCGGGACCAGCCGCCAGGCGCGCTGCGCGGCCGCCGCCGCCGTGACGGCGCGGTTGACCATTTCATCATTGGCCTGGGCGATGCGACCGACGACTTCCTTCGGGCGGGCGGGGTTGTGCGACTCGAACCACTGGCCGGTGGTGACGGGCTGGCCGCCGATCATCAGGGGGTACTCGCGGCCGAGCTCGGCGCGGACCTGGGCCAGGCCGGCCTGCATGCGCTGGCGGCTGGTTTCCGAGGTGAAGTCTGCATTGGGCGTATTTTCGAACGGGTCCATGATGGGTTCCTCGAATTCATAGCGAACAACAACCGGGCGCGACGGCGGCGGGGTGCGCCGGCCGATGGCCACGGGATCCTCGAGGAGCGCGTCCTCGTCGGCGTCGTCGCTGGCCGATTGGCGCAGAAAGGACTCATTGGCGGTGTTTTCCAGCAGTCGCCGGATCAGGTAGGCCATGCCCGCAAGCATGTTCCCGTAGGGGGTGTAGATGCGGCAGCGCTGGCCCAGGCCGACGCCAGCGGCCTTGATCGGGTCGCCCATGCCGTAAAGCATCTGGAGCTCGAACGCCCAGCCAGGGACCTCGAGGAGCTGACGCACGGCCATGGCGTGCGCGAGGCTGCGGATATTGTGACTGGCGAACGCGCAGCGCGTGTGTTGATAATTGGCCAGCAGTTTCTGCGTCATGCGCTCGTAGCAGGCGTCGGACTCCCACTTCTGCCACCAGACCGGGACCGGCCAGTGGCGCTGGGCCGCCCAGACGGTCTCGGAGTCCCAGTAGGCACCTTTGACCAGGCGCACCCAGAACGGCGTACCGCGCCGCCGGGCGAACTCGATCACGCGGTCGGCGTCCTTGTCCCCGTCGCGGAGATAGGCCTGGATGACGATTCCGAAGTGGGGGTAGTCGCGGAACTCGGGCTCGAGGAGAAGCTCTTCGTAGACGTCCAGCGTCAGGTCCTTGATCGCGTAATGCTCCATGTCGAGATGGAGATGGGCACCACCTTGCATGGCCTTGCGGAAGAGCGGTCGCAGCAGCTCTTTGGCGCGAGCCTTGGCGGCGTCGGGCGCGATGGGATCGAAGCCGGGGTACAGCGAGGTCAGCTTCACCGACACGTTGACGCGCGGGACGGGCTGGCCGTCAGCCTCGTCTACAAGCGGCACGGGCGACCAGGTGGCCGCGCGGCGCGGCAACTGATCGATCAGATCGAGATACGTCTGCTGGTAAGTCTCCGCCTCGGACGCGGACAACGCTGCCTCGCCCAGCACGTCGATCGTGAAGGCGAGCTTGCGGTCGCGCAGTTTGCGGATGGCCCGTTCGGCCTCGGTGATGTTGGAGCCGGCGATGAAGCTGCCGGCCATGAGTGCGGAACTTTTGCGCGCCACCAGCGCGAAGAGGCGCGCGGTGAGCGAGTCCAGCCGGCGGAAGTTCATGAGGCGTGAGACCCACTGCGTGAGGGCGTGGGTGGCCGGGACCGCTTCCAGTTCACGGAGGGCGGCGTCGGCATCGTCGCGCGGGCGGTGCTGCTCGTGGCCGTTGGAGCCATGGCGCACGTGTTCCGGGAGTACGAAGTACTCTTTGAGGTGCCGGGCGACATCGACATCGGTCTGCATCATGGGCAGGACGTCGATGAAGCGGAACGCCTGGACCTTGAACCACTCGTCCTGCATGCAGATCTGCAGCATCCGCTCCTGCCACCAGGCGAAGTGGTAGCAGCGCGGGTTGTTGCTGCGCATGCGGGCGAACATCTCGTGACCCAGCGTGCGGGTCAGCTCCTCGACGGTCTGAGCCTTCAACGTGGCGGGCATCAATCACCCTGACAAGTCCCGCACCGGGGCGCTGCGTGATCCACGCGCAGGGCAAGCATCGGTGTTACGCGCAGGGCGGGATTCTAACTGGCGCCGGCACGGGCGACAATCCGTGGCGACAGCCGGCTTGACGCGCCGCGCCGGGGGCTGTATCGGTGCGCCGGGAGCAGATCGGAAGGGCAGGCGATGGCATTCGAGATCACGATGGTGGATGTCTGGACGTGTGAGCTGGAGGACCGGCCCGGCGCGCTGGCGGAGAAGCTCGAAGCGCTGCAACGGGCAGGGGCGAACCTCGAATTCGCGATCGTGCGGCCGTCGGGGGACGTGCTGTCCAGCGCAGGGCTGATGTTCGTGGCCCCGGTGGTCGGGCCGCAGCAGACGCACGCGGCGCTGGATGCGGGGCTGGAGAAGAACGCCAGCCTGCACGCGCTGCGCATCGTCGGGCCGGATCGGCCCGGGCTGGTCGCCGGCATCGCGCGGACGCTCGCGGATGCGCGGATCAACATCACCGGGCTGTGGGCCGCCTCACTCGCCGAGGGCAGCGCGCTGTACATCCGGCTGGAATCGAACGCGGAAGCCCGGCGGGCGGCGCAGTTGCTGACGCCACGGCTGGCGTAGCACTGGCGGCCCCACGGCGCAGGTGCGCTACTCCACCTCGGCGCGGGACGGGCAGACCGGCGTGCGACGGGCGGGGGGGACAGGTGGCTGAGCGGTGTCCCGCACCGGGGTCTGGCGGGCCTTCTCGGGCGCGCGGCGACGCACCCGGTAGACATGGAAGGCGATGAACAGGCCCACCGCCGCGCAGACGACCAGTAGCGCCTGTGCGCTGGTCAGGTAGCGCCGCAGCGTGGGGATCATGTCGGCGAACCAGTACCCCAGGAAAACGAACAGCGGGATCGAGAGTGCTGCACCGGCGAAATCGGCAATGAAGAAACGCCAGTACGGGAAGCGGGTGGCCCCGGCGGTCATGCACATCACGGCGCGGATGCCGACGAAGAACCGGCCGAAGAAGCAGAACCAGGTGCCGTGCACGCGGAAACGCCGCGCGACGCGCGTGAAACGCTCGGGCGTGATCATCCAGCGCACCGAACGGTGGTTCACGACGTCCGGCCCCCATCGGCGGCCAAGCGAGTAGAGCACCAGGTCGCCGGTCATGATGCCGATCATCGCGACGATAAATGTGCCGTACCACGTGCCGATCCCAGGGTGCGTGTTGAGCAGGACGCCGGCGGCGATGAGCGGGATGTCTTCCGGGATCGGAATGCCGAGGCTGGCAATAACCAGGATGCCCAGAAGGGCCGGGTAGAAGGCCTGCTGCATCCAGCCTTCCACGCTGCTAAGCTCGCTGAAGGCGAGGACGAACGTCGACACAGAGAGCAACGATCGCATCTATTCCCTTCTGATCGGCCACGGAGCCCCGTCCGGTGGCGGAAACGTACGGCATTTGAACCGCACGCGGCTGTCACCGCAACGGGCCTCCTGCGACCAGCACCCGGGATCGTTTTCGGACGTCCCGTCAAGTCGCACCCGCCCGTTTCAGTCCTGCAAAAATCTTACCCCGGTCGGACTTGCCCGCCACCACGAAGGAACTAGAATTAAAGCGCTCGAGTGGCGAGCGGCACGTACAGGTTTCCCCCCCGGCCTGTCGGCCCCCCACTCGGGCTTTTTTTGTGGATTGATCAGGCGTGGGGAGGAACGCGGGCGGGGCGATGCCATCAGCCAACAAAACGGCCCGCCAAGCCCCCCCAGCTTGACGAGCCGTGTGCGTCAATCTAGATCACCTTGGCCATTGAATAGAATAAGTCACCGGGAGCGGTGCGTCTATTAGGGTTTCCCCTAACGCGCGGAGGATGCGCGCGGTGCGTCGCGGCCCGGAAGGACACACAAGTCTTTTTGGGTCTGGATGTTAGGACCATCCGGCCCGCCATGGAACAATTGCAGATTTTCGGGCGAATAGATCAATTGGCCGATTCTGTTCTGCGCGTGCCGATGGCCGCCGACGAATCTACAATGCCCGCCATGCCTGAGAACCGGACACTGGTCATCGGAACGGCAGGGCACATCGATCACGGCAAGAGTCGGCTTGTGCGGGCGCTGACCGGCACGGATCCCGATCGCCTGCCGGAGGAAAAGGCCCGGGGCATGACGATTGACCTCGGGTTCGCGCACAGCCGCATTGAGGACTGTGATCTCTCCTTCGTCGATGTGCCGGGGCACGAGCGCTTCATTCGGAACATGGTCGCGGGCGCGACGGGTGTGGACGTGGCGCTGCTTGTCGTGGCGGCGGACGACTCGGTGATGCCGCAGACGCGCGAGCACGCGGAAGTGCTGAGCCTGCTGGGCGTCGAGCGCTGCGTGCTCGTGCTGACGAAGATGGACCTCGTGGATGACGAGTGGGCGGACCAAGTGGAGGAAGAGGCGCGCGCGCTGCTCGCGACGCACGGGCTGGGGCCGCTGGCCTGCGTGCGGACGTCGGCCCAGACGGGGCGTGGCCTGGATGATGTACGGCGCGTGCTCGTGGATCTGGCGCGCGATCCGCAGCAGGCGCGGGCGCCGTATCGGTGGTTCCGCATGCCGATCGATCGCGCGTTCGTGGTTGCCGGGCGCGGCACGGTCGCGACGGGCTCGGTCGCACATGGCGCGGTGCGGCGGGATGACGAGCTGGAGTTGTGGCCCGCGGGGAAGCGCGTGCGAGCACGCGACATTCAGATTCACAATGACGAGCGCGAGGCCGCCAGCGGGCGCCTGCGGCTGGGCGTAAACCTGGCGGGCATCGCGGTGGAAGAGGTGCGCCGCGGCCAGGAGTTGGCGACGCCCGGCTATCTGCGGCCGACGACGTGTCTTGAAGCATGGTTGACGACACTGCGCATGCCGGGCAAGACACGGCGGCAGACGCTGCGGCTGCGGCTGCACGTTGCGACAAGCGACGTGCTGGCGGAGCTGCGCCTGGCGGAGAAGCCCGCCGCCGACGTGTGCCGCGGCGTGGCGGCGCAGCTCAAGACCGCCGAGCCGATCGTCGCGACGTGGGGCCAGCATTTCATCCTGCGCGACGAGAGCGCGACGCGCACCTTGGGTGGCGGGCGCGTGCTGCGGCCGACGGTGCGGCGCTGGACGGCGCGGCATCCGCCGCAGGCCGAGGCATGGCCGATCCTGTGCGCGGGAGGCCCGAGAGAGCGGCTGGAGGAGGTCATTCGGGCGGCGGGTTGGCAGGGGCTCGGCGAGGCGCGGCTGGCCGCGGAGGCGGGCGTAGCCGACGCCGAGGAGGTGGCGCGGATGTGCCGGAGCCTGCTCGACAAGGGCGTGCTGCGCCAGCTCGAGACGGCTTCGCAGCGTCTGCTCGTGCATGCGTCGCATCTGACAACGCTCGGGGCGGACTTGGAGCGGCGCTTGAAGGCGTTTCTGGAGGCGAACCCGAGGGTGCCGGGCGTGCCGCGCAGCGAGTGGACGGGGTGGATGCCGCGCGTCTGTCCGGAGCGTTTTCGGGCGGCGCTGGCCGAGTGGTTCGTGACACAGGGCGTGGTTGCGCTCGCCGGTGATCGCATCGTGCCGCGCGGTCACAAGGACGCGCTGTCGCCGGCGGATCAGACGCTGCTCGACGAGATGCTGGCGGAGTTCGAGGCGGGGGCGTTTCAGCCGCCGGAGCTGGCGACGTTGCGTTGCCGGACGCCGCGGAACGAGAAGCGGCTGCGTGAGCTGATCGATCTGGCGCTGGCGCGGGGGCAATTGGTGCGGATCGCGGACGGCCTCTGGCTGCATGCGCGGCGCTGGGAGGAATTGGTGACGCGCGTGGCGCAGGTGCTGCGTGGCGGGAAGCCGATCACGGTGGCGGAGATTCGGACGCTGCTGAACTCGTCGCGCAAGTTCGTGGTGCCGATCGTGGAGCGACTGGATGCGGCGGGCGTCACGCGGCGGCAGGGCGATGTGCGTGTGCTGGGGCCGAAGGCGCCGCCGGCGTAGTGCAGGAGGGGAAAGTCGATCCGAGCCGCGAGCGGCAGCGAGCGAACCACCGGCATGCCCCGGCGGAACGAATCGCGCGCCGCGTCAGCCAAAGCGGTCGACGTCCGCGCTGCGGCGTAGCGCGGGGCGACAGGGCAGGGGACGGTGGGTAACGTCAGCTCGTGCGTGATGGTTCGCAGGCCGAATAGGCGCGGTAGGGCGAATGGGTTATACTTTCCGGGCTATCGCGCCGGCGGGGCTGGCAGTTGCAGCCCGGGGCGTGGCAAGGCCGGAGAGGTGCCGGAGTGGCCGATCGGGCCGGTTTCGAAAACCGGTGTGCGGGCAACCGTACCGGGGGTTCGAATCCCCCCCTCTCCGTTCTTTCATCTCTGATCTCCGTAATGCCGGCGGCAACTCACGCCGCCGGCGGGGTTTGCGACCGACGCTGACCGTCGGTCCGTGACTGCCCTGCATCCTCCTCCCCCACAGTTCCCCCAACATTCCCGGTTGCGGTCGGTTGCGGCGCGACCTCGCCCTGCGGCGTGCCCGTCGTAAAGCGGCGCATATCCAGCGTCAGATCAGCCACGACCTTCTTCAGCCGGGTGTTCTCCTGCTCCAACTGCTTGAGCCGCTTGGCCTGGTCCAGCCGCAGGCCGCCAAACTCCTTCCGCCAGCGGTAGTAGGTCTGCTCCGTGATGCCCCAATGCTTGCTTATTTGGGCGATCGACTGGCCCCTGGCCAGCTCGACTTCTGCCTGCCGTAGCTTGGCCACGATCTGCTCTGCCGTGTGCCTGCCCGTCCGCATACCCGACCTCCTTGCCGAGTCCCGGTGAACCGGTGCACCAAGCACCGTCATCCTAACATTCCACCTGGACTCATTTCAGGGGGGCAGTTCACTCGAAGCTCCTTCCGCCTCATCGACTACCCCCTGAGCAATATCGGTGCTATCGAGGGATTCGGGCCAGTCGCGTGCGTCATCCAGCTCCCCGGCGCTGGTTGCCACCGGGCGTACTACGTACGGCTGCAGTAAGCCCTATTCAGACCCTAATGTTGATCGAAATACCGCCGGAGCTCGCTTTCGTGGCGCCAGCCCCGGTCTGGTTCAATCCGGCCTCAGCAGCGGGCGGCGTCTTCGTAGGGGCCTTCGGGGAGTTCGCCGACCGAGATGAGGGCGAGGCGGGCGGCCTTTTGTTCCGCCTCCTTCTTGTTCGGGCCCCAGGCGCTCGGGAATTGCCGGCCGGCGATCGTCACCGCGATCTCGAAGCACTTGGAATGGTCCGGCCCCTTCTCGTCCAGCAGCTCGTACGTGGGTGTCGCGCTCAATTGGCGCTGGGCCCACTGCTGCAGATGCGACTTGAAGTTGAACTGGTGCTGCGAGTCGATCACTTCCCGCAGCTCAGCGTCCATGTGGCGCAGAATGAACGTCCGAGCCGGCTCCAGGCCGCCGTCCAGGTAGATCGCCGCGATCACCGCCTCCAGCGTGCCGGCCGCCAGCGAGCTTGGCAGTTGGTCGCCGTTGTCCATTCCCTGGCCCAGCACGAGCCCCTCGGTCAGGTGCAGATCGCGGGCCACGCGGGCACACGTCCGGCGGGAAACGACGGCGGACTTGATCTTGGTCATATCGCCTTCGAGGGCTTCCGGGAGCTGCTCATAGAGGGCCTGGCAGACGACGAGGCCCAGGACGGCGTCGCCCAGGAACTCCATGCGCTCGTTGCTGTCGCGGCGATGGTTCGCGGAGGAGGCGTGGTGCAGAGCGAGACGCAGGAGGTTGGGGTCGACGAAGCGGTAGCCCATACGTTCCTGGCAGGCTTCGAGAACACGTTGAGATGGCATCAGCAGGTTCCTCGGCACAAGCCGAGGACGCAAGGCGCCCCGCGGTGGGGCGCGTTGCGTCATCGGCCGGTGGTCGGTGCGACGAACTGCCGTGCCCGCCCCGTCGGCGGGCACGTGGACTTCACGCACAGTATAGCAGGTATCGGCGGGATTGGGGAGCGCTACCGCGCACGGTGATTCGGGGCGCAGTTATGGGATGGTCGGCGGGCCGGGAACCGGTCGCCGGCGGGGTTGCCCCGGGTGCTCCGGGCCGCTATCCTTACGGGTCTGTATCCGTGGAGACCCCCGATGTCGATCGATCGTTCGCTGCGCACGAAGAGCTCGCTGGAACGCCACCGGAATGTGCTGACCCGGGCCGAGCGGGTGGCCCGGCTCAAGGATGAAGAAAAGTGGCTTGAGGAGCAGAGCGTGCTCGGCCTGCCCAAGATTGCCCACCGGAAGGCCAAGACCACCAAGAAAAAGGCCAAGGTGGAGGGTGCCGAGGGTGCGGCCGAAGAGGCACCGAAGCCGACGTAGCCGGGCGTGGGTGGCAGGGTCGGGGCGCGGCCGGCTGGTCTCCGCGGCCACGTCGCACCGGCTGCGGTCGCGGAACGCGCGGGCAACCAGCGATCGATGACCGGAAGTTCCGCTTGGGCCGGACGGCGCGAACCGGCCAGACGCGACCGGCGTATTCGTAAGTACTGGTGAGTACCACTGGTGCGCTCCCGGCACCACGTTGACATGGCGCCGCTCGTGCTTACATTCACACATCTCGTGCTGCGCTTGGGTGGTGGCGGATTCTGAGCCGCAGTCTTAACCTCTGCGGCGACGGTGAGATATGAGGCACGATCATCTGTCGGTCAAGTCGGAAACCTGGCGCGCGACAGTCAAGCTCATTGCAACGCTCCTGGGCGGCGTGCTCGTGCTCGCCTCCTTCGTGGCGGGCTGGATGTTCAGTTCGCCGGGTGGTGGACAGAGCGCCAAATTCTACAGCAACGCGCTGGCCCTGGTCGGTGCCCTGCTTTTGGCCATCCCGCTCTGGTGGCACGCACTGAAGGCGCTCCTGACCGGCCACCTGCACATGGACGAGCTGGTCGCCTTGGCAATCCTGGCCGCCATGGCCAAAGAGGAGTACCAGACTGCGGGCGTCGTCGCCTTCTTCCTGCTTCTGAGCATGCTCATCGAGACGCGCACCGCGCTGGGGGCGCGGGCAGCGATCGAGGGCCTGGTGCGCTTGACGCCGACCAAGGCCCGCCGGCTGCTGGCGGATGGCCGTCAGGAAGAGGTCGAAGCCCATAACCTGCGGCCCGGCGACACCGTCGTGGTGCTTCCGGGCGACAACGTTCCCGCGGATGGTCAGATCGTCGAGGGGCACTCCACGATCAATGAAGCGAACATCACCGGCGAGTCGCTGCCCGCGGAAAAAGTGTCCGGCGATGAGGTTTACGGCGGCACGAACAACGTGACCGGCGCACTGAAGATCAAGGTGACCAAGGTTGGGCACGACACGACGCTGGGCCGCGTGCAGGACCTGATTCTCGAGGCGGAGCGGACGAAGATCCCGCTGATGCGGTTGATCGACCAGTATGCCTCGTGGTACACGCCGGTCACGCTGATGATCGCCGGTGTCGTCTGGTTCTTCACGCAGGACATGAACAAGACGATCGCCCTGCTGGTCATTGCCTGTCCGTGTGCGCTGATTCTTGCCACGCCGACGGCGATCGTGGCGGCGCTGTCCGCCGCCGCCCGGCTCGGCGTGTACATCAAGGACGTCAGCAACCTTGAGTGGGCCCGCAAGCTCACGGCGGTCGTGTTTGACAAGACCGGCACGCTGACGACGGGCGAGCTCGCGGTCACCCGCCTCATGCCGGCGCCGGGCGTGGACGCGGCGGAACTGCTGCGGACCGCGGCGTCGGTGGAGCGGCTCAGCCGGCACCCGGTGGCTCGGGCGATCGTCGCAGTGGCCGAAAAGGCGCGTGTGCCGCTCGATGAAGCGACCGGGTTCGAGGAAGTGTCGGGCAAGGGTGTCAAGGCCCAGCTCGGGGGGCAGACGGTGCAGGTTGGCCGCCGGACCTGGATTCAGCAGGCGGGCGTGGATCTGACGCCGCTGCAGGATGAGAAATACGCGGAGCCGGAGGGCCTGAGCACGCTGTACGTGGTGCGT
Source organism: Phycisphaerae bacterium (assembly GCA_017999985.1). NCBI lineage: Bacteria > Pseudomonadati > Planctomycetota > Phycisphaerae > Phycisphaerae bacterium. Next base: position 504,163 of record JAGNKU010000001.1, on the reverse strand, counting down.
GGCCATCGTTGCCTGGGCTGGGTCGGGCTGGAGGATCGCACGCGGCCGGAGGCGAAGCTGGCGATGGACGAGCTGCGGCAACTGGGTATTCGTGACCTGATCATGGTGACGGGTGACCGGTGGTCGGTGGCGCGGCGGGTGGCCGGGGAGATGGGCTGCTCGGACGTGCAGGCCGAGGTCTTGCCGCAGGACAAGCTGGCGCTGGTGGACGCGCTGAAGCGCAAGGGGCACACGGTGGCGGTGGTGGGCGACGGCGTGAACGACGCGCCGGCCCTGGCCGCGGGCAACCTGGGCGTGGCGATGGGCGCGGCCGGCAGTGACGTGGCGATGAACAGCGCCAGCGTGGCGCTGATGAGCAACGATCTGCGGCGGCTACCGTTCATGGTGAGCCTGTCGCGGGCGACGACGAAGGTCGTCTGGCAGAACCTGATCTTCGGCGTGACGTTCATCATCGCGGTCGAGGTCTTGATCGTGTTCGGGAGTGTGCACCCGATGCTGGCGGCGTTCCTGCACACGTTCTCGTCGGCGATTGTGGTGTTCAACAGCGCTCGCATGGTGCGCTTCGGCGAGCACATCGAGTCGCACCGGCCGGCGGCGCGGGTCGCGCCGGAGTCGGCCGCGCCTGGCAAGGTCGCTCTGCAACCGGTCTGATGACGAACCGCTTTCCACCAGCACTGACATCCGACGGCGTGGTTCTGGCGGCGACAGGTGTGGCCGGGGCCCGCCGAACCGCGGCATGGCGCGAATTTCCGGACCGTGCGTCAGCCGACTTCGCGGGTTTCAAACAGGGTGACGCCCAGGCCCAGTACGCCGAGCGAGTAGAGCGCGGCGTAGGCGGCGACTTGGGCTACCTGGGTCGCGGGGATGATCTGCTGCTGCGTCAGCGCGTCGCCGGCCCAGAAGAACTGGAAGTTCGGGACGATGGCGTAGAGGACCGTGTAGACCCACGCCGTGCCGGCCATGGCGGGCTGGCCGAGGAAGTGGTCGGACAACAGGCCCAGGACGTAGACCACGGCACAGAAGAAGAGGGTCATCACCTGGCTGAAGCGTGTGGCCAGCGTGACGGCAAAGGCCGTCAGGATCAGCACGCCGCAGAAGGTCAGCGCAATCGCGTAGACCATCTGCATGTCGCCGAAATCGGTACCGGGGGATTGCGGCTCCCATTTCTTCGAGATGAACAGGACGGCGACGAGTGCGACGGTGCCGAGCGACACGACCCACGCGGTGAGGGCTGCCGGGAAGTGCCAGCCGTAGACGTAATTGCCGAACGTGGCGGCGACCAGGCTGATGAAGATCGCCAGACCGGAGAACAACAGCACGGGCATGTCGAACGGGTCGGAGGCCATAGCCATCGTGCCGTGCCGGACGGTCATCAGGAACACCAGGCAGAGGAAGTAGTAGCCGACCAGCACGGCCGCGCATACGCCGAGATACTTGCCAAGCAGGAAGAGCGGGCGGGGGACCGGCTTGGAGACGACGGTCAGCACCGTGTGCGATTCGATTTCCCGCGTGATGACGCTGGTGGCGCTGAAGACGCTGGCCAGCAGCCCGTACAGCAACAGCGTGGCCAGGCCCACGTCCTTGACGATCTTGATGTCGCCCTCATTGTTTTCGAGCGAGAAGCCGGCCAGGCTCGGGTTCAGCATGAGCAGCCCGGCGGCGACCCACATCAGCACGCCGTAGATCGGCTGGCGGATCGTCTCGATGAACGTATTCTGGGCGATGGCGAGGAGCTTGGCCAAGTTGAGCACCGGTTCGCAACGACTGGCGGCCGGACCGCTTACCTGCGGCCCGCGCGTCCGCCATTATGCCCGGCTTTGCGCCGCCGAACAAGGAACGTTACGCCCGGCGCGCGGGCCGGTTCGCTGGTCTTTCACAGAGGTGCGTCGTGACCGAGACCCTGCATACCCGTAGCCGCCGGGCCAGTCTGGGCGGCCTCGTCATCCAGCTTGTCGCCACGGGCGGCGTGCTGGCGCTGGCGCTGACGACTCACTCCGTGGCCACGTACCAGGTGGCGTGGTACCTGCTCGGTGGCGTGCCGCTCTGGTTCGTCGCGCTGCTGGTTTTTCGGCAGCGGGAGCTGGCGGCGCTCGAAGCCCTCGATCTCGAGGAGCTGCGCCGCGAGCGTCAGGCCACGGGCGGCGGCGAGGCCCTGTTTGGCGCGGAAGGCGCAGCCGGGCTGGGGTTCCGCGTGGCGGAGGCGCGCCTGCAGTGGATGCAGCGCTGGCTGGTACCGGTCTTCGGGCTGGTGTCGGCCCTGTACCTGGCAGTGATGGGGATCCTGATCTGGCGGAAGCTGGCAGTGGGGCGGGTCGTGGGCGGGGTCCGGGCGCCCGGGCTGACCATCGGCGGCGAGGGCTGGCCGACGGTCGTCAACATCCCGATCGCGCTGGTCATTCTCGCGGTGGTGATGCTGGGCGTATTTCTGTTCTCGCGCTATGCCTCCGGCATGGGGCGGGTCCGTGAGTGGCAGCTCCTGCGCGGCTGCGGTTCGTACATGCTGGGCAACGCCCTGGTAACGATGGCGCTGCTGGTGTGCCTGGGCGTGCAGCTGTACGCGGGCGTCGCCGCCTGGGAGCACGTGCTGGCGTACGTGATTCCGAGCCTGATGGTGGTGTTGGCGTTCGAGACGCTCATCAACTTCGTGCTCGATATCTATCGTCCGCGGGCGCCGGGCGTGGAGCCGCGGGCGTGCTTCGACAGCCGGCTGCTGGGGCTGTTCGCGGAGCCGGGCGGGATCGCGTCGTCCATCGCGGACGCCATCAACTACCAGTTCGGTTTCCAGGTTTCGCAGACCTGGTTCTACCAGCTTCTGCAGCGGACCTTCGTGCCGATGGCGCTGGTGGGGGCGGTGGCGCTATGGCTGCTGACGTGCATCGTGATCGTGCAGCCCTACGAGCACGTGATCATCGAGCGCTGGGGGCGGCAACTGAATGCTGAGGCGCCCTATCAGCCGGGCCTGCATTTCAAGTTGCCGTGGCCGATCGATCGGACGCGAGCGTACAACACCGGGCAACTGCACCAGATCAACGTCGGCTTTCAGTTGCTCGCGGGGGAGCCGGATTACACCGACGCGATGACCGTCCAGCTCTGGACCGACGAGAAGCACCTCGGCCAGACGCATTTCGATTTCCTGACCTGTCCGCCGCCGCGGTCGCTGCTGGACGGCGAGGTGCCCGCGACGCAGCCGGTCGCGGAAACGCCGACCGGCGCTAAGGATTCGCCGGTCAACCTGGTGCGCATGGATGTGGCCGTGCAATACCGGATCCAGGCCGAGCGGCTGGCCGAGTTCACGCAACGGATGGTGAACCCGGACCAGACCCTGCGCGACATGGCCTGGGAGGAGGTGAGCAGCTTTGCGGCGGGCACGACGGTGGACGGCTTGCTGGGCCGCGAGCTCAGCGAGATCGGCAGGATCCTGCGTGAGCGGATCGACCGGCGGGTGCGCGAGCTGGGTCTCGCGGTCGTCTACGTCGGGGTGACGAATGTGCATCCAGAGAAGGCCGTTGCGGAAGCGTATCGCGGCGTGGTGACGGCCCAGCAGCAGAGCGTGGCGGACGTGCGCACGGCGCTCGTGACGGAAAACGAGCGCCTGTCGAAAGTGGCCGGCGACGCGCAGCGGGCCCGCCGGCTGTCCAACGCGGTCGAGCGGAACCGCCAGGCAAGCGAGACCGTCAACGAAGCCGAACAGAAGCTGGGTCGGGGGGACCCGGCCGTGGTGGCGCACTACGTCGAGCGGCTGAAAGCGCAGGCCGGGCTGTTCGAGGCGCACATTGCCGCCGTGGCGCAGCACGCGCAGGCCCTCGAGCGGCAGCGCGAGATTGAGCAGGATTTCGAGCTGGGGCTGGGGCGCACGCTGGAAGAACGGCGCGCGGCGGCCGTGGCGGTAACGCAGGCGGCACGGGACGAGCAGGCGGCGGCCGCGGCGCTGGAGGCGGCGGTCGCGCCGGTGCGCAGCGAAGCGGCGACCCGGCTGTCGCCCGAGCTGGCGGCGGCCCTGCTGCGGGCGACCGAGGCGCGCCTGGCGCGGGACTACTGGGAAGAGCAGCTGGCGCAGGACTTCACGCTGGCACGTCTGGAAGGCGAGGCGGCCGTGGCGCTGGCCAAGGCGCTGGCCGCGCGCTGGACGAAGGAGATGACGGCCGCGCGGGACGTCATCGAGCTGCAGAACGAGCGCACCGCGTACTACACGGCCCCGAGCGTCTACAAGACCCGGCGGCTGGCGGAGGTGCTCGTAAACGGGCTGAAGGATGCCCGGAAGTATTTCCTGGCGTTCGACCCCGGCGGTCGGACCGTGCGCGTGCGTTTTATCTCAGAAGATCAGCCGCAGTTGCAGCCGCAGGACATCGCTCCGGACCGCAAGCGCTAGATTCGAGGTACGAACGGCTCCCGCCGCGGGTGCGGCGGAGCGCCGCGAGGAGCCATCATGAGCAAGCAATCACTGTTCAACCTGTTCATCGCCCTCCTGGTGGTGGGCATCCTCGTGTTCTTCGCCTGCACGTATCAGGTGAATTTCAGTGAGGTGGCGGTGAAGGTTCGGCTGGGGAAAGCGGATGAGAACAGCATCATCCGCGAGCCCGGCCTGAAGTTCCGCTGGCCGCTGATCGACTCGATCGAGACCTACGACATCCGGCTGCGCACGCTGGACACGCCGGAGACGGAGATCAAGACGGTCGACGGCAAGAACCTGATCGTCGGGTCCTACGCCGTGTGGACGATTGCGGACCCGTTGAAGTTTTACACGCGGGTCCGGACGGTCAAGGAGGCGGAGAACCGCATGCGCCCGCGGCTGGCCCAGTCGCAGGCCGCGGTCATCGGACAAAGCACGCTGGCCGACTTCGTGAACCTGGACCAGCAGCAGAAGGAAGCGAGCTACACGCGGCTGCTCCAGCAGATGCTGGACGGGGCCCGGGCGGAATTGCTGGCCGATTACGGCATTGATGTGACCCAGATCGGCTTCCAGCGTATCTCGCTGCCCAAGGAGGCGACGCAGCAGGTCTTCGAGAGCATGCGACAGGAGCGCAACAAGCTTGCCGCCCGCTACCGCCAGGAAGGCAAGTCGCGCGCCGAAGGCATCAAGGCCCGCGCCGAGGCCAGCGCCATGCAGATCCTCGCGTTTGCCGACCGGCGGGCGAAGGAGATCGAGTCGGCCGGCATCCAGGCCAGCACGCGTATCCTGGCCATGATCGCGCCCGAGGACCGCGAGTTCTTCGAGTGGCTGCGCTGGCTGGACGCGCTCAAGCAATCGCTGGCGCAGAAAACCACGTTCTTCCTGGATGAACGCTCGCCGCTATTTGAGCCGTTCGTGCGGCCGCCGGTGGCGGCGACCAGCCAGCCGACGGACGGGAGGCCGGGGCAATGAGCAGCGATCCGACCCACGCGCATGTACACGGCCCCGAGCCGACCGGTCTGCCCGCGCCGCGCCCCAGTGATCCCGCGCAGGAGTCGCTGGTCCGCGCGCTGCGCGCCAGCTTCAACATCCTGCGCGTGCTGATGGTCGTCCTGGTGGTGCTGTACATCCTGTCGGGCCTGTTTCGCGTGCAGCCGGGCGAGCAGGGCCTCGTGGCGCGGTTCGGTGAGCTGCGGCTCACCGACAGCGAACGCGGCCGCACCCCGATCTTCGCCCAGGGCTGGCACCTCGCGCTGCCCGATCCGTTCGACCGCAAGTACGTCATCACCGGGCAGGTCCTGGAAGAGACGATTACGACGTTCCTGTTCAGCCATGAAGAGGCGGCCACGACGAAGGACCTCGCAGCAATCGTCCGCCTGTCCGGCGAGCTGAACCCCGGCACGGACGGGGCCATGCTGACCGGCGACCGCAACCTCTCGCACGGGCGCTGGGAGGTGCAATATCGCATCGATGACGCCGCGCTCTTCGTGCAGCACGTCGGCGAGCGGCCCGCGGACTTCACCCCCCTGCTGAAGCGCCTGACCGAGACCGCGGTGATCCGCGAGGTCGCGGGGCGCACGATCGAGCAGGTCACGCGCACCGCCCTCGATGACGTCCGCCAGAGCGTGCAGCGCCGGCTGCAGCAGTCGCTGGACAACCTGAACACCGGCGTGCAGGTCGTGCAAGTGGTCGCCAACACGATCGAGCCCGGTGCTGTACGCGAGGCGTTCGTGGACGTCGTGCGGGCCGAGAACGAGCGGCTGAGCCTCCAGGAACGTGCCGAGGAGGAGGCCACCCAGGTCCTCAACCAGGCCGCCGGCGACAAGTACCCGGAATTGCTGGAGAAGATTACGCGCTACGGCGACGCGCAGTTGGCCGGGGCAAGTGACACGGAGCTGCAGGTGCAGTTGGCGGAGATCAACGCCGTGCTGGATGCGGCCCGCCGGAATGGTGCCGGGCAGGTGGCCGTCAAGTTGAGCGAGGCCGTGGCCCGGGCCGACCGGGTCAACGAGAGCTTGCGCAGCGAGTTCAAGGAGTTTACCGACTACCTTGCCCAGCGGGCGGTGCAGCCGCGTATCACGCTGCTGGATCGCTGGGCGCAGATGCGGGCCGACCTGCTGGGGCGCCCCGAGAACGAGATCATCTTCGTTCCGGAGACGCGCGAACTCGAAATCCACGTGAAGAGCGACGTGCAGCGGCAGCTCGAACTCCAGGAGCAGCGCGCTCTGAAGCGGCAGTGACGCGGGCCCGCGCGGCCCACCACCCGTGTGAGGAACACCGTGAGTACGCCACCCGTCATCAAGGCCATCGGCCTGACCAAGGTCTTCAAGGACTTCTGGCGCCGGGCGCGCGTCCGCGCGGTCAGCGACTTCGACCTGGAGATCTACCCCGGCGAGGTCTTCGGCCTGCTCGGCCCCAACGGCTCCGGCAAGAGCACGACCATCAAGATGCTGCTCGGCCTGCTCTATCCCACGCGCGGCCGCATCACCGTTTTCGGCCGCCCGCCGGATGACGTGCGCACCAAGACCCGCATCGGCTACCTGCCCGAGGAGTCGTACCTCTACCGTTTCCTGAACGCGCGCGAGACGCTCGACTATTACGGCACGCTTTTCCGGCTCGACCGCCGCGACCGCCGCCGCCGCACGGAGGAATTGCTCGAAATGGTCGGGCTGCGCTCGGCGGCCCGCCGGCCGGTGGGCGAGTACTCGAAAGGCATGGCCCGGCGGATCGGGCTGGCGCAGGCGCTGATCAACGATCCCGACCTGCTGATCCTGGACGAGCCGACCAGCGGTCTCGACCCGATCGGCTCGAAGCTGGTGAAGGACATCATTCTGCGGTTGGGCCGCGTGTACCAGAAGACGATTCTGCTCTCGAGCCACCTGCTCGCGGACGTGGAGGAAGTCTGCGACCGCGTGACGATCCTGTACGGTGGGCGGGCCCAGGAGACCGGGCGGCTGGAGGACATTCTCAGCCGCCGGGACATGCTGCAGATGACGTGTGAACGGCTCGATCAGGACACGCTGGCGGAGCTGACGCGGCTGGTCGAGCAGCGGGCGGGCAAGAAGCTGGAGATCTCGACGCCGCGCGACCGGCTGGAAGCGCTCTTCCTGCGCATCGTGGAGCGGGCGCGCGAGCAGCACATGGAGACCGCGGGCAGCGCGCCGGCGGGCGAGATTGCGGGTTTCCTCGGGGCCGAGCAGGAAGGCAAGGCGGTCATCGAGTCGCTGCTGCGAACGGAGCCCGTGCCGGCGCCGGCCGCGCCCGCGCCGCGGGCGCGCGAGCCGGAACCGGCCGGGGTGGATACCGGCGTGCTCGGCGACCTGGTTGCGGGACCGCGCGCGGCGCCACCGCCGCCGGCCGCCGGGGAGCCGACGCCCGCCGCGCCGCCGGCGCTGGACGACGTGGATCGCGGGCTGCTCGACGAGCTGGCCGGCGGGGATGAGCAACGGCAGGAGCGGACATGAGGCGCGTCCTGGCGATCGCCCGGCTGACGTTTGCCGAAGGTGTTCGCATGCGCATCGTGCTCGTGTTCCTGGTCGTGCTGGTGTTTTTGGTGCTGCGCATGCCGTTCGCGCTGCGCGGCGACGACACGCTGACGGGGCGGCTGCAGAATTTCCTGGCCTACTCGCTGGGGGCGTTGAGCGCGCTGTTGAGCCTGGCGACGGTGTTCTTTTCCTGTGCGACGCTCACCAACGAGATCAAGGAACGCTCGCTGCACCTGGTGGTCACCAAGCCGGTCGCGCGGTTTCAGATCCTGGTCGGCAAGTGGCTGGGCGTGAACCTGCTCAACGTGCTGATCGTGGTGCTGGCCGGCGGGGCGATCTACGGCTTCGCGCGGTTCATCGCGGCGCGGCCGGAGCAGTTCGAGCGCGACCGGCTCCAGGTCCGCGACGTGGTCTGGACCGCGCGGGTCGCGTCCAAGCCGGTCGTGCCGCTGGCCGAGATCGACGAGCAGGTTACCAAGGAGATTCAGGAGCGCCTGCGTTCGGGCGGCCTGGACAAGAGCGGCGAAGCGGCCGCGCGGCATGCGCGCATCACCGAGCTCCTCAGCCAGTGGCGGACCATCGAGCCGGGGGGCTACCGCTTCTACCAGTTCAAGAACCTCACGGCGCCGGAACGCGAGGACACCGTGCTCCAGATCCGCTACAAGGCGCGGGGCCTGCCGCTGCCGCCGGGCGAAAACGTGCGGATCGGGTGGGTGATCCACGACCCGGTGACCGGGGTGCCGCTGGCGCAGCGGGAGACCGATGAACACTCCAGCGATCTGCACCAGTTCCTGGTCCGCGCCGGGCCGGTCGTGCGCAACGGCGAGCTGGTGCTCCAGGTCGTCAACCCGTATCCGCCGCAGGTCAACACCTCGGTCTACTTCGAGGGCGAGGATTCGCTGCAGGTGCTGTACAAGGTCGGCAGCTTCGAGGTCAATTTCAGCAAAGCCCTCGGCATGATCATGTGCCAGTTGCTGCTGCTGAGCGCGGTCGGCCTGTTCTTCGGCGTGTTCGTGTCGTTCCCGGTGGCGTGCCTGTGCACGAGCGCGTTCTACGTGATCTGCCTGTTGCTCCCGTTCGTGATGGAGTCGATCGGGGCCAACATGGAGGTCATTATGCCGGGCACGGACCCGTACGGCGCCTGGGGACCATCCGTGCGTGCGTTTCTGGTGCCGTTCCTGCGGGCGGCGTTCCCGGATTTTGTGCGCTACAACGGAGCGCAGTACCTGGTGGACGGTGAGTATATCTCGCTGGGCGTGCTGGGCGCATGCAGCGCGCATACAGTTCTGTATGGCGGGCTGCTGTTGCTGCTGCCCGGCTGGCTGATCTTCCAGCGCCGCGAGGTCGCGGAGGTCACGGTGTAAGGCCCCGGTGGCGGCGGCCGCAGGGTGCGTGTGCATGTTTCGACCCCGGACAATTCAGCTCATCGCGCTCGTCTGCGGGGCCGGCCTCGTGGCGCTCGCGTCCACGCGCATCGCGACGATCAACCGCGGGCGCACGCAGCTCAACATCATGGGGTCGGAATCGCCGGTGGCGAACACGCCGCCCGCGTACGTGTTCTACATCCAGGCGTTCGGGGCGTTTCGCGGCCTGATCGCCGACGTCGCGTTCATCCGGGCGGACGCGCTCAAGGAGCAGGGCCGCTACTACGACGCGATGCAGCTTCATGAGTGGATTTGCGCGCTGCAGCCGCACTTCCCGTCCGTCTGGGAGAACGCCGCCTGGAACCTGGCCTGGAACATCTCCGTCACCACCTTCACGCCGCAGGAGCGCTGGAACTGGGTGTATAACGGCGTGAAGCTGCTGCGGGATCATGGCATTCCGCTGAACCCGCGCGCGGTGAACCTGTACAAGCAGCTCGCCTGGACGTTCAACAACAAGATGAGCGAGCCCACGGACGACCACCACTATGCGTACAAGTGCAACTGGGCGTGGCGGATGCACCTGGTGCTCGGCCCGGCCCCGGACCCCCTGGAAGGGCTCAATACCAGCGCGCTGGCGGACGAGATTAAGGCCGACACGGAGCTGGACCGGCTCGCGCAGGCCGGCCGGCTGACGTTCGAGCAGAACGAGGCGCGGCGCCGCGAAGCGCTGGCCGCCCGCGGGCAGGAATTCAAGCCCCGGGAGCAGCCGGCCATCGCGCCGGGGGAGGTGGCGCCGCCGCCCCAGCACTCGGAATTCGAGATCGCCCAGCGCGCCGCGGAAGCCCAGTTGGCGCCGCTGGTGTCCGCCCCGGACACGCTGGCGGAGCTGGTGCGGCGGCAGCCGGAAACGGCCGCGATGATCGCCGCCCTGCGCCAGCGCGGCCTGAATCTCAGTGACGACCCCCTGAGCGAGGACCAGTACTGGCGGAGCGAGGGGCTCGCGTTTGCGTTCTTCAAGCCGTATCGCGACCTGGTGGACCCCAGTGCGACGCTGGCCCGCGTCGCGCGGCGCCCGGTCGGCAGTTATGAGCAGCGCGCACGCGAGGAGGACCTGGACCGGATCCTCGGCGTCCAGGCGCGCAACCCCGCCGGTGAGGCCCTCGTGCAGTTCCTGCAGCGCAAGGTGCTCCGCGAAGTCTACAAGATGGAGCCACGCGACATGCTCGAGCTGGTCCGGGAGTTCGGGCCGATGGACTGGCGGACCGTGGACAGCCAGGGGCTGTACTGGGCGACGCGCGGCCTGATCGCCGGCGGGGAGACGATCAGCCGCTACGGCAACGACAAGACCAACACGGCGCGGATCATCTTCTTCTGCCTGCGCAACCTGTTTGTGCGCGGGCGGCTGGTGTTCGAGCCGAACCCCGACGACGTCAACCGCTCGTATCTCAGTTACGGCCGCGACCTGAACATGATCGAGTCGATGCACCAGGCCTTCGTGAGATACGGGCCGCTGTTCGATCCGGATGATACGACCGGCGCCGGGGCCGGCGAGACCTACCGCAGCGGGCACATCAACTTCCTGACGGAGGCGATCCGGCTGCTCTACATGTCGGGCCGCGACGCGGATGCGAACCACTACTTCAGATATCTGCGCACGGTCTACGCCCTGACGCCCAGCGGCGAGCCGAACCCCGCGGTGGCGAAGTCGCTGCACGATTTCGTGATGGACAGTTTCCTGGACGCCACCGAGGCGGCGGGGCTGCGGGACATCCTGCTGGTGCTGGATGCGTGGTTCACCAGCGCCTACAACGAACTGGCCGACGGGGATGTCACCGGCTATATCCGGCTGATGAACACGGCGCGCGAGTATCACGAGCACTACATGCGCGAGAAGCGCACCGATCCGGGCTGGGCCGGCAAGCGGATCCCGGAGTTCGTCGATCTGCAGATCGACGCGTTCGGGCGCTGGTTCGACCGGCCGGCGGTGATGCCGGGCGACACGCTGCGGCTGTCGTCCGCCGCGACGTTGCAGAAGATCCGGCTCTGGCAGCAGGCGCCGTTGTACCTGCGGCAGGCCGTCTACGATCCGTTGCTCCCGCAGCTGAAGGAGGAGTGTGCTCTCTGGGAGTTCGACGTGGCGCGGGCGTTTCCGGAGCCGAAGGGCATGGAGGAGTATCGCCAGCAGCACCCGGAGCGTTTCAAGGAAGCCAAGGATCCGGATGTCCAGAATCTCCCCCGTCCCCCCGGCTGAACCACGCAGCATCCGTTTTGTGGTGCAGACCTGCGGGCTCGAATCGGCCCCGGCGGCCGCGCCAACGCAGCTTCATCGACCGAACTGCCAAAGCTGGACCCGGCGCGCGGCCCGTCCGAGCCGCGCGCGGCAGCGAGTGACCCGCGCATCGTCGCCATGCCGTTGACATCGGCGCCGCGTGTCATTGGCTCGGCAGCGCGACAAACCGGGTGGCAACATCGCCGCGAACACCGACAGCCGCCGATTCTGATGTAGATAATCGTTGACTGTCCCGATTTATTTTCAGTACTCGCGAGCTCTCGCGGACCTGATCTTCACGCCCCAGGCAGCGATGCCCGCAACAAACCACAAGATCGCACAGACAATGAGCCCCTTCTGTGCCATCCAATAGTAGGGATCATCGAACCGTGACGGCAGACCCAGCTCCACTTGCGCGGCCCCGCACTCCTTAAGCCATTGGGGCCTATCCGCAAACAACTTCACCTCGCCTGCAGGAGCAATCACAAAGAAACGCCGTGTCGTCCGACCAACGATAAGCCCATTCTCAAGGACGCGATATTCAGTGACCGCGTCAATCAAGCCGCCATGCGTGCGGCTTGACAACGAGAATAGTCCTTCGCCGGCAGGGCTAGAATAAAGGCCCACGTCGGCGTTCAGCGGGACATAAAGATCTGAGTAGCACAGCCCAATCTGTATTATCGCCAGGATGACGACGCCCAACCAAAAGACATACGTGAACATCAGGCGGATCCAGTGCCAGGTTGTTACCTAACACACCGTGTTACAAACCGCTCCGTTCGTTTGCCGGATGTGTCCTAGATCTATGGGGCAAGGGTCCTGTCTGAAGGAACTCCACGTTGGAAGCAGCAAAGGCTCCGGACCGCCTTTCCGTACCCGTACTGCACCCCTGTTCAGTAGCGGATCTCGAAGCGGGTCTCGTCGCCGCGCGGCGGGAGCGCGCTGCGCTGCGCTTGCGCGATGAAGCCGGAATACTCCGTTGCCACCGCGTTGAGCAGCGCCTCCACATCCCGCGCGGCCCCCTCGGCCTCCAGCTCCACCGTGCCGTCCGGCTGGTTCCGCACGTAGCCGACCACTGCGGCCTCGCGCGACAGCTCCGCCGTCGTGGCCCGAAAACACACCCCCTGCACGCGGCCGGAATACACGACCCGGCAGCGTACGGTTTCGCCGCTCGTCTTTGTCGTCATGGTCCTGGCCATCCTAGCTGGCGCGACTCGTACGGTCACCGCGGGCCGACGCTACACGCCTTTCTTGCCCTTCTTCAGAAGCACCTTCCGATTACCGCTCGTGAGCTGCAACTGGCCCGGCTGCACACTCGTCGTGTACGCCCGTTGCCCGCCGGCGTCCGGCCGCAGCCGCAACTTGAAACCGTTGAAATCGTACGTGCCCTTGTCCTCGGTCGTCACGCCCTCGATGGTCGTTGTCGCCGCATACGTCCCGTTGGCTCGAAAGCTGGCACGGTCGATGCTGAACGTCTGTCGATTGGGGATCGCCTCGACCAGGTACCAGTCGCCGACTACGGCGCCCTGGCAGCCGGTCAGCAGCAGCAACGCACCGAGGACGGCCGGCCACGCCATGCCGTGGTGCCCGACGGACACGCGCATCCGCGACATCTCCACGACCTCCACTCGCTCCCGTTTTGCACCCAGACCTGCGCGCCCGGCGGTCCATAAACCAGCCATGCGCCGCTACACACATTATACAGCAGATTTCGCAGCGCCGGCCACCATTTCCAATGTGCGCGCGATACGGGCCAGTGTCCGGTCCCGCCCCAGCACCGCCAGCGTATCGAAAATCTGCGGGCTCACCGTCGTCCCGGTCACCGCCACCCGCAGCGGCTGCGCGACCTTGCCAAGCCCGAGCCCATGCTCCTCGGCATAGCCGCGGATGAGAGCGTCCAGCCGGGCCGGTGACCAGTCGTCCAGCGCCGCCAGCCGCGTCTGCATTTCCTTCAGGACCTTTACGCCAGCCGACTCGCCCTTCAGTAGGTGTTTCTTGAGCGCATCCTCGTCGTAGCGCACCGCCGCGTCCGGCACGAATAGCGCCCCGCACTTGTATTCGATGTCGGGGAACGTGCGGAAGCCCTGGCAGAGCTCGATCAGGTGCGTGAGCTGCGCGTCGTCGAGGCCGGCCAACGGCCCCGGCTCATTCACGCTCAGAAAATCGCGAAACGCCGCCAGCTTGCGCGCCATGGGCGCCGCCTCCAGCGCCGTCGTATTGAAGTTCAACAGCTTGTCGCGATCGAAGCGCGCATTCGTCTTGCCGACGCGCTCGACGCCAAACGCCGCGCACAGCTCCGCCAGCGTGAACTTTTCCTGGTCGGTGCCCGGCGACCAGCCCAACAGCGCGATAAAGTTCACCAGCACCTCGGGCAAATACCCGCTCCGGCGGAAATCGTGGATCTCGATTTCCGGCAGATGCACGTGCAGCGCGCGGGCCAGCCGCTGCAGAGCCTCGCCCGGCAATTGCGTCTCGCCCTGCCGCCAGGCCTGCACCAGCGCGGCGTCGTCCACGCCGGCCAGCGTCATCAGGCGCGCATCATCGAGCTGCGCCGTTTTCGCCGCGTCGCGCACCACCTTGTCCTTCTCGCGCTTGCTCATCTTCGTGCCGCTCATGTTGAAGATGATCGGCAGGTGGGCGAACGCGGGCGGCGTGTAGCCGAAGGCTTCGTACAGTGCGATCTGGCCGGGCGTGTTCATCAGGTGCTCCTGGCCGCGGAGCACGTGCGTGATCTGCATCGACGCGTCGTCGACGACGACGGCGTAATTGTACGTGGGCCAGCCGTCGCTCTTGACGATGACGAAATCGCTCAGCTCGGCCGCGCCGATCGCGACGTCGCCGAGGATTTGGTCCGGCACGACGAAGTCGCGCTCGGGCATCTTGAACCGCACGACCACCTCCCGGCCGGCGCCACGGGCTGCTTGTGCCTCGGACTCGGAGGGGAAGCGCGCCGGTCGCGGATAGCGAAAGCCCTTTTCGCCGCGCTGCTGAGCGGCCTTGCGCATGGCGTCGAGCTCCTCGCGCGTCTCCATGGCGTAGTAGGCCTGGCCGGCGTCGAGCAGGCGGCGGGCGTGCTCGTCGTACAGGTGGCGGCGCTGCGACTGGTAGTACGGCCCGTGCGGTCCGCCGACCTCCGGTCCCTCGTCCCAGTGCAGCCCGAGCCAGCGCAGGTCTTCGAGCAGCTTCTGGTCGGCCGCCTCGATGTTGCGGGTCTGGTCGGTGTCTTCGATGCGCAGCACGAATTTCCCGCCGAGCCGTTTGGCCAACAGGTAGTTGAACAGTGCCGTCCGCGCGCCGCCGATGTGGAGGTATCCGGTCGGCGAGGGCGCGAAGCGGGTACGCACGGTCTGGCTCATGATTACCTCGTCTGCGGCGGCCATGGGTCACGGGGGCGGGCCGCCGCACCTTGGTAGGGTAACGCGGCGCGAGCCGGTTTTCGACGCGCAGGATCAGGGACCGCGAAGCTCCGCTTTGCGCCTCGCGACGGGGGACCGCGAAGCTCCGCCTTGCGCCTCGCGACGGGGGACCGCAAAGCTCCACCTTGCGCCTCGCGACGGGGGACCGCAAAGCTCCACCTTGCGCCTCGCGACGGGGGACCGCAAAGCTCCGCTTTGCGCCTACGGGTTCATGCGGTAGTAGAACGTCCGCTGCAGTCGCCGGGCGGTCTTGTCGTTTGCGGTGGTCGCCGGAGGCGCGGCGCGGGGAGCGGCCGGCGTGTCGAGCACGCCCGCCAGGTCTTCCAGCACGCGTGGGCACTGGCTGAAGTAGAAGTGGCCGAGAAAGTCGCGATCAAACGCCGTCACGTCGACCACGTCGATGCGTTGCAGCGCCTCCAGGTCCACGTTCGGCAGATCGCCCTGCCCGAGCCGAAAGTACCCGTTCAGCCGCACTGACAAACCCAGCGCCCAATCGTTCGTCGAGACGTAGATCGTCGCCCGCCGCGCCGCCGCCAGCACGAAGGGCACATAGTCGCGCTCGAAGATCTCGGCGTCCAGGTCGGCGGCGGCGAAGATGATCTGGTCGAAATCCGGCTCGGCATCGACGGCCGTCGGGTGCAGGTGCGGCAAGCGGCCTTGGCGCGCCATGTAGTCGCGCAGTCCGTTGGCCAGTACACGCGTGCCCATGCTGTGGGCCATGAGGTGGATGCGTTCCGCTCCGGACTCGCGGACCAGCAGCTCCAGGAAATCGACGAAGTACGGCACGGTCCATTCGGCGTTGGCCCCGTCCACGAGGTAGCTCAGCACGGAACCCTGCGTGGGCCACGTGTAGACGATCGGCACGCCGTCGAAGCGGACATCGTGTGCGACCTGGGCCGCCGTGCGGGCCGCACTCTCGAACGTCGCCGCGTAGCCGTGGATGAAGACGAAGATTTCCCGCCGCGGCGACTGGGCCACGCGGGCGCGCAGTTCATTCAGGAACTGCTGGGGCACCTGGCCGCGCCCGGGCCGATCGAGCGTCAGGGCGGACAGCAACACGACATTTCGGCGGGGGTCGTGTGCGGCGAGGACCACTTCGTCGACGCGGCCGGCGTTGTGCCGGGCGGGAATGCTCACTTCACTTCGCCCGTACGTCAGCCCGCGGGCGCGCTCGATACCGAACATCAGCGCCGGCTCTTTCGCTCCTGTAGGTCGGCGATCCGTCGCGAACAGCAGTTGCACGGCCGCATGGTCGCTCCGCATTTCGCCGAGCGCTGGCGTCACACGTGGCGGGCACGGTACCCGCGGGTATGTTGCGCAGCCCGTGAGCGCGGAGAGCGTCCACACTACGAGCAGACAGCGCGTGCGACTTCGCAAGTCCATGCGATGGCCCCGTTGCGCCCGCTCGGGCGTCAATCCGTTTTCCGGTACAGCGTCTCCGCGAAGTAGCTGCTGCGCACGAACGGGCCGCTGGCGACGGCGGTGAAGCCGAGTTCCTCGGCCCGCGCCGCCAGCTCCTCGAATTCCTCGGGATGGTAGTAGCGCGCCACCGGCGCGTGCCCATCGCCGGAGGACGGCTTCAGGTACTGCCCGATCGTGAGCAGGTCACAGTTCGCCGCCCGCAGGTCGCGCAGCACCTGGAACAACTCGTCCCGGCTTTCGCCAAGCCCGACCATCACGCCGCTCTTCGTCTTCATGTCCGGCCGCAGCTCCTTGGCGAGGCGCAGGGTCTCGAGCGAGCGCGGGTACTTCGCCTGCGGCCGCACGCGTTTGTGCAGGCTGGGGACCGTCTCCACGTTGTGGTTGAAAACCTCGGGGGCCGCGTCCGCGACGATCTGCACGCACTGGCGCCGGGCGTGAAAGTCCGGAACGAGCACCTCGACCGACACCTCCGGTAACCGAGCGCGCAGCGCGCGGATGCAGCGTGCGAAGTGGCCGGCACCCTCATCCTCCAGGTCGTCGCGCGCCACGGACGTGATGACGACGTGCCGCAGCCGCAGGTGCGCCGCTGCCTCGGCTAAACGGTCCGGCTCACCGTCGTCCACCGGGTCCGGCCGGGCGGTGTGCACGGCACAGAACCGGCACCGGCGGGTGCACTTGTCGCCCAGGATCATGAAGGTCGCCGTGTGTCGCGACCAGCATTCTGTCAGGTTGGGGCAGCGCGCCTCGACGCACACCGTGTTGAGCTTCAACCCGTTGACGAGCTTGCGGGTCTCGATCATCGCCTCGCCGGCGGGGAGCGGGCGTTTCAACCACGGCGGCAGGCGGCGCTGCCGCGGAGTGGCCTGCGTAATTGGAAGGGGAATCGTGTCTGCCATACGGTTGATTGTAACGCGTTACGCGCGCGCCGCCCGCTCGTCAGTCGGACTCGTCCGCGTCTGCCGGCCGACGGCGGGTGCGGGGCCGGTGTTCCATGAAGAACGAGATCCGCTCGTCCCAGGCCGCACCTAATTCGCTTCGCAACATGGTCTTGGCGACGGAGAGGGCTGTGCGGCGTGACAGGTGCGTAAGCACGATCCGCTCATTGTGCAAGCGGGGGATCACGCCCGGCAGATCGCTGATGTGCATGTGGTTCCCGGCCCGGGCGCGTTCCACGTGGTCGGGCTCGACGAACGTGCATTCCAGCAGCAGCACCTTCGCGCCGCTCACATAGTCGAGATCCAGAAAATCGCCGACCGCCGTATCGCCGCAATATGCCACGAGCGGAATCTCTACGCGTCGCGTAATCTCCACACCCTGTCGTTTCAGCTCAACGAGTTGCGGTCCGGTCAGGTTCTGGTACTCGGAGATGAGCTTGTGCCGCACCTCGATGGCGGCGAAACCGAGCGTCGGGACGATCGAACGATCGTGTCGGCGACACGGGTGATTCACTTCGAAGGGGCGCACCACGAGGTCTTTACGGAGTGGCACGTCGGTGCCGGGCTCGACCGCGTGGATGTTGGCCGGGGGCTCGTGGCCATCGATGTCGGCCCAGATTCGCAGCAGGCGCTGGACGGGCGTGACGAGCGCGCCGGGCACGTACAGGTGACCGGGCTGGTTGTCGACGAACATCCGCTGGGAGAAGTAGTAGGCGATCCCGGCGGCGTGATCCATGTGGCCGTGCGTCAGGAAGATGTGATCGACGCCGAGGGCCTCGCGCGGCGCGCGGCCGAGGTCGAACGCGAGGTTCAGCTCGGGCGCGATGACGCAGGTTTCCTCGCCCGCCAGGGATGAGCCGAGCAGGCGGAGGTCACCGTGAACGAACTCGGCGAAGCGGGCTGCCATGGGGAGGCGCTTTATACCGAATTCGGGTCGGAAAGTCTTGCGCGGCCCTCATTTTTGTTTGACACACCGCATATTGTGGTCTACACTGCACGCGTCAACAACCTGTGGATGCCGCACCCGGGTGCGGGATCTCGGGCTCATTGGCGGTCGTGTGGCTGGGTTTGGCGGTCGCCCACGGCCGTGCGCAGCGATCGGAACCAGGGCTCCATGCGGTGTCCGTTCTGCAAGGAAGACGACGACAAGGTCATTGACTCGCGCGCCACGGACAACAGTCAATGCATTCGTCGTCGGCGCAGGTGCCTGAAGTGTGGGCGGCGCTTCACAACGTACGAGCGGATCGAAGAGGGTATCAAGCTCTCGGTGATCAAGCGCGATGGCTCGCGCGTCCCGTACAACCGCGACAACATTCTGCAGGGCATCCTGCGGGCCGCGTACAAGCGGCCGATCTCCTCGGAGCGGATCGAGCAGGTCGTTGACGAAGTTGAGGAGTACCTGGTCGCCAAGTTCGAGAAGGAAGTCTCGAGCCAGACGATCGGGGAAAAGATCGCGGATGTGCTGCGGCGAGTGGACAAAGTGGCGTACGTGCGGTTCGCGAGTGTGTATCGACAGTTCGAGGACGTCGGTGATTTCATCGAGGAGGCCCAGGATCTGATCGAGCGCTCGGCGCACGACATCCCGGGCCAGCAGGACCTGTTCGAGGGCAAGCCCACTCCGTGAAGAGCACCCGGCAAATCGTGGTCACGAAGCAGGACGGCACGCTGGAACGGTTCAGCCTGACGAAGCTCACCAACTGCCTGGCCGCGGTGATGCGCGGGCGGGCCTACGATGCGCGCCTAGCCGCGCCCCTGGCCAAGGCAGTGGCGATGCACCTGCAAGAATGGCAGGAGCCGAACCCGCCGACCACGAACTACATTTACCGGTGCGTGCGCTCCGTGCTGCAGCAGACCGGGCTGCCCGACGTCGCCGACGACCTGGCGGCGCAGCGTCGGCTCCGGACGTCCCGGCGGCGGCGGATCCGCGTCGTGGACGAGCACCCGGCCGGCGCGCTGGGCGCTCCGTGGCGGAAGTCCGCGCTGGTGGCTTCGCTGCAGAAACGATACGGGCTGCGGCACTCGGTTTCGCGTTTCATGGCCGGGCAGATTGAAGCGCAGGTCTTCGCGCTGGGCTATCGGGTCGTCAGCCGGCCGTTCCTCGCGGAACTGGTGCGTAACGAGGTCTTAGCTTGGGGACTGGTCGATGGCCCCGTGCCGAGCGAGGTGGCACCCGCGTGCGAGCCACCGGTCGGGACCGGCCAGCCCGAGGAGGAGAACCGAACCTGAAACCCCATCGGTGGCGGACGCTGAGCTTGGGTCGCGCCACGGCTTGAACAGTCGTTCGTCCACCGATGTTGCCATGATGGCTTGGGGTTCGCGGCGTGCCACGGGATGGCGTGTCTCGCCTGTCCGGCGGTGCGGACCGTGCGAGCGGCGAAACCGTCGCGAATCCTGCTTATAAACCTCCGTTCCCCTGATGAAGGGCGAGTCGAGTCCCGCCAAACGCCCATGCTCGACTCGCCCGCTCCCTTTCTATGGCATCCCCGAAGGCGCGGTATAATGGGGGGCTGTCTCGGAGTCTGCGATGAAGCTGCCGGAACTGAACCAATCGCAACGCTACCGCGGCCTGTACCTCTTTGACTTCGGCGAATGGACCGCGGTCGGGTACACGGCCGAAGAGGTCGCGCTGCTGCTTGAACACGAGGTGTACCACCACGGCAAGGCGTACCGTATCGTCCGGGCAACGCCGGACGGACAGATGGAGCTGAAAGGCGTTTCGCCGGAACGGTTCCAGCTCGAAAGCGGCATGTTCTTCAACCGCGATGACTTGGCCGCGGCGCGGCAGGACTTCGCGACGCTGACCCACCTCGCGCGGGAGCAGGGTGCGCCGTGCCGGGCATTTGTCCACCTGGCCGACCGGGGCCCCCAGGTCGCGCGCTACCGCTACGTGACCGCGCTGATTTACCCGGCCGAGTACGACGACGACATGGCCCAGTGGCTGCTGGCGGCGGAGTACGCCGGCGGCGACTTGGCCGAGGGCGGGGTCAGCCACGTATCAAACTACCAAGCCGAGTCGAAGACGATTCTTGAGCGACAGCAGTTATGGAGCCAGCCCGCGATTCCATCCCGTTCCCCCGAGCAGGTGCTCAGCAGCGTCCGGCAGGCCGTGCAGCGCTGACGCGACTGCGTCGCCGGCGGGCGGCCCTGCTCAGCCGGCTGTGGCTGGTGGGGGCGTGGCTGGCGTCCCGGCGGCGTCCGCGGGTGTTGCCGGAGGACGTCGCGCGGCACATCTATCGCAGCCAAACGCGCGGCGGGGGCCTGCGCATGACCGAATGGCTCCGCGACTGCCTGCGCCCCGCTTGGCTGCGCTTGCGAAAAGGCGGTCAGGAGTCTTCTTGAGCGCAATCTGCGGATGTGGCCCCGAGCAGGCATGCGCTGAGGCTGCTGGCATCCAACTTCGCCGGTAGAGAAGAGGGCTCAAAGACCATTATCGGACCACATTATCCACCGTGACCCGCAGTGCGGCAGCTTGGCGCGGTCTGCGGCCGCCGATTCCGCGCATGCACCGGGGCTTCATGCCGGCTTCAAGTACGCCGGCCACTTCCCGTGCGCAGTCCCAGATTTGTGGAACCACACTGCTCGCCGTTGATTACAATGGAAGCGAGCCGCAGCGGCACATGCCTGCGGAAGGGTGAATCGGTCGGCGGGGCGGCTCGGCGACCTGATCGGATGGGCAAAGGAGCTTCTCAATGGCGAGCCATCGACGTCTCTTTGATTGTCTCCTGACCGTTGCGCTCATGCTGTGCGCCGGGGTGGGCGTGAACCAGGCGCTGGCCGACGAGTACTCGGACGACCCTGCGGGCGAGCCCCCGTCGCTGCCCAAGCCGACTGCAACGTTGTTGGATCCGGGACTGAACGACATGTGGCAGCCGGTGGCGGCGGTCGATACGGCCGCGCCGCGTGCCGCCGCCAGCCAACCCGACCAGGTCAGCTACGTGACGCCGGCCGACGTTTCCCTGGCGGAGCGGCTTCGCGCCTGGGACGACGACACGCGGCGTAACGCGCAGATTCAGGTGGAGCTGCCGTCCGCAACGCGCGACCTGTTGAGCGCGCCCGCGCGCGAGATCGAAGCGGCATGGGACGCTGGCGACTATGACTCGGCGATTGAGAAGCTCGCGTGGCTGGAATCCGACGGCGCGTCGGTCGCGCTGGGCGTAAACTGGATCACGCCGCAGCCGGCGGGTGCGTCGCCCCGCTTCACTGACGTGCGGATCGGCACGCGCACCGGCGGCTATACCCCTGTGCTCGACTACGACGCCGCCACCGGGAAGCTCTTCGCCGTCGTGCGATGGGACGCGAACAACGGCTGGGCACTGTACCAGTCGACCACCGACGGCAACTCATGGGCCGAGACGTATTTCTGGTCCGCCGGCGCGGGCCAGCAGGCGGTGAGCGTCGACATGGTCGTGGTCTCCGACTATGTGTACGTGGGCTACGTCGCCAGCAACTCCGCCGATGAAGCCCGCCTGCGCCGGTGCCTGGTGAGCACGGGTGCAGTGGACATCGCCTACGCCTACACCACCGTCTTCGACGCCACGCCGAGCACGATCACCGAGGCGAAGCTCGCGGCGAACACGGATTCCGCCGACAATCGCATTTACTATGCCGTGTGCCAGAGCGACAACAGCGTGCGCTTTGCGTGGGATGAATCGACCGACGGGACTTCGTTCACGGAAACGTCGCCGGCCGGGGTCGCGGCGGACAGTGGACTCGATCTGTGCTGGAATCCCGGTTTCGCCACCTACTACGTCTTCCTGTCCTACATCGGCACCGACAGCCGCGTGCACGTGCTGCGACGGTCCACGACCGGCTGGAGCGAGGCGACCTCCGCGCCGTTCGACGGCAGCCACGACCGGAGCGCCATCTCCGCCTATGACGACCACATCATTTGTGCCCATGAGCTTTACATGACCAACGGCCAAGGCATTCGCTACTTCATCACGCACGATGGCGGGGAGACGTGGGATTACTACAACTACATCGGCGAGCCCCTCGCGGGGGAAGGCCCATACCAGATGGCCGACGTGACGGCGCGCGGCGGCGCGGGGACGGCGATTGTTTTCACGCACGAGACCGGCGAGCCGGACGACGTGCTCATTCGCTACCGTCGGAACTACGCCCCTGGTCTGTGGCATGATGCCATTCGCGTGAACAACAACGATGTGTCGACCGGCACATGGACCGCGCTCAGTTGGACGCCCCGGGACACGGCGAATAACAGCGAACTGAGCTACGGGCTGATCTACTTCTATGGCACGACGCCGTACTACAACCGCTTCCAGCGCCGGATCGGCGATCTGAACTGCGACGAGGCCGTGAATTTCGGCGACATCAACCCGTTCGTGCTGGCCTTGTCCAACCCGGGGGCTTACGACGCGGTATACCCGGACTGCGACCCCCTGGCGGGCGACTGCAACGGTGACCTCACGCTGGGTTTCGGTGATATCAATCCGTTCGTCACGCTGCTGAGCAGCGGAGACTGACGGAGGCGACGACGCTGCAACGCCCGGCAGCGCCGGCTGCAACAGCACTGGCGGGCTCGCCGCGGCCACGGTACGCGTCGCTGGCGCGGGGGGTTCTGTGCTGCCGTGCTGCGGATCGGTGAAGACTGCGCGCGAATCGGGCGCCGTTTGGCGCCTTTCCGGTTTCCCCCGACAATGACACGCTGGTCCTGCTGAGAAGGAGCCCGTGATGACGCCGGAGGAACTGGTCGAGCTGGCGCGCGAGCACGAGGTCGAGTTCGTCGACCTGCGTTACATGGAGCTGCCGGCGGCGTGTGCGCATGTGACGATCCCGGTGGCGGAGTTCACCGCGCCGCGCGTCGCCGGGGGGTTCGCGTGCGGCGGCGACCGGCGGCTCGTGCCCGATGCCGAGAGCGCGTTTCTCGACCCCTTCTGCCAGCACCCGACGCTCGCGCTGCTCTGCGACAGCCGGGATGCGCGCACTGGGCGGGATGATCCGCGCGATCCGCGGGCGGTCGCCCGGCGTGCCGAGCGGTACCTCACGACGTCAAAGATTGCGGACGCGGCGCACTGCGCCGCGGACGTGCAGTTCTTCGTGTTCGACCAGGCGGTGTACGAGCAGGGCCTGCACACGGCCCGCTACAAGGTGGACTCGCGCGAGGGTGCCTGGCGTCGCGGCCGCGACGAGGCGGACAATCTCGGCACGCAACTGCGTATCGGCGAGGGCCACGGCGCCCTCATGCCCGCCGACAGCCTGCAGAACCTGCGCAGCGAGATGGTCGCGGCACTTGGCGCTTGCAGCGTGCCGGTGCGGGCCCACCGCCACGGCCCGGCGACCGGCGGACAGGCGACGATCAGCCTGCAGCCCGCGCCGCTGCTGCGGCTGGCCGACCGGCTTATGATCTGCAAGTACGTCGTCCGCAACGTCGCCGCCCGGCACGGCAAGGTCGCCACGTTCATGCCGCAGCCGCTGTTCGGCGAGCGCGGCAGCGGTTTGCCGATCGGGCTATCGCTGTTGAAAGACGGGCAGCCGCTGCTGGGCACGGCGGGGCAGTCGGACCAGGGGCGTTGGGCGCTCGGGGGCTGGCGGCGGCACGCCGCAAGTCTGCTGGCATTGACTTGTCCGACAACAAACAGCTATCGGCGACTCGCCGCGGAGCTTGGCGGTACGGGCGGTGACGCCGCTTTGTTTGCGCCGGCGGACGCTGACGCCGCCGGCTGGATCGGGTTCACGGCCGCCGATTTGAGCTGCAATCCGTACGTGGCGTGCAGCGCGCTGCTGCTGGCGGCGCTGGACGGGATCGTGCAGCGGACCGAGCCTGGCTCGCTGCCGGCGTGTTTGCCGCCGGTCACCCTCGATGCCGCGCTTGCCGCGCTGGAGTCCGACCACGCGTACTTGCAGGCGGGCGACGTGCTGACGGCGGATTGGCTGGGCACATGGATCGCGCAGAAGCGTCGCGATGAGATCGCGGCCCTGCGCGTCCGGCCGCACCCGTACGAGTTTTGCCTGTACTTCGACGTATAGGGCGACTCTCGGAACTGTGGGGGACAGGTTCCCGGGTTGTCGCGACTGACCAGAGGTCGGTGCCCCTTTGGCATGCGTGTCGGGCGCGCAGAGCGCGGCGCGTTGGGAGGGTGAAAATTGGCCGCTCGTGCCGTATAGTGTGGCGCCGGCCTCCGCTGGTCGTGGCGATGCCGGCTAAGGTTGAGAGGTGGCGGGCGGCGAAGGAGATTCGCGATGAGTTCGAACCTGGATGATCAACTCGGGCTGCGGCTGCAGGAGGAGCACAAGGCCCTGCTGCAGCTCAGTCAGGTGCTGAAGGAACATATCGCCGCCATGCCTAGCATGCACAGCGCCCAATGGCTGGACGGCTTGCGCGCCGCGTTCGATCGCCTCCAGGCGCACATCGAGCGCTGCATCGCGATGAAGGAAAAGGACGGCTACCTGGGCGTCATCCTCAAGGAGCGGCCGACCCTCGCGCGCCAGGTCGAGTCGATCCAGTCCGAGCACGGCCAGCTCCTGCGCATGGGCGAGGCCATCCGCAACGACCTTGCCGCCACCCGCCCGGAAGACCACGTCCTGGTCGGCGACGCCTGTGCCCGCGTGCAGCGCTTCATGGCCATTGTCGCCCAGCACGAGCAGCGCGAGAACATGATCGTCATGTTTGCCTTCAACCAGGATCTCGGCGGGCACTGATCCGCAGCCGGGGCCCCGGGCGCCCCTTCGTCGCTGCCCTCACAACCTGCCAGTTTGACATCCGCCTGACACGAGCGGGCCGTCGCCGACCATTACACGAACGCCGTGCGCCATCGCCCGGTGCCGGGAAGTGCCATGTAACACTCGTTCCCAAGGCAAGTTACAGTTCAATCTTGCCGGGGGGCAGCCCGTCGCGCCCGTGGCACGGTGTTTGCTGATCCCATCGGCTGCGGGGTGCGCGCACCGTTTGGCCGCGCACGGCAGCCCAACAGGCAATCCCGCTCCCGCACGTGAAGCGGCGCGACACGGTTAGTAGACTCAAGGAGAGCGTATGAGCAAGGTCTCAATCCGGCCCCTCGGGGAAAAAGTCCTGGTCAAGCGGTTGGACGCGGAAGAGAAAACGGCCGGCGGCATCGTCCTGCCGGACTCCGCCAAGGAAAAGCCCAAGCGCGGCACCGTGCTCAGCGTCGGCGACGGCCGCCTGCTGGACACCGGCAAACGCCAGGCCTTGCAAGTCAAGAAGGGCGACCAGGTGCTGTTCAGCAGCTACGCCGGCACCGAGGTCAAAGTCGACGGCGAAGAAATGATCATCATGGACGAGAGCGATATCCTCGCCGTCCTGGACTAGATGCCTCGGCCGCCGCTTCGCCGACTGCCAGTTTGACAGCGGCGTCGCGAGCGGGCTGTGGTGCAAGGCTTTAACGTGTTTTGGGACAATATTTTATGACATCGCTGGCCCGGTGAGCCCCGGCGCGATGGGGTTGGCTCCAGGTCCAATGATTGGGAGAGGTCGATGGCTGCGAAGAAGATTGCGTATGACATGGAAGCCCGCGAGGCGATTCGCCGGGGCGTGCGGCAGTTGGCGAAGGCGGTCAAGGTGACGCTCGGCCCGCGCGGCCGCAACGTTGTGCTGGAGAAGTCGTTCGGCGCGCCGACCGTCACGAAGGACGGCGTGAGCGTCGCGAAGGAAATCGAGCTCGAGGACGCCTACGAGAACATGGGCGCCCAGATGGTCAAGGAGGTCGCCAGCAAGACCTCCAAGGACGCCGGCGACGGCACCACCACCGCGACCATCTACGCCGAAGCGATCTATGACGAGGGGCTGAAGAACCTCGCCGCCGGCGCGAACGCGATGGAGCTGAAGCGCGGGATTGATCTAGCCGTGTCGGCGGTGATCGACGCGCTGAAGAAGCAGGCCGTGCCGGTGAAGGGCAAGGACCAGATCGCCCAGGTCGGCATGTGCGCCGCCAACCAGGACAAGGAGATCGGCGACCGCATCGCCGAGGCCATGGACAAGGTCGGCAAAGATGGCGTGATTACGGTCGAAGAGGGCAAGAGCATCGAGACGACCGTGGACCTGGTCGAAGGCATGCAGTTCGACAAGGGCTACATCTCGCCGCACTTCGTGAACAAGCCGGAGTCGATGGAAGTCGCGCTCGACAACCCGTACATCCTGGTCCACGAGAAGAAGATCTCGTCGGTGAAGGACCTGCTGCCGCTGCTGGAGCAGATCGCGAAGGCCGGCAAGCCGCTGCTCGTCATCGCCGAGGACGTCGAAGGCGAAGCGCTGGCGACGCTCGTGCTCAACAAGCTCCGCGGCATCCTGCAGTGCTGCGCGGTCAAGGCCCCCGGCTTCGGCGATCGCCGCAAGGCCATGCTGGAAGACATTGCCACGCTCACCGGCGGCACGGCCGTATTCGAAGATCTCGGCATCAGCCTCGAGAAGCTCGCGACTAATGAGCTTGGCCGCGCCAAGCGCGTCGTCGTGGACAAGGAAACCTGCACGATCATCGAGGGTGCCGGCGACCCTACCAAGGTGAAGGGCCGCATCGAGGCCATCAAGAACGAGATTAACGCGACCACCAGCGATTATGACCGCGAGAAGCTGGAAGAGCGGCTCGCGAAGCTGTCGGGCGGCGTGGCGCAGATCAACGTCGGCGCCGCGACCGAGGTCGAGATGAAGGAAAAGAAGGCCCGCGTCGAGGACGCGTTGCATGCCTGCCGGGCAGCGGTCGAAGAGGGTATTCTGCCCGGCGGCGGCGTGGCCGTGCTGCGCTGCGACGAGGCGCTCGACGCGGCCGCCAAGAAGGCCCGCGGCGATCAGAAGACCGGCGTGGACATCATCCGCCGGGCGCTGCGGGCGCCGATCAAGCAGATCGCGGAGAACGCCGGCTTGGATGGGTCGATCGTGTGCCAGAAGGTGACCGAGAACAAGGGCAACTTCGGCTACAACGCGTTGACCGAAGAGTACGGCGACCTGGTGAAGATGGGCGTGATCGTGCCGCTGAAGGTGGAGCGCATCGCCCTGGAGAACGCGGCCAGCGTCGCGGGCCTGCTGCTGACGACGGATGCGGCGATCAGCGAAATCAAGGAAGACAAAGAGGAAAAGATGCCCGGCCGCGGCGGGATGGGGATGTAAAGTAACTCCTCTCCTTGGCAGGGAGACGGTTGGCGCGGAGCCGTTGGCGCCGCGCCGACTACCTATCGCCCGACAGGACGAACAGACACGACGCCGGGGCCGGTTCACCAGGACGCGCCCCGGCGTATCTTACGATAGGGCGCGGTAGCGACCCGACATCTTCGGGCAGCAACCGCTGGCTGCCACGCCGGCGCGAACGCCGTGCTATCCGTGCTTCTCGCCGCAGCCGCCGCCGGCGAACGCCGCCGCGGCACGCTTCTGCATCTCTTCCGGTGAGAGGTCCTCGACGTGGCTGGCGATCGACCACGCATGGCCGTACGGATCGTGCAGTACGCCGTAGCGGTCGCCCCAGAACTGGTCGCGCAGCGGCATCACGACCTGCGCGCCCGCCGCCACCGCCTGACGGAAGACCCTGTCCACGTCCTCGACGTACATGTGCATCGTCACCGGCGTGCCGCCCAGCGTCTGCGGCGACTTCGCGCCCATCTCCGGGAACTCGTCGCACAGGAACACGTGCGAACTGCCGATCTTCAGGTCCGCGTGCATGATGCTGCGGCCGTCCGGCCCCGGCATGCGACTGAATTCCTCCGCGCCGAACGCCCGCTTGTAGAACGCGATTGCCTCCGCGGCGTCACGCACCACGAGGTGCGGCGTAAGCGTGTGGAAACCTTCCGGTATGCGTTGTGTCGCTGTAGTCATGGTCTGCCCTTTCTGTCCGAACACCCTGGCTGAACCTGTCGGACCGAGACCGCGCGGCAGGGCACGACGCACCCGTCGGGGGCGTCGCTGTGAAGAGCTCGACCAGACGCGGTGCATGGGCCCGACACACACGTCATCACGACTATATGCGTCAGACGGCGCGAGGCAAGTCGAAGTGGTGCATGTTTGGTGCGCGAAGATTCAGGAATGCAACGCCAGTGGTCGCGCGGTGCCCGCGTGCGCAGTTTCGGATTGAGGGGATTTCAAGCCTCGATCAGGCCTTCGCGAATCGCGTAGCGCGCCAGCTCGACGCGGTCGTGGATGTTCAGCTTGGTCATGAGGCTGGCGCAATGGCAGTTCACCGTGCGCTCGCTCAGGTGGAGCACATCGGCGATTTCGCGTTTGGACATGCCGCGCGCGACATATCGCAGCACCTGCAGTTCGCGCTCGGTCAGCGCGCCCGCGCGGGCCCGCACCGCCTGGCCCAGGCCCGGCCCGCTGGCATCGAGCACGATGCGCGCCCGGACCTCCGGCGAATAGTACGCGGACCCCGCCGCCACGTCGCGGATCGCCTGGATGAGCACTTCGGGCGGCTCGTTCTTCGTGACGTAGCCCGATGCGCCGACGGCCAGTGCCTGCGCGATGTAGCGATCCTGGAAGTACGCGCTGAGAAACACGACGCGTACCGCAGGGTTTTCGCTGCGAATAGTGCGGGCGGCGTCGAATGACACCACACCCGGCATATCCACGTCGAGCAGGACGATGTCAGGTTTTTGGCGGCGCGCCTCGGCGATGGCCTCGTCGGTCGTGGCGACGTCGGCGACCACGAACAGGTCCGGCTCGGTTTCCAGTGTGCGGCGCAGGGTCTTGCGGACGAGCGCGTGGTCGTCCGCGATCAGGATCGCAAGCTGCTTCGGCACGGCCCCGTCTCCTCAGTTCCTCAGCACCACTACTATACCGAGCACCACCGGCGCGCACAATTCAATAGCGGAGGCCGTCGAACAGCCGCACGGGCCATGCGACTACGGATGCAGCAGGCGCCCCTCCATTCCGCCGGCCACGGGCAGGACAACGCCGGAAATGTGTCCGGCCAGCCGTTCGCTGGCGAGGAAGACGATCGCGGCCGCCACGTCCTGCGGTGTCGCGATCTTGTTGAGTGCGATGGTGGCCTGGACGCGACGGAGCACGTCGCTGCCGGCGAGCTGATCGGCGGCGGACGCGGTCCGGGTCCAGCCGGGGCACACCGCGTTGACGCGCCCGCGCGGCGCAAGGCGGACAATCTCGTTCTTCAAACTCAGCATCAGCCCGTACGTGACGGCGGCCTTGGCGGCGGCGTAGTCGGCGTGGTCCGCTTCGCCGAAGATGGCTGCGGTCGAGCCGACGAGCACGAGCGCGGCGGACGCGCGCGGGGTGGCGGCGAGATGCCGCAGGAATGCGCGGCAGGTCAGGAACACGCTCGTCAGGTCGGCGGCGAGCGTCTCATCCCACTGCGCGTGGGTCATTTCGTGCAGCGGAATGGCGTCCTTCACCCAGGCCCCGGCGTTGGCGACCACGACGTCGATGCGCGGCGCGAACTGCAGCGCGTCCGCGAAGAGCCGCTCCACCTGGGTTTCGTCGCGCAGATCAGCGGACAGCACGACACTGGGCACGGACAGGCGCGAGCGCAGCGCGTGCAGCGGCTCCATGTGTCGGTGGCCGTGCAGCACGAGGCGCGCACCCTCCGCCGCGAACGCCTCCGCCGTCGGCAGCCCGATGCCGCCCGACGCCCCCGTGATCAGTACGCATTGGTCCTGCAGGCCGGTGTCCATGCCCCACACCTTGCCGCAAACCGCCCGCCGTGGCAACCCGCTTCCCAAAGCTGTGGGCGCGCCGCATACTGGCAGCGGGTGCGGGCCGCGTCGGCCGCCGTACCCGCCCAGATCCTTCGGGAGCGTACGACCCATGCGAACGACTGCACGGCTCATGCTCGGATTGGCGCTGCTGGCCGGTGGCTACGCCGCGTGCACAGCGCTGTGCCAGACGCCGGCGACGCTGCCGGCCGAATCGCCGGCGGAAAAGGACGCGCGGATGGCGTGGTGGCGCGCGGCGCGGTTCGGCCTGTTCATTCACTGGGGGTTGTATGCGATTCCTGCCGGTGAGTGGGAAGGACGCACGAATCACGGTGAGTGGATCCTCACGACGGCGCAGATTCCGGTCGCGCAGTACGAGCACTTCCGCGAGCAGTTCAACCCGACGCGCTTCGATGCCGCCGCGTGGGCCCAGATGGCCAAAGACGCGGGCATGCAGTACATCGTCATCACCAGTAAGCACCACGACGGGTTCTGCCTGTTCGACTCGGAGCACACCGATTACGACGTGATGTCCACGCCGTTCAAGCGCGATGTCCTGCGCGAGCTGGCGGAGGCCACGCGCCGTGCGGGCCTGCGCATGTGCTGGTACCACTCGATCATGGACTGGCACCACCCGGACTACCTGCCGCGGCGGACGTGGGAGCAGCGCTCGGCCGAGGGCGCGGATTTCGACCGCTACATCGCCTACCTGAAGAACCAGGTGCGTGAGCTGGTGACGAAGTACGGGCCAATTGGCGTGCTGTGGTTCGACGGCGAATGGGAGCAGACCTGGATGCATGCCCACGGCCTGGACTTGTACGCGTATGTGCGCGGCCTGGACCCCGCGATCATCATCAACAACCGTGTGGACAAGGGCCGCAACGACATGCAGGGGCTGACCAAGGGCGCCGAGTTCGCCGGCGACTTCGGCACGCCGGAGCAGGAAGTACCACCGGCCGGCCTGCCGGGCGTGGACTGGGAATCCTGCATCACGATGAACGACCACTGGGGCTACAACAAGCATGATCAGAACTGGAAGTCCAGCCGTGAGCTCATCCGGATGCTCGCCGACATCGCGTCCAAGGGCGGCAATTTCCTGCTGAATGTCGGCCCGACGGCCGAAGGCGAATTTCCGCCGGCGTGCGTCGAGCGCCTGCGCGACATCGGCCGCTGGATGAAGTTGAACGGCGAAGCGATTTACGGCACACAGGCCGGGCCGTTCGGCAAGCTGCCGTGGGGGCGTTGCACGCAGAAGGCGCTGCCCGATGGCCACACGCGGCTGTACTTGCACGTGTTCGACTGGCCTGCTGAGAGAACGCTCACTGTTCACGGACTCGCCAACAAAGCGCGAACGGCCTACCTGTTGTCGGACGAGAGCCGGCAGCCGCTCCAGGTTGACCGGGCTGAAGACGCACTCGTCATTCGCGTCCCGTCCGCGGCACCCGATTCGACCAACACGGTGGTGGTGCTGGACATGGCCGGCAGGCCGGACGTCGTGCTACCACCGACGTTCGCCGCGCCTTCCGAAGTCTTTGTCGATACGCTTGCAGTGACGATCGCCGCCGAGCGTCCGGATGTGGAGCTGCGCTACACCGTGGATGGCACGCCGCCCACCGCCGCGTCGTCACGCGTCGCGGGTCCGCTGCAGTTGACCCGGACAACTACCGTGCAGGCGCGCGTTTTCCGCGACGGTCAGCCGGTCAGTGACGCGGGCGCAGCGACGTTCACGCAGGTTACACCCCGCCCCGCGGTCGAATGTGGCGAAATGACCAACGGCCTGCGGTACGCGTATTTTGAAGGGGACTGGGAGCGCCTGCCCGATTTCGGGGCGCTCGAGCCAGTCGCCAGGGGCAACGTCGCCGATTTCGACCTCACGCCTCGCCGCATTAACGAGCGCTACGGGCTGCGCTATACCGGCTTCATCCGCGTGCCCAGCGCCGGCGTATACCGTTTCTTCGTTACGTCGGACGATGGCAGCCGGCTCTACATCGGCGATGAACTCGTCGTGGATCACGACGGCCTGCACTCCGCCGGGCAGCGCGCGGGCCAGCTCGCGCTCGCGGCCGGGCTGCATCCGATTTGCGTGGATTTCTTCCAGCGGACCGGCGACGTCGCGCTCGAGGTGGCGTACGCCGGCCCGGGCATCGATCGGCAGCGTGTGCCGGCGACGGCGCTGTTTCGGCCGGATCGCGGGGACGATCCGGCGAACTTGCCTGGCCGATGAGAGCCGCGCCGCAGCCTCGTTGGCGGTAGAGGGGAAAAAGTATCCCCCATGACAGGCACCATGACGATGCCTGCATGGGGGATTCTGAATCTGTGTCTGGCGCTTGCCTAGTGCCGATGTCCGCGATGGTGGTGATGGCCGCCCGAATACCCGAACGAGAAGCCGACGGAGCGCGGCGCGTAGTAGCTACGGTAGTACGGGCGCGGCCCGCAGTACGAGTAGCTGCGGTAGTACGGGCGCGGGCCGCAGTACGAGTAACTGCGATAGTACGCGCGCGGGGCGTAGTCCCGGTAAACCACCACATCCGGGGCATAGAAGTCGTCGTAGACCACGACCGGCGCGTAGGAGCGGTAAACGTACGCCGGCGGTGCGTAATACACCGGCCGGTAATACCCACCGCGGCCATAGCTGAAGCTGAAGCCGAAACCGCCCGCGAGCGCCGGCGTGCTGAGCGCGACGGCACATCCGAGGGCGACGATTGCGAACAGTCCGTTGCGAGCTTTCATTTCAGAATCCTCTCGTACCGTTGCCCGAGGTTCTGCTCAGGTCACTATACCACACACAATCAAGACCATCGTCCGACGCGAAGGTTAGCGAGGTTGTCGGCGGTTTGTTCCGTGCGCGGTAACGAGCCGCATGGCCGCCGCAGCCCCGAATCGCCTACTGTGCTGTAATGCATTGAACGTAAATATGTTACAGACAGCTCGCTTTCGTGAATCTCGCTTTGGGTTACTCGCGGCTGCCCGCTATTATAGGCGCCGCTTGGGAGAGCAGAATGCGCCCCGACTGGGACATTCGGGAAGCGGCATGGCCGGCAGACGTGCCGGCCGCCGCGTGGCGGTATGCCGACGGCGGAGAGCTGGCCTGGTTGGACAGCCCGGTCGACATCGCCTCCGCCCCACCGGGGGCCCGGTTCAGCCTCCTCTGCACGCGCCCTTGTGCCGTTATCAGCCAGTTCGACGGCGGGCCGGCGACGCTGGTCGCGGGTGGGGTTGCACGGGACCGTGGTACGAGCGGCTGGCGGTTGTGGCGCCGCGCGTGCGACCGGCTGCCCCACCTGCCCGAGCTGCCGTGGGAGGTCGGGCCAGGCTGGGTGGGGTACATCGGGTTCGAGCTGGGCCGGCAGTTGGAGCGTCTGCCGGCGTCGCACGCCGAGGACCTTGGACTGCCATTGCTGCGGCTGGGCCTCTACGACCGCGGAATCGTGCTGGATCACGCCGAGCAGAGGGCGTTCGCCGTGCGGGCGCAGGGTCTGACGGGGCTACCCTGGAGCGCGGACGGCGACGACGAGTGGTTGGCGCGCTGGGCGGTGGCTGCGACTACGCGTCACGAGTTTGCGTTCCAGCCCGCGGTGCTGGAGTACGCGCCGCCGCGGGCGGATTTTCAGCACGCCGTGTCGCGGGCCTTGGCGTACATCGCGGCCGGCGACATCTACCAGGTCAATCTGGCGCGCCGGCTGCGCGTGGGAGGCATCGCGGATGCGTTTGCGACGTATGTTGGCGTGCGGCGTGCGAACCCGGCGCCGTACGCGGCGCTACTGCGCTGGTCGGATGGTGCGATTGCCTCCGTGTCGCCGGAGCTGTTCCTGCGGGTGCGCGGTGATGTCGTGTTGACGCAGCCGATCAAGGGGACGCGTCCGCACACGGGGCACCCCGCCGTGGATGAGCGAAACCGCCGGGAGCTGCTCGAGTCGGCGAAGGAGGCCGCGGAGCTGGCGATGATTGTTGATCTGCACCGCAACGACCTGGGCCGCGTGTGTCGCTTCGGCAGCGTGCGGGTCGCCGCGGCACGACGTGTCGAGGTCCATCCGACCGTGTTCCACACGGTCGCGGACGTGACGGGCCGCCTGGCCCCGGGCCGCGACGGACTGGAACTGCTGGCCGCGTGTTTTCCAGCCGGGTCGATCAGCGGCGTGCCCAAGATCCGCGCCTTGGAGATCATCGACGAGCTGGAGCCGGTGGCGCGCGGGGCGTACACGGGCGCGCTCGGCGTGCTTGGCCTGGACGGGCAGATGACCTTCAACGTCGCGATTCGCACTTTGCAGATTCGCGGTCCGGCGGCGACACTCTACGTGGGCGGCGGGATCGTCGCGGACTCGCAGCCGGCCGCGGAATACGCGGAGACATGCGCCAAGGCGGCGGGCATCCTCCGCGGGCTGGGCATCGCGGGCGCGGCGGTGCGGGTCGCCGTTTGACTCGCGTCCAGGCTGTCAGGAGCAGAACGTGCGGCACTGGGTCAGCATCAACGGCACGCTCATGCCGGCCGAGGAGGCCCGGGTCAGCGTCTTTGATTCGGGCTTCATGCAGGGCATCGGGCTCTTCGAGACGATGCGCGCCTATAACGGCCGCATCTTCCGCCTGCAGCAGCACATCGACCGGCTGATCGCGTCGGCCCGCACGCTGGGCTGGACGGTCGTCCCGGACGCGGACGACCTGCACGAGAACGTCCGGCAGGTCCTCGCCCCGCACGCGGGCGCCGATGCGCGTGTGCGCCTGACCGTCACCACGGGCTCGCTGCACGCCACCGCCGCGGACACACCGCAGCTCACGATCGTCGCCACGCTCGCGCCGGCGGACAAGTACCCCGATGAATGCTACACGCGCGGCGTAACCGTCGTCGCGTCGGAATGCCGCCAGTGCCGCGGCGATGCGACGGTTGGCCACAAGACGACCAGTTACTTTGCCCGCCTGGCGTCGCTGCGGGCCGCGCATGCCCAGTCCGCCTTCGAGGCGCTCTGGTTCACGCCGGAGGGGTTTGTCGCGGAGGGCGCGATCAGCACGGTGTTCGTGGTGCGTGACGAGCAGTTGCTCACGCCGCCGCTGGACACGCCGGTGCTGCCCGGGATCACGCGGGCGGCGGTGTTCGAGCTGGCGGTCGAGCTGGACGTGCCGGTGCGCGAGGCGCCGCTCAAGCTGGATGACCTGCTCGCGTCGGAAGAGATGTTCCTCACGAACAGCATGGTCGAGCTGGTGCCGGTCGTGCGGATCGGGCGGCAGGCCATCGGCAACGAGAAGCCAGGCGACGTGACGCGCAAGCTGGCGATCGCGTACGGCGACCTGATCGACCGGGAGAGCGGCGATGAGTGACCGCACCGTGGCGGATGTGCTGGGCGCGCTCGCGGCGCTGGCCCCATTCGAATACGCGGCCGACTGGGACAACGTGGGGTTGCTGGCCGGGCGGCCGGAGTGGCCGGCGACGCGCGTTTTGCTTGCGATTGATCTCACGGACGCCGTGGCGCGCGAGGCGTTGCGCAGCCGGGTGAATCTGCTGGTCGTTTATCACCCGCCGATCTTCAAGGGCATTCGCGTGGTGACGCCGGCCGCTGACGCTTCGACGACCCGGCTGCCGGACCTGCTGGCGGCGCGGATCGCGATTATTGCGCTGCACACGGCGCTCGATGCCGCGCCCGGTGGGACCAACGATGTGCTGCTGGACGCGTTCGCGCCGGTCGAGCGCTACCCGCTGGAGCCGCAGGTGAGCACCGATCGGCAATACAAGCTCGTGGTCTTCGTTCCGCCGCGCGACGTGGACGCGTTGCGTCGCGCGCTGGCCGCGGCGGGCGCCGGCGTGATCGGCCACTACGCGGAATGCAGCTTTGAATTGGCCGGGCGGGGCACGTTTCGTGGCGACGAGACCACGCATCCGACCGTCGGGCGACGCCAGGTGCTGGAGCACGCCGACGAGGTCCGGCTGGAGATGATCGTGCCGCGCGTCCGACTGGGTCCGGTGGTGCGGGCGCTGTACGCGGCGCATTCCTACGAGGAGCCGGCGTTCGACGTGTATCCGCTGCATGAACCAACTGGGCGCGGCACGGTCGGGCTCGGGCGCATCGGCCGGCTGCGCAAACCCGAGCGCGGCACGGTGCTGCTGCGCAAGCTCGGCCGCTGCGTCGATCTGTCCGCCGCCACGGTTGTCGGCGACCTGCGCCGCCGCTTCCGTTCGGTGACGGCGGCGGCGGGGGCGTTTGGCACGCGGGCGTTTCGCGACCCGGATTCGCTGGTGGTGACCGGCGAGCTGAAGCATCATGACGCGCTGGAGCTGCTGCGGCGCGGCGTCACGGCGGTGCTGGTCGGGCACCATGCGAGCGAGCGACCGGTGCTGGCCACGGTCCGTGCCCACCTGCAGGGCAGCGTGCGCGGGCTGCGCGTCGCGCTGGCGCGGGCCGATCGGGCGCCGCTGGTGCCGGTGCGACGGTAGCACCAGACGTGTTGGGCAGTCTGGAGGTGTGTCATGCGTGGAAGCGCACTGACGATTCGTTCGTGGCCGGCGCTAATCCCGCTGGCGGCGGCGCTGCTGGGGGCCGTGGTCCCGCCGGCGCCGGCCCAGGACGGCGACGCGCTGGTGATCGTGAACGGGCGTCCGATCACGCGGCGGCAGGTGGTCGATGTGCTGATGGAGTCTCACGGCCTGCCGATCATGCAGCAGCTCATCGTGCTTGAGCTGGCCAAGGAAGAATCCAAGCGGTTGAAGCTGACCGTCAGCGCCGCCGACGTGGAGCGCGAGTTCCAGCAGGCGCTGGACAAGATCGCCCCGCGGGTCGACGCCGACGGCCACGTGCTGAGCGAAGCCGAGAAGCGGGAATCGCTGAACGGGCTGCTCCAGCAGAAGGGCCTGACGCTGGCCGAGTTTCGCATCGGCATGGAGCGCAACGCGCACCTGCGCAAGGTGGTTGAGCAGAACTTCCACGTCGACGAGGCCACGCTGCGCGAGGAATTCGCGCGGCTCTACGGCGAGCGCGTGGAGATCCGACATATCCAGATCGGCGACGTCAACGGCCTGCACGAAGCCCTGAACCAGCTCGAGAAGAACACGGACTTCGCCGAAGTCGCCCGGGCGGTCAGCCAGAACGCGGAGTCGGCCGTCAACGGCGGCCTGCTTGAGCCGTTCGCCTTCAACGCCGAGGACATCGCCCCGGTGTTGCGCGAGGCCGCGTTTTCGATGAAGCCGGGCGAGATCTCGAAGCCGATCCGCGTCGGGCGCTGGTGGCACATCATCAGGCTCGAACGCCGGCTGCCGGCTTCCGACGTGCGGTTCGAGGACGTCCGGACGGAGGTGGAGCAGGCCCTCCGCGGCCACGCGATTCCGCAGGAGATGAACCGTCTGATCACCGCGCTGTTTCAGAAGGCCGACGTGAAAGTGCTCGACGCCGAGCTGAAGCGGAAATACGAGCGGATGCTGAAGGAAAACCCGCCGGCGGATCCGACGGCGGCGCCCTGAGCGCGCGCGGTCAGGGCGCGCTGGCGTCCGCGTCGTCGGGCAGTTGCGTGCCGTCATCCTCGATGCGCAGCGTTTCCGTCGCCAGGCGGAACTCCAGCAGCGCTCCCCACCGGTCGGTCTTCGCCAGGTTCAGTTGATTGCGGGCGCTGACCCACGCGTTCTCCGCGTCGATCTTGTCGCGGTTGTCGATCGTCCCGTCCTCGTACTGGATCTGGGCGAACTCGCGCTGGCGCTCGGCGACCTCGACGCTCTTGCGCTGAATCTCGAGTGAACGCTCCTGCAAGATCAGCCCGTGCACCGCGGCGCGCACCTGCGCCCGGATGCGGTCCGTCTGCTCCTGGTACGTGCGCTGCGCCTGCTGCACATCGATCAGGCTGCGGCGCAGGTCCGCGCGCTCCTGCGTTCGCTCCAGCGGCAGCCCGAGCACGATCTCGCTCCGCCAGTTGGCGCGGTCGAAGCGGAACCCGCCCAGCCGGTAGTGCGCCGGGTCCGTTTCGAGCGCCAGCGACGAGTCCCAGTTCAGGTCCGGCAGCAGCGCGTTGCGGCTGATGGCCACGCCGCGCCGCGCGTCGTCGATCCGGTCCGCCAGCGTGAGCAGATCCAGCCGCCGCCGCAGCGCCACGGCGGTCGCGCCCTGTTCGTCATTCACGGCGCCGGGCCGGGTCAGCAGCGGGTAGCGGCCGTCCGCGATCTGCCGCTCGATGGTCTCGATGTCCTCAAGGTCCTCCCGCTCGAGCGACTCGTCGACCGGCATGCCGATCAGCAGCTTGAAGTTGTCGGCGCTGGCGCGGAAATTCTCGCGGGCCGCCTCCAGCGCATTCTCCTGGTTCAGCATGGCGCCTTCGGCGCGCTGCGTGTCGAGCGGCGTGCCGCGGCCGATGCTCTCCATGTCGGCGGCCCGCTCGAAGTCCATGACGAAGTTCTGGTAGCTTTCCTCGCTGTCGGCCACGCGCTGCTTCACCGCGAGCAGGTTGAAGTACGCCTGCGCGACGGTGACCAGTTGCTGCCGGCGGAAGCGCTCAAACACGCGCACCGAGTACGTCAGTTCGCGCTCGAGCTGGATCAGCGTTTCCTGGGCGATGTGCCCGGCGCCACGGAGGAACGGCACCTTCAACCCCAGCTCCGCGCTGCTGCCCTCCGACGCCGTGATGGTCTTCTTCACGTCGCGAATGAGCGTGCTGACCGCGCCGGCCGTGAACTCGCCGCCGTACGGCAGTCGCTGCGTCACGGCGACATCGGCGGCGAAGCGCATCGCCTGGTCGAAGTCCGTCGCCTCCCCGTAGTTGCCGTACACGGTGCGCAGGTTGGCGGCGAAGATCGGCGTCCAGAGGTGCCGTTCGACGGTCAGCGCGAGCGCCGCGAGGTACAGGTCTTCCTTCGCCGACTGGTACTCGCGCTGGTGCCGCTGCGCGTACGCCAGGGCGGCCGTCAACGTGAAGACCCCCGGCGGGCGCGTCGTGGGCACGGGGGGCGGCGCCGCTGTGCTCTCGACGGCGGCGGTCGTCGGCTGCGACGCGGCGGTGAACGACGCCGGGACGTCTTCGGTCGTCGGGCTGGGGTTGCGGTTGTACGCGGAGCGCGCCGGCCGGGGCAGCCGGTCGGGCATGCCGACGTCCGCCGTCACGGCCCGGCCCAGCGCGGCGCGTTGCCGGGCTTCGATCAGGCGGGCCACGTCCTGGTCGGTCTGGCGGACCATCTGCACGCAGGCGCCGCACGGCAGCGCCAGCGCCGCCAACAGGCACAGCCCGCAGGCCCGCCAGTATCGCCGCCGGTCGCCGGCCGGTGCGCTGTGGGACCACCAACCTGCAGACATCCTCGCACCCTCGCCGTGTGGGGCCGGTCTTGGAGGCCGCCCGGTCCGCCGCCGGAGCCGCGCACCCGCCGCGCCGCCGTTCCCGCGGGCACACTATACGCCGGGCGCCGCGCGGAGGGCAAACCGGCGACGGCGTGGCGGACGCGGCGTGGGCGGCCGGTATAATCCGGCCTGCGTTTGCGTAGGCAGGACAAGCGGCATGCGACTGCCCCGGATTTCGCTGGCCACCAAGTACCGGTTCCTGTTCGGCCTGGCGGTGGTGCTGATCATCGGCGCCGCGCTGGCGGTGCCGTGGTACTACATGGAATCGATCGTGCTCCAGCAGCCGTACCGCGAGGCCCGCGCCATCGCGGAGGGCTATTTCCGCCTGAGCCTGCCGGCGCGCGACACCGCGGCCGGCGCCGGCGGCGTGCACAGCGGCAAGTTCAGCCTGATGCCGGAGCTGGCGGCCCACGAGCCGCGGTTCGTGCCGCTGGAACTGAACCCGGATGACCCGGAGTCGATCGTCAATCTCAGCCAGCGTGACCCGTTCGTCGATCGCGCGCTGCGCACGCTGCGCAAGCACCCCAGCAACGACGAGTATCTGCGCACCACCTGGGAAGAGACCGGCTGCCGTTTCCGCTATGCGCGGGCCGTGTGGGTGACGCGCCGCTGCCTGAACTGCCACGAGGAAGGGCGCAGCGCGCGGCCTTACCGCGAGAACCAGCTCGCCGGGCTGATCCTGGTCGATCTGCCGGCGGAGATGAGCCAGCAGTACTCGCTGCTGAACCGCGTGGTGATTGTCGCGGCCGGAGCGCTGGCAGGCATCTTCGCGATCCTCGTGTTCTACGTGATCACCACGAAGTTCATCCTGGCCCCGATCCACGAGCTGCGCACCGTGGCACTGCGCGTCTCGGACGGCGACCTGGCGGTGCGCTCGGACATTCGCAGCGGCGACGAGTTCGAACAGCTCTCCGAGAACCTGAACACGATGCTCGAACGGCTGCGCGTGTCGCAGGAGGAGCTGAAGAAGGCGAACCGGCTGCTGGATGAGAAGCTCGCCTTGATGGCCGAGGCCAACGTCGCGCTGTACGAGGCCAACCGCGTCAAAAGCGAGTTCCTGGCCAACGTCTCGCACGAGCTGCGCACCCCGCTGACCAGCATCATCGGGTTCGCCGAGCTGCTGCGCGAGGCGCCGACCGGCGATGCCGACCCGCGCACGCTGCGCTACGCCGAGAACATCCTGATCTCGGGGCGGATCCTGCTGGAGATCATCAACGATCTTTTGGACCTGGCGAAGATCGAGGCGGGCAAGACGGAGTTGCGGGTCGAGGCGGTGCCGGTCGCGCATGTCTGCGGCATGCTGGTGGACCACGTGCGCCCGCTGGCGGACCGCAAGAAGCTGCAACTGGAGCTGGAGGTGCCCGAGGGGCTGCCCGCGCTGCAGACGGACGCCGGCAAGCTCCGGCAGATCCTGTTCAACCTGATGTCGAACGCGATCAAGTTCAGCCCGGAAGGGGGGCGGGTGTGGCTGCGGGCGGCGCGGGCGGATGAGACGCACGTGCGGCTGGAGGTCGCCGACACGGGGCCGGGCATCGCGCCCGAGCACCACCAGGTGATCTTTGAGAAGTTCCGGCAGATCGACCAGTCGGCGACGCGCGCGCACCACGGCACGGGGCTGGGGCTGGCGATCGCGAAGGAGCTGACGGGGATGCTGGGGGGTGAGATCGGCGTGGCGAGCGAGCCGGGTCACGGGGCGACGTTCTGGGTCGTGCTGCCGCTCTCGGCGCCGACCGAGCCGCGCGAGCGCCCGCGCGTCTCGCTGATCTGACCCGACTCCTGCGCCGCCGAGGCGGAGGGGTCTGGCTGCCAACTCAGCGCGTGTCGCGTGCGTCTCCTGGGGACGGGCCCCCGGCCAGCCGACCAACCAGTGGTCGATCCGCCGCAG
Source organism: Phycisphaerae bacterium (assembly GCA_017999985.1). Classification (NCBI taxonomy): domain Bacteria; kingdom Pseudomonadati; phylum Planctomycetota; class Phycisphaerae; species Phycisphaerae bacterium. Next base: position 463,095 of record JAGNKU010000001.1, on the reverse strand, counting down.
GCACGGCACGCCCGGCGCGACGGCGCTCGGCCGTTCCATGCGTCCGCAAAAAGAAAGCTCCGCGCCGTGCGGCGCGGAGCTTATCGATCACCGTCTGCGGATTATCCTGCGGTCTCGCTCCAGATCATTCCCAGGATGCGTACCAGAACACGCTGTTGGGGTCTGGCGAGATCTTCGCGGGGTTGACCGTGCCCTTGAAGCCGTACAGCAGTTCCTGCCCGGTTGGCATCTTGAGCGTCTTTGAGCGCACCATCTCGGCGTGTCCATCAAAGAAGACGGTGGACGTCTTGCCGTCCTTCTTGATGCGCCGCAGTTGCGACGTCTCGGAGTCGCGCTGCGCTTCACTCATTAGCCGGTATGTCCGACGCGAGAAGTGCGGCGGGAAATTCGGGAATGCGTAGCCGCTCCAGTTCCACTGATACGGCCCTTCCTGCTGAAACTCCCGGGCCGCTGTGTTATTCTTCGACCGGAACCAAGCATCGGCAACCATCCACTCCTCGGAGGGCTTCTTGACCCGGCTCCAACGTTGACGCGGGTACTTGGCCTCAAGCGCTTTCCCCGCCGCGCCCGAGCCCAACGGGGCGCTGTAGCCGAAATAGTAGGGAGGGGTAGTCGTGCGGCCACCGCCGAAGACGCCGCCGTCCGGATCGTTCTCGCCGACGTTGTTCACGACGTAGTCGGTCGGGTAGACGTACCGATTCGTGATCTGATACGCAGTCCTGAAGTTCGAGTCGGGGTTGATCCCCGCAGCGCCCGGACAAGTCGCGATCATGTCGGTGACACTGTTGCTGTAGTTGTGGGTGTCGCCGTATACGGAACGCAACCACCAGGTGAGCTGGCGGTTTTGATACAGGCGGGCGTTCGCCTCTGACATCGGATAGTCAGGGTTGTTGATCAACGCGTCGAGCCCCTGGTTACGGTTGATCGCCGGATGAAGGCCCCCGGGCAGGCGGTCTTCGTCGCCCGTCGAATAGGAGATCACGCCCTGTCCCATCGATCGAACGTTTGACAGACATTTTACGGCCTTGGCTTGATCGCGTGCGCGGCCGAGGGCTGGCAGCAGGATCGAGATCAGCAGGGCGATGATCGCGACCACCACCAGCAGCTCGATCAAAGTGAATCCGTGTCTTCGTGTTCGCAATACGTTGTGCATGGCTTCGTTCCGCATGGTGTATGGAATAATGCCGTAATCCGCCACAACCAAGTTTGTGGCCCGTCAACCCAATTGTTACGCTGCGCGCTGGTTGCACACCGGCCGGTATGATCGCATGCCGGTCGTGCGCGCCGCGCAGTGTACCTGATCCTGTTTCAATTTAACACAACATTCTGCCGGCTTCAAGCATTATATAATCATTTTGCCGGCGACCGGCCTGAGCCGTGTCCCAACCTCAGGGCCGCCTGACGGCCACAGCGCCCGAGACAGACGCCTCGGCCGCGCTGACGGACATGACCCGACGCCGCCTGACTTCGCCTGCGAAGACTCCGTGGCCTGTGCTCCCGGACGGCGCCGTTTCCCAGAATACTCTCCGTAAAAAGGACGCCGCGCGCCGAAATCTCGCCGGCGTCAGCCGTGCCGGGCGATTGCACATGCCGCCGCTGCATGTACTATCGGCACTTCCCGGGCGCAGCTTTGGCCCGCGCGGCCTGGGAGCAAAGCGGAGCTCTGCTGTCCCCAAAGATCGCAGAACGGAGCCTTGCTGTCCCCGAAGAAGGCAAAGCGGAGCTTTGTGGTCCCCGGAGATGGCAACGCGGAGCTTTGTGGTCCCCGGACACGGCAAAGCGGAGCTTTGTGCTCCCCGGAGATGGCAACGCGGAGCTTTGTGCTCCCCGGAGATGGCAAAGCGGAGCTTTGTGGTCCCCGGAGATGGCAACGCGGAGCCTTGTTGTCCCCAAACGTGGCAAAGCAGAGCTTCGCGGTCCCTCTTCGGGGGGCGAAGTGGAGCTTTGCGGGACCCGGTCGCGGGCTGCCGCCTGCAGGAGCGTGAGATGAGCCAGGCACCCAAACCGACGGGAATCCGAGCGTGGACGCCCGCCGCACGAATCGAGCCTTTTGTGCGGATCGGGATCATCCTCGACGAGGACGCCTTCGACGTCGTCCGCCTGCGCGTGCCGGACGAGCCGTACCTGCTGGAAAGCCCGGCGACCGAGCCACGGCGACTGGGGCCGGGCACGGTTCTGGAGGTGCGGCGGTCGGGCGCGGGCGTGGCCGCGACCGTCGGCAACGCGTCCCCGATCGCCGGCGACGTGCTGCGTCTCGTCCCCACCGCGCGGCCTGCCGGTGGCCTGACGCCGGCGGGCGCTGGCGTAACCGTGCACGGCGTTGTGGCGGGACGGGGGTTCCACTGGCAGAAGCGGATCGATGAGACACTTGGGGGCGTGCTGGAGCTGGTGCCGGGGCGGCGTGGCGTGGTGCTGGTGAATGAATTGCCGCTGGAGGACTACCTCGCGGGGGTCATCACGGCGGAGATGAGCGGGGCGTGCCCGGCGGATCTGCTGAAGGCGCAATGCGTCGTGGCGCGTTCGTGGCTGCTGGCGATGACGGAGCCGAAGCACGAGACCGAACCGTTCGATCGCTGCAACGACGACTGCTGCCAGCGGTACCAGGGCACGGGGGATCTGGGGCCGACGGCGCTGGCGGCGGTGCGCAACACGCGCGGCGAAGTGCTGCTGGCGCCGACGGGTGCGGTGCTGGATGCGAATTACGCGAAAAGCTGCGGCGGGATATCGGAAACGCCGTGGGCGGTGTGGGGGCTGGACAAGCCGGGGATCTCGCCGATCGTGGACGCGCCGGCGGACGCGGCGGAGCGCGGGTGGCTGGAATCGTTCAGGGCGCGCTGCGCGGCCGGGCTGGCTGGGGAGGGCAAAGCTCCCGCCTGGCCGAGCTCGGGCGCTGACCAGCGGCGCGACGCCGGTGCCACAATGCAGAACGATCTGGACGAGTACCTGGATGGGGCGTGGCTGAAGACGACGCGGTGCTATTGCAGCCCGAACATGGTGCCGGTGGAGGCGATCGGGCGGTACCTCGGGCGGGTGGACACGACGGACGATTACTTCCGCTGGACGGTGCGGTATGAGCGCGCGGAGCTCGAAGCTCTGCTGCGTGACAAGCTGACGGATGCGCGCGAGCTGGTAGAGCTGCGCGACCTGCGGGTGCGGGCCCGGGGGGTGAGCGGTCGGGCATACATCGTGGAAGTCGAGTGGGCCAACGCGCGCGGGGACGTGGTGTGCAGTCGCGTGGAGAGCGAGTATCGCATCCGGCAGGTGCTGCATCGCAAGTTCCTGTACAGCAGCGCGTTCGCCGTCCGGCCGCAGCGGGATGCGGATGGGCGGCTGGTGGCAGTGACGCTGCGCGGGGCGGGGTGGGGGCACGGTGTAGGGATGTGTCAGATCGGGGCGCTGGGGATGGCGCTGGCGGGGATCGACCACGCGGCGATTTGCCGGCACTATTACCCGAAGGCGCGGCTGGAGACGGTGTACACATAGCCGGCGGTGCAGGGACTGAGGATGGACGCCGAGCAGCACGATTACGAGCGCATGCGGCAGTTTGCGGGCGAGACGGTTACGCCGGGCGGGATCGTCCTGCTGGGCTCGTCGCACCTGGAGTGGTACGACACGAAGCGGTTTCTGCCCGGGCGGAACATCGTGAATCGCGGCATCGTGTCCGATCGGCTGGGGATCGGCCCGCGCGGCATTTTGCGGCGGCTGGATTTGAGCGTGTTCCGCTGCGCGCCGGGGTTCATCTTGTTCGAGAACGGCGCGAACGATCTGGGCGAGCTGTGGCGGAACGGCGAGCCGCCGATGGATGCGATCATCGATGCGTACGAGCGCGTGCTGATGGCGCTTCGCGAGCGGTTGCCGCGGGTGCCGCTGCTGGTGGTGAACGTGCTGCCGACGACGGGGCCGTACGCAGGGCTCAATCCGTTCGTGCGGCAGCTCAACCCGCACGTCGCGCGGCTAGCCGATGCGTACGGATGTGCACACCTGGACTTCCACAGTGTGGTGGTGAGCGACGCGGGCGAGCTGCGCCGCGATTTGACGGAAGATGGGCTGCATCTGAACGACGCGGGCTATGCGCTGTTCACGGAGCGACTGCAGCCGTACCTGCCGGCGCTCGATTAGCCTGCGCAGGCGACGTACTCCCCACCCCGCCCTTCACTGAGCAGGGAACGGGTGCACCGGCGGCTATTCCGCCGCGGTGGTTGTGGTGCGGATGAATTCGAGCAGGGCGGCGCGGTTGTCGCGCCAACAGTCGGCCGCGGTTGCGTCGCGGGGGAGCTCGAGGGTGATCGTCGGGACGTTGCGATCGACGCCGGCCCAACTGCCGAAGCTGCCGGGCGTGTCGTAGCCCATGGTGGCGCGGGCCGGATAGCCGTTGTGCCGGGCCAGGCGTTGCGCGAGCGGGGCCGCCGGCCCGTCGTAATTGTTGCAGTGGCGGCCGCGGCCGATGGAGTGGATGGCCATGCTGCGGCTGGGCCGGAGGTAGTCGAAGGCGCGCAGGATCGCCTGCGTCTCGGGCTCGCTGCCGGGGGTAGCGCCGTGGGGGCCGCGCGCGCCGCGGCCGGCGCGCCAGTTCCGGGCGGGGAAATTGCGATTGAGGTCAACGCCGGAAGCGTTGTCGCGTGTGCCCGCGGCCAGGCCGTCGGGGTTGGCTTCGGCGAGGATGCCGATGGTGCAGCCGGCGCCGGCGTCGGGGTTTTCGCGCAGGTGCGCGCTTAGGCGGCGCGCGAGCGCGGCGCTGGTCGGTTCGTTGCCGTGGATGCCGCCGAAGATGAAGATGCGCTCGGGGCCGTTGCCAAAGACCTCGAGGACGAGTGGGGTGCCGCGGACGGAGCGGCCGATCTCGAAGCGCTGCACGACCGGGCGGGCGGGCAGTTCGGGCGGCGGCGTGGCGACGGGCACGGGTGCCGGGGTGCTGACGATGCGGGGAGTGGGGGGCGGCGTGATCACCTTACGGGGCGGGGGGGCGGCACAGCCCGCGGCTAGGCCGGCGGCCAGGCAGAGCAGGGCGGCCGCGCGGGTGCGCACGGAGTAGCTGGAACGCAGCAGCGGGGGGTATGCGGGCGACATGGGCACATTGTAGCGGGCGCGCCGGTCGTGACCAGCGGCTGGTTGCGGCCGGTGCGTGCTGTGGTGCGCGGCGCCTGGGCGGATCAGGTCACCTTGCCGATCAGGCGCGGGATGAGGCGTTTCTTTTCCTGGAAGATCCAGCGGTAGTAGTCTGCGCGCTTGAGCTTGGCGCCGGCCGCGGCATCGACGATGACCGTGACGTGGCGGTGCATCTGGAGGGCGCTGGCGGACACCTGGGCGGTGATGGGGCCTTCCAGCGCCTCGGCGACGATTTCGGCCTTCTTGGCGCCGTTGGCGAGGATGAGGATCTCCCGGGCTTCGAGAATGGTGCCGACGCCCATGGTGATGGCGAAGCGCGGGACTTCCTCGGGGTTGTCGAAGAAGCGCGCGTTATCTTCGATGGTCTGGCGGGTGAGGGTCTTGAGGCGGGTGCGGGAGCCGAGCGACGAACCGGGCTCGTTGAACGCGATGTGACCGTCGGCGCCGATCCCCAGCACCTGGATGTCGATGCCGCCAGCCCGCTTGATCTCCGACTCGTACCACTCGCAGAACTCCTCGACCTCGCCGGCGTGGCCGTAGGGGACGTGTATGTTCTTGGGGTCCACATTAATATGGTGGAACAGGTTCTGGTCCATGAAGTACCGGTAGCTCTGTGGGTGCGAGGGCGACAGGTCGAGGTACTCGTCGAGGTTGAAGGTGATCACCTTCGAGAAATCGAGCCCGGTCTCCTTGTGCCGCCGCACGAGTTCGCGGTACAGGCCGACGGGGGTCGAGCCGGTGGCGAGGCCAAGCACGCTGCTGGGTTTGCGGAGCAGTTGCCGCTCGATCATGTCGGCCGCGAGGCGCGAGAGTTCTTCGTAGGTTTCGGTGATGATGATTTCCATACGGCGCGTGCTCCTTGTGGTCGTGACGGGGTTGGCGGCGCGGCGCCGCCGTCGCCACCCGGGGCGGCCGCGCGCCGCGAAGACGCAATTTAATACGGGTTCGGTACAAAATCAAGCGGCCGTTCTTGCAGGCAAAACTCGGAATCTCTAGGATGGATGGGTTCCGGGTCGGGAATAGATTCGGAATGGAATAAAATGCCCCACGCGAAAGTTCGACCGATGGACTGGTCCGTGCTGCAAGTCATCCAGCGCCTGGGCGCGACCCCCCAGCGCAAGCTCGCCGAGCAGATCGGCCGGCAGCGCTCGACGGTCAACGGGGCCGTGCAGCGCCTGCTGACCTCGGGCTGGCTGGAGCGCGTCGGGCAGGCCGGCGGGGGCCGCGGCCGGCCGGCGATCCTGCTGGCCGTCAACCGCAACGTCGGCTGCTTCGCCGGCGTGGACATCGCGGCCTCCGACCTGCACTGCGCGGTCGTCGGGGCGGACGGCACCCTGCTGGATCACGTGTCCGCGCGGCTGGCCGACGAGCACTCTCCGTCGGCGGTGGCGGACCAGATCGACCTCAACCTGCGCGGCGTGCTGTCGCGGGTGGGGTTCGGCGTGCCGGACCTGCTCGGGTTGTGGGCGGGCATCAACGGCGCCGTGGATGAGCGCGGCGTGGTGGTGACGTGCGCGGCGCTGGGCTGGCACAACGTGCCCTTCCGCCAGCGGCTGGCCACGCGCTACGGCTGCGAGGTACTGGTGCAGGGTGCCTCGACGACGATGAACGCGGCGGCGGAAGCGCTGCTCGGCGCGGGGCGCGAAGCGAACAGCCTGGTCTATTACCACGTTGGCCGCGGGATCAGCGCCCGGTTTGTGCAGCGTGGTCAGCCGCTGGCCGGGGCGACGCAGCGCGCGGGCGAGATCGGCCATGTGGTGGTGGCGCCGGGCGGGGCGCGCTGTGCCTGCGGCAACAACGGCTGCCTGGAGGCGGTCGCGTCCGGGCCGGCGCTGTGCGCGGCGCTGCGGCGCCTGCCGCGGGCCGCGGTGCCGGAGCCGCTGCAGAAGCTGCTGCGTGAACCGGATGGCGAGACGACGGCCGAACTGGTGCGGGCGGCGTACAAGTCGCGCCCGCGGGACGGCCAGCATCCGCTGGCGGCGCTCCTGGCGCAGACGACGAATTACCTGGCGCTGGGGGCGGCGATGGCCGTCGCGGCCTACGACCCCCAGGTGCTGGTGTTGGGCGGCTACATGTTCCAGGACAACGCGCCGCTGCGGCGCGAGTTCCAGCGGATCCTGCGCCGCATGGTGCTGGACTGGGACAAGCGTGATCTGAAGGTCGTGCAGGGTGAGGTTCTGACCCAGGACCGGGCCGTGGGCGGCGCCGCGGAGGTGTGCCAGCGGTTCTGGGCCAACCCGCGCGGCGTGCTGGCGTTTGCCTGACGCGCTGGCCGCACGCGCCGGCGCGCAGAAAGCTGACAACTGCGGAGAGTTGTATGAAGCTTGTGATCTTCGAGGATGACCAGTTCGGCCGTTTCTTGCCGCTCGTCTGGGTGCGCGGCGTTTTTGAGCTGAAGAGCGGGGCGACCACGCTGGCCGCCAAGATCGCGCGCGCGGCCGGCGCGCCCGTGGCGGCGCTGCTGGCGCGCGACTACCTGGCCCCGACGCTGGCGGCGCGCTGCAAAGGCGTCGCCGTGAACGACCTGTCCGGCTGCCGCGGCGAGGAAGTGCTGTTCGTCAACGCGCGCGTGCGCGGAACGCAATGGAAACCGCCGCAGCCGAAAGTCGCACAATGGCACGACGACCAGCTGGCGGTCTGGCGGACGACCGCGGACGTGACCGCGATCCGCGATTATGCGGGCCTGGTTGCGGCGGCGAGGCAGGCCGAGCGCGCGGACTATGGCGGGGCGTGGTTCGACTACATCTGGCACGTCATGCTGGCGAACCCGGACGAGTTGAAGGCGGACTTCGTTGCCGCCGGCAGACACGGGATCGAGGGCCAGGTGCACGAGTCGGCGGTGGTGTTCGGCCCGCGCGAGCAGGTCTACGTGGCGGCGGGGGCCGAGGTGCATCCGTTCGTGTGCATCGACACGCGCAACGGCCCGGTGACGATCGAGGCCAGGTGCGAGGTGCACCCCTACACGCGCATCGAGGGGCCCTGCTACGTCGGCCCGGGGAGCATCCTGCTCGGTGCGAAGGTGCGTGAAGGCTGCAGCATCGGCCCGATGTGCCGCGTAGGCGGGGAGGTCGAGGAGAGCATCATCCACGGCTACTCGAACAAGTACCACGACGGTTTTCTCGGGCACGCGTACGTCGGCGAGTGGGTGAACCTCGGCGCGCTGACGACCAACAGCGACCTGAAGAACGACTACAGCACGGTGAGCGTGCTGCAGGGCGGCAAGACAATCGACACCGGCTCAACCAAGGTCGGCAGTTTCATTGCCGATCACGTCAAGACTAGCATCGGCACTCTGCTGAACACCGGGTCGATCATCGGGACGATGGCAATTCTGGTCGCGACCGGTGCGCCGCTGCCGAAGTACATCCCGCCGTTCGCGTGGTTCCTGAACGGCGCGGTGAACAAGGGCTTCGGGCTCAACCCCCTGATCGACACGGCCCGCGTGGCGCTGTCGCGCCGCAAGGTGCAACTGACCGAAGCCGACGAAAAACTGTTGCGACACGTGTTCGAGCTGACCGCCGCCGACCGTGATGCGCACGTGCGGCGGGCGATGAAAACGCATGCGGCGCGCTGAGGCGACGCCTGGGCGTCTGAAACCGGAGGACAGGCAAACGCGATGAGTACGACCCCATCCACGACCGCCGCGCCGTCAACCCGCGCGGGGGACACGCGTCCGAGTGGGCTGGACGCCATCTTCAAGCCCACGTCGATCGCCGTGCTGGGCGTGACCAACTCGCCCGGCACCGTGCCACACGACATCTTCGTCAACCTGCTCGACAGCCGCTTCAACGGCGTCGTGTACCCGGTCGCGCCGCGCAAGAAGCACATCGCGGGCGTGCGGGCGTACGACTACGTGCTGGACATACCGGACCCGGTCGACCTGGCCATCCTGGTCTTTCCGGGCAACGTGTGTGAGCAGGCCCTCAAGCAGTGCGTCGATAAGGGCATCCGGGCAGCGATCATCATCTCGGCCGGTTTTCGCGAGGTCGGCCCGGCCGGGCTGGCGCGCGAGCAGCGCATCCAGGCGCTCGCGGCCGAGGCCGGCATGCGGCTGATCGGGCCGAACTGCCTGGGCGTGATCAATACCGAGCCGAAGGTGCGGCTGAACGCCAGCTTTGCGCGGGCGATGCCCGCCACCGGGCGCATCGCGTTTCTGTCGCAGAGCGGAGCGCTGTGCACGGCGGTGCTGGATTACGCGGCCGGCAAGGGCATCGGCTTCTCAAAATTCGTCAGCCTGGGCAACAAGGCGGACGTGGGCGAGGTCGACCTGCTGCGCTACCTGGCGGACGACCCCGACACGTCGGTCATCCTGATGTACTTGGAGAGCATCACGCAGGGCCGCGACCTGATGCGCGTGGCCCGCGAGATCACCGGCAAACGCAGCAACTCGAAGCCGATCCTGGCCATCAAGGGCGGCCGGACGGCCGCCGGCGCGGCCGCCGCCCAGTCGCACACGGGCGCGCTGGCCGCCAGCGCGGAGGTCTGCCACGGCGTGTTTGACCAGTCGGGCATCGTGCGCTGCGGGTCGATCGAGGAGATGTTCAACACCGCGCAGCTCCTGGCGTACCAGGCGCTGCCGCGCGGCAACCGCATCGCGATCGTCACCAACGCCGGCGGCCCCGGCGTGATGGCGACCGACGCCGCGATCGAGCGCGGGCTGGAGCTGGCGCGGTTCACGCCGGCGACGACCGCGGCGCTGAAGAAGGCGCTGCCGGCCGCCGCGAACATGAAGAACCCGATTGACGTGATCGGCGACGCGCGTGACGACCGCTACGAGGCGGCGCTCGACGCGGTGTTCCAGGATCCCGGGGTGGACCAGGTGCTGGTGATTCTCACGCCGCAGTCGATGACGAACATCCAGTCCATCGCGCAGACGGTGTGTCGGATCAAGGAGCGTTACGCCGACAGCGGCAAGGCGCTGTCGTGCTCGTTCATGGGGGCGCGGGACGTGGCCCCGGGCATCGGCATCCTGCAGCGGCAGGGCATACCGCACTACGTGCTGCCGGAGTGGGCGGTGGAGGCGATGGCCCACGCCGTCTGGTATCGCCGCTGGTTGGAGCGCGAGGTGACGGAGATCCAGGTCTACCCGGACGTCGATCGGGCCCGCGCCGCGCGGGTGATTGATCCGGCCCCGGACGGCTACCTGCTGGAGCCGCAGGCCCTGGAAGTGCTGGCGGCGTACGGCTTCCCGCTCGTTGCGCACGCCTTCACGCAATCGCCCGAGGACGCGGTGGCCGCCGCCGAGCGCTGCGGTTACCCGGTCGTGCTGCGCGGGGTGGCGCCGAGCATCCTGCACAAGTTCGAGGCGAAGGCCGTGTGGTTGAACCTGGCGAGCGCGGCGGAGGTGCGTGCGGCGTACAGTGCGATGCGCGACGCGCTGCGCAGCCGGCCGGAGCCGGTCGAGTTGCAGGGCGTCATCGTGCGGCACATGATTCCCGCGGGCAAGGAGCTGATCCTGGGCATCAACCGGGACCAGACCTTTGGGCACATGCTGATGTGCGGCCTGGGCGGGATCTACGTCGAGGCGTTCAAGGACGTGACGTTCCGCATCGTGCCGATCCGGTCGGGGGCGGCCAGCAAGATGGTCCGCGAGCTGCGCTGCTCGGCGGTGCTCCACGGCGTGCGCGGCGAGCCGCCGAGCGACCTGGCGGCGGTGGAGGATGCGCTGCGGCGCCTGAGCCAGCTGGCCAGTGATTTCCCAAGAATTGCCGAGCTCGACATCAACCCCCTGATCGTGCATCCGGTTGGACAGGGCTGCCACGTGGCGGACGTGCGCATCCGGTTGGACAGCAACGGAGTTCCGCAGAACTGACCACGACGGCGCCGCGGCGGCGCTGCTGGGAGAGTGTGCCATGGCAGACAAGGACGTACTGAATCGTGTCATCGCCGTCACGGCCCGCGTGCTGGGGCTCGATCCGGCCGACATCAAGCCCACCGACAACTTCGTCTTCGACCTGGGGGCGGAGTCGGTCCAGAGCGTCGAACTGGTGACGGCGTTCGAGGCCGAATTCAAGATCGAGATGGATCGCGAGCAGGCGCTGGCAGTCCAGTCCGTCGACAATGCGGCGGAGTTTATCGGTCGGCACCTGAAGAAATAGCGAGCGCCGCCAGTGCGTGCACGTCTCGACCCGCGCGTGTTGCACGCCGCGCGGGGCCGGCTTGGCCAGCGCGCCGATTACCTCTAGAATACCGCCATGACCACACACTTTCCCCAAGCTGACGTGAGCATCGCGCTGTTGCGCGGCGCCGAGTTGCCCTACGACGAAGCCGCCTTCATGGCCGGGCTCCAGGCCGCTCTGGGCCAGGACCATCCGGCGGTCGAAGTTCTGATCGTCGACAACCGCGGGTCGACGGCGCGTCCGGACTTTCTGCCCGCGGCGCCGGAAGCGGCGCGGATCGTGCACCTGCCCGGCACCTACGCCAACCGGGCCGCGCTGTGCAACGCAGCCCTGCACGCCGCGCGGGGCGAGTTTCTGCTGCTGGTCTACAACGACCAGGTACCCGTGACGCTCAAGCGCTCCGCGCTGAAGACCATGCTGATGGCGGCGACCCGGGCCGCGCCGGTCGGGCTGGTTTACGCGGACTACGAGCGCATCGAGGCCAACGGCCAGCGCCGCGACGTCCATCTGCTCGATTGGCATCCGGGGCGCTGTCGGGACACGACGGACTTCGGCCACGCCGTGCTCTTGCGCACCGGCGTGGTGCGCGAAGTGGGCGGCTTCGACGAGTCCTACCAGGCGGCGGACTGGTACGACCTGCGGCTACGGCTCACCGAGCGGCACCCGCCGGCGCATATCGCCAATCGTTACGCGGGCGCGCTGTATTCCGTCGCCGCCCCGGCCCAGGCGCACAACGTCTTCGCCTACCTGCTGGCCGGCAAAGACGTCCAGCTCGAGATGGAGCGGGCGTTCACGGCGCATCTGCAGCGCACCGGCGCGTACCTGGCGCCAGGCGCGCACGTGCAGCCGGTCCATTACGAGCCGGACGAGGCCGCGGCCCACGCTGACTGCATCGCGTCGGTCGTGATTCCCGTGAACAACCGGCCGGAATTCATCGGCCGGGCGATCGAGAGCGTGCAGGCCCAGACCGAGCGGCGCGTCGAGGTCATCGTGGTCGTGAACGGCGGCGACGAGGATCCGACCGCGGCGGCGGTGTGCAGCTACATGCCCGGCGGTGAGCGCTACAACCCGCAGGCCCCGCCGGTGCGGCTGATCGTGGTGGACGTGAACAACCTCGGGTTGTGCCTGAACGCGGGCATCGCCGCGGCGCGCGGCAAGTACTATGTGCAGCTGGATTCCGATGACCGCCTGAAGCCGGACGCGGTGGCGAAGCTGCTGGCGGTGTTCGACTCGGATCCGACGATCGGAATGGTGGTCGGCTCGTACGAGGTGTGGACGCTCGACGCGACGACGCAGCAACTGCGCCGCAACGAGGAAATCCCGGTCGTCACGCACGACGAGTGGACCGCGGACAACGGGCGCAACAACCTGCTGCGGATCAACGGGGCCGGCGCGCCGCGCGCGGCGCACATCAAGGTCATCCGCGACGTGGGCTGGTTCGGGACGAACGACACGCCCAGCAGCCGCAACTACGGCGAGGACTACGATCTGGTGCTGCGGATCAGCGAGCGCTACACGATCGGGCGCGTGTGGGAGCCGATCTACGAGGTCATTCGCCACGCCGGCGGCACGGACCACGCGATCGACCAGACGACGATCGACCGCAACGACAACGCGAAGGACGCGATGCGGCTGGAGGCGCTGCACCGCCGCCGCGAATTGAACCACCACCAAGGCACCCAGACACCCAGCCGAGCCTGGACTGCCGTGCGCTGAGCCGGTTGGTGGCGGGGCTGGCACGGCGGTCCGCGTTTTGCATTAGAATTCCGCTTTGTGACTTCGTGTCCCGGTGATTGCATTGGCTGGAGCCGCGATGAAAGACGTACTGCTGATCGGCGTAGACGGTGGCGCGACCGAAGTGAAGGCTCACGCGGTCATGTGCGACGACCTCGCGCAGGCCAGCGCCTTTCGCCTGCGTCCGGAAACGGCGTCCCGCGTGTACCAGCGCCTGTCCGATTTCACGCCGCTGCCGGTGGCGGACCAGCTTGCCCAGCGCGACGCCGGCGGGCCGCAGCTTACGGCGGCGGAAGTCGAGCAGGGCCGCGTCTGGATCGCGGCGGCGGCCGAGGTCGTCATTGATGTGGCGCGGCAGTGCAATGCCCGACGCGTCCTGGTGGGCGAGGGTATGCCCGGTCTCAAGACGCCGGACGGGCGCGGCATCAACGTCATCAACAACGGCCCGCGCATGCCGACGTACCTGGCGGACCTGGAGCGGCGGCTGGCGGACGCACAGATCGAGCTGGCGGCCCCGGTCGCCGCGCTGGGCAGCGACGCGGACTATTGCGGGCTCGGCGAGGAATACGCGGCGGAGGGGTTGTTCCGCGACGTTCAGAACGCGTACTACGTCGGCGGGGGCACGGGCATCGCCGACGCGATGAAGCTGCGTGGCCGGCTTGTGCCGTTCGACGCCGCCAAACCCTGGCTCCAGAAGAGCTGGCAAATGCCCAGCGCGCTCGGGCCGACGTTCGAGAAGCTCGTGTCGGCGAGTTCGCTGAATCGCGTGTGGGCGGATCTGCAAGGCCCGCGGGCGCTCCGGCACGCCGGCACGCAGGGGGGCGACGCGGCCTCGCCTTATCCCGAAACGGCGGCGCTGGCGGGCGACCCGCGCGCGGCCGCGTGGCTCGATACGGCGGCGCTCGTCCTGGCCGAGTTGATCTTCGAGCGGCTCAGCACGATCTTCGGCGGCCGGGCGGAAGCGCCGCACCGCGGGCCGGCGTATGCCAAGCTGGCGACGGAGCACGAGTTTCGCGGGGTCCTGCTGGAACGCGTGATCATCGGGCAACGCGTCGGGCTCATTTACGTTGACCCGCGCTACCGCGGCGTGTTTGGGGAGCGGCTGGACACGTACCTGGCGGCCAACATCGCGCACACCGGCGACTCGGCCTTGTGCCGGGCGTTCCTGACCGATGGCTCCGGCACGACCCGGCAGGCGGTGCTCAAGCCCGGTTTCCTGCGGGCCTCCCGGCTGCGCGCCGCGCCCGCGCTCGGTGCCGCCGTCGCAGCCGTCAAGACCCGGGCATAGGATCGCCGTTTACGGCGGCGTGGTGACGGTCCCGGTCTGCCCCTGCACTTCAATCGTGAAATGCGGGTTCAGCACCGAGTTCTTGTTCATGTTCTGGAACTGCACCTCGACCGCGTGCGACCCGGGGGTGAGATCGTCGGGGACTTCGAGCGTCAGGCGGTAACCCTCGTTCTCAAACGAGAGCGGCACGAGCTGCCCGTCGATCCGCGCCGTGATCGAGTCCGACAGGATCATCTGCCGCTCGCTGCCCCACGACTTGCGCCCACGCAGACCGTCGTCGAGCGCAAACACCAGTTTCCGACCGGCGTCGAGCGGCAGGACGCCGTCCGCCGGCTCGACCAGCCGCGCCCGCGGCAGGCCCGCGGCGGCGTACTTGGCGAGCGCGATGAACAGGCCGTAGGCCTCGCGCAGGTTGTATTCCGGCTGGCGCAGCCGCTGCTCCTCTTCCGGGTTCGTGAAGAATGACGTCTCGCACAGGGCCGCGGTGACCCGCGCGTGTCGCAGGATCCCGAACCCGCCGGGGTACATCAGTTGATCGCTCTTCAGCGGGACGGCGGCGATTTCGGGCAAGGCGAGCGCGTCATACAGTCCGTCGCACAGGTAGCGCGCCAGATCGAGATTCGACGGCCGGTAGTCCACGTCGGCGTGATACCAGACGGTTGTGTGGTTCACTTGCGGCTTGTTGCCGATGGCGTTGTGGTGCAGCGAGATGAACAAGTCGGCATTCCATTCGTTGGCGATGGCGGCCCGGTCTTCCAGCGAGACATCCACGTCGCCCTCACGCGTCAGCAGGACCTCCGCCCCGGTTGACGTCAGCAGCTCGCGCAGATAGCTCGCCACGCGGAAGTTGAACTCCGCCTCGCGCACGCCGGTGGGGCCGCGCTTGTAGCCGCGCTGGTGCGCATCCCCGCCATGCCCGGGATCGAGACAGATCTTCACGCCGGCGAGAAACTTCGCGTAGGGCGGAATCGGGTAAGCGCCGGACGCGAGCCGCTGCGCCACGAAATCCGGCGGGGCCTCAATGAGTGTGTTCACGGCAGTCATCGGATCGACCGCGGGTTGCGTGGCGGGGGCGGGAGGTACGGTGGGCGCTGCCGGTTGCGGCGCCCGGCAGCCGCCGAGCAGAGCCATCGTCACCAGCCAGGCCGCCATGCCAGTTGCCATGCGCATCGGTGCACCTCTTCGCGCTGCACGACTCGGTCGCTCGCGGGGTTTATACCCCGGGCAGTTATCGCCCCTCAAGTCGTTGCAAGCCGGAGGCGATTCTGCCACACTAGCCGAAACCGTCCGGGGGACGAGATGTAACCAGACCCCAGGGAGCCGCGCGGATGCAGGACCGGGGCCATCTTCTGACCGAGCTGCGCAACCCGAATTCAATGCGCGTGGATCGCATGTCCATTGCTGAGGCCGTGGACCTGATGAACGCCGAGGACGCGACCATTCCGGCCGCGGTCGCGGCGGCCAAAGCAGAGATCTGCCAGACGATCGAGCTGGTGGTGGCCGCGTTCGAAGCCGGCGGCCGGCTGATCTACGTCGGGGCCGGCACGAGCGGCCGGCTGGGCGTGCTGGATGCTTCCGAGTGCCCGCCGACATTCCTCTCGGATCCGCGCATGGTGCAGGGCGTGATCTCCGGCGGGTGGGACGCGCTGCGGCGGGCGATCGAGGGGGCCGAGGACTACCCCCAGGACGGCGCCGCGAAGATGGACGAAATGGAGGTCGGGCCGCACGACGTGGTCATGGGCATTACGACCGGCGGCACCACGCCGTACGTGCACGGCGCGATCCGCCGGGCGCGCGAGCGGGGCGCGAAGACCGTGTTCTTCGGGTGTGTGCTGAAGGAGCACGTGCCGGACGAGGCGGACGTGTCGATCCGCGTGCTGGTGGGGCCGGAAGTCGTGACGGGCAGCACGCGCTTGAAGGCGGGGACGGCGACGAAGCTCGTGCTGAACATGATCACGACGATCGCGATGATCCGCATCGGCAAGGTGTACGAGAACCTGATGGTCGATGTGAACACGCGCTCGAACAAGAAGCTGGTCGATCGCGGCACGCGGATGATCATGACCGTGACGGGGCTGGAACGGGCGGCGGCGGCGGATTTGCTGGCGCGCTCGGGCGGACACGTGAAAACGGCGCTGGTCATGCATGCGAAGGGCGTGGACCGGGCGACGGCGGAGGAGCTGCTGACCGCGGCGCACGGGCACGTGGCACGGATCATCGAGGGGCAACAGAACACCTCAGAGACACAGAAAACACAGCGGCGCACAGAGGGGACTTGAGATGGATGGAGCGCGGGCGGTGTTTCGACAAAGCGCAGCTCCAGATCCCCTCGGCTCGACCGGTCTGCGGACCGGCCTGCTCCTGAACTTCTACGTCGCGAAGCGGCGCGACGGCATAGTGCAGATGGTGCTGTAGCATGAGGCCCGGTTCCGCGATGAGCCACAACACGCCACAGCCCGCCCGCTCCGTCTTGCTCTGTGCAGCTCTGTGTTTTCTGCGTCTCTGTGGTGATCCGTCTCTGCGGAGGTCCTGACGTGTTCCTAGCCGAACTGAGCGCCCAATTCACGTTGGTCGACTGGGGCATCGTGATCGCGTTTCTCGCGTTCACGACGATCCTCGGCAAACTACTGACGGGCAAGCAGGCCACGATGCGGGACTTCTTCCTCGGCGGGCGCAAGCTGCCGTGGTACGCCGTCAGCGGCTCGATCATCGCCACCGAGATCAGCGCCGTGACGTTCATCGGCGTGCCGTACGTATCCTACAAGTTCGGCGGCAACCTCACGTACCTGCAGCTCGGGTATTTCGGTTCGCTGCTGGCGCGGATCATCGTCGGCTACGTGCTGGTGCCGCAGTATTACCGGCGCGAGATCTACAGCCCCTACGACTACATGGGGCACCAGCTCGGGCAGCGCGCCCGGACCATGACCAGCGCGCTGTTCGTACTGGGCGCGATGCTCGGGCAGGCGGCGCGCGTCTATCTGACGCTGCAGATCCTGATCGTGCTGCTGAACGACCAACTGCGCCTGCTGGCCACGCATGCGGGGCTCGACGAACTGGCCTGGGCGGCGATCATCATCGGCGCCATCTCGATCGGCTGGGCCCTGTTCGGCGGCATCACAACGGTCATCTGGACCAATCTCACCCTGTTCCTGACGTTCCTGGTCGGCGCGCTGACCGCGCTGTTCGTCGTGGCCTATCGGCTCGACGGCGGCTTCGCCGAGATCATCCGGCTCGGCTGGGCGGCCAAGGAATCCGGCCCGTGGGGCAAGTTCACCTTCTTCGATTTCAGCCCCAGCCCGTTCAGGGACTTCACCATCTGGACCGCGGTGATCGCCAGCACCTGGGGCGGGCTCTTCTCCTACGGCACGGACCAGCTCCTCGTGCAGGGCATGTTCTGCTGCCGCAACGAGCGTGAAGCGCGCAAGGCGATCATCGGCAGCACCTTCGGACAGCTCGTGACGACGACGGTCATCCTCGTCGGCGTCGGCCTGTTCGCCTACTACCAGACCCACCCGCTCGCCGGCGAGGCCCTCGCGCTCTTCCAGCAGAAGGGCGATCGCATCTTCCCGATCTTCATCTGCCAGGCAGTGCCGGTCGGCCTGAAGGGGCTGATCATGGCCGCGGCCCTGGCGGCGGCGATCTCCACCGTGATGGGCGTGCTGACCGCGCTCAGCCAGACGATCATGGGCGCGTTCTACACCCCCCTGCGGCGACGGGCGCTGCTGGCCCAACTGGGTTCGACGCAGCGCGTCGACGCCGAGCTCGATTCGGCGCAGGAGCACCGCCGCAACCTGCTGCTCAGCCGCGGACTGATCATCTTCTGGGGCGTCCTGCTCTGCACGCTGGCGTACCTCACGGATTACGTCGCGCACAAGGAGCCTTCGATCCTGCAACTGGCGCTGGCCGCGGCGGGATACGCCGGCGGCGCGCTGCTGGGTTGCTTCGCGCTGGCGTTTCTGCCGCTGGGAGTCGACGGGCGCGGCTACATGTGGTCGGCGCCGCTCTCGGTGGCGTACGTCTATGCGTTGGCCTGGCACAACTACGCATCCCATTGGGTGTGCTGGATCTTCGCCGGACTGCTCTTCGTCGGCTGGGTTGTCTACACGGCGCTGAGTCGTCCGCGGACCGCTGCCGGACCACGGGTCCTGCCGGTGCCGGCGCAGGCGCTGGTGCTGCTGCTCGGCCTAGCCGGCATGCTGGCGATCAACGCGTGGGCGCAATGGGACATCATTGGCCCAGACGGCACGATGCAGAAAGCGACGGTGGCCTGGCCCTGGTACGCGCCACTGGGCAGCCTCGTGTCGTTCGTCTGGGGCTACCTGCTGGCCCGGCGGCGCCCGGAAACTGCTCCGCAGTAACGACCAAGGCTCTCAGGCACCAAAGGAGAACGACCATGGCGAGGACTACGATGACCAGCGAGGCGAGTAGGTTGCGCCGTCCAGCGGCGCGTTCGATCAGCGTTCTACCTTTGTGTCTAGGTGCCCTGGTGCTGTTGTTGACCGGCTGCCAGGCGGGGACGCGCATGCACGAACCCGTGCGGGCCATCTGGGTCACGCGCTTCGACTTCGAGTCGCCTGGCGACGTCGCGCAGATCATGGAGAACTGCCAGCAGGGCGGCTTCAACACCGTGTTCTTCCAGGTCCGCGGCAACGGCACGGCCTTCTACAAGTCCAGCTTCGAGCCGTGGGCGGACGAGCTCGGCGGGCAGGATCCGGGCTGGGACCCGCTGGAGCTGGCCTGCCGCGAGGCGCACACCCGAAACCTCGAGCTCCACGCGTGGGTGAACGTCGTTCCGGCCTGGCGCGGCACCACGCCGCCGGCGAACCCGGAACAGCTCTACAACAAGCACCCCGAGTGGTTCTGGTACGACCAGCATGGCAACCGGCAGGCGCTCTCATCGTTCTATGTGAGCGTCAACCCGTGCCTGCCCGAGGTGCGCAACTACCTCGTCGAGGTATTTCGCGACCTGGTGACGCGCTACGACGTCGACGGCCTGCACATGGACTACATCCGCTTCCCGAACGAGCCGCCGGCGGTGCCGCGTGACTCGGACATCGACTACCCGCGCGACGAGCGCACGCTGGCGCTGTATCGCGAGGCGACCGGCAAGGCCCCCGACGATGACCCCGCGGCCTGGAACCGCTGGCGCACCGACCAGGTCACGCAGCTCGTGGCGGATATCCATGCCATGCTGCGGCAGAGCCGGCCGGAGGCGGCCCTGTCGGCGTCCGTGGGCGCGGTGGCGGCGAACGCGTTGCGGCACTTCCAGGATGGCCCGCGCTGGGCTCGCGAGCAGTTGTTGGACGCCGTCATCCTCATGAACTACGTGGAGACCGCGGAGGAATTCGTCATGCGCACCGAGCCGTGGCTGCAAGAGCGCCTGCCGGTGCCCATCGTCCCTGGCCTCTGGTTCGGGCGGCATCGGGATCAGACGCCCGAGCAGGCCGCGCAGGCCGTCCGGGCGCAGCTCGAGGCCGCGCACGCGAAGACCGGCGATTTCTGCCTGTTTTCGTATGCGTCGCTGTTCGACTCCGCCGACGAGAACGAACTGGCCCGCCAGAGCGAACGGCAGCGCGAGATGCGCGCCACGCGGCGTGCGGTCATCCTGCCGTATATTCAGAATCTGGCCCAGAAGGACCGCTGATCCTTCGAGCCGCGGATCAGCTTTCCGTGTAGGGCGCCTCCGTGCCCGTCGCTACAATGGCGCCGGAGGTGAAGCATGCGCTGGTTCGACGCAGCCGTCATCTGCGGGTGGGTATTCGCGTGGTGCGCCCCAGCGGCGGCGCAGACGCCCGAATTCCGCGCCATGTGGGCGACGCGGTTCGAGTGGCCGCACGCCAGTCAAGACATCTGCCAGGCCGCCATCGACGAATTGATGTCCGACCTCGCGGACGCGCACTTCAACGCGGTCTTCTTTCAGATCCGGGGCCAGGCGGACGTGCTCTACCCGTCGCCGGTCGAGGTGTGGTCCCCGCTGATCGGCGGCCAGGACCCCGGCTGGGACCCGCTGGCCTACGCGATCCAGGCCGCGCATGCCCACGGCATCCAGTTCCACGCGTACATCAACACGCACACCTGCTGGCAGAGTGTGCCGGCCGCGGCCCACACGTTGCCGGAGAACCCGAACCACACGTTCTACGCGCACTGCAACGCCGCCGATCCCGCCGCCCGCGACTGGCTGCTCCATGACAACCTGACGGCACCGGCGCAGTTCGGCGAATCGCATTACGTCTGGTTCGCGCCCGGCGTGCCGGCCTGTCAGGCTTACACCCGACAGCAGGTGCTTTACGTTGTCGAGCATTACGACGTGGATGGCGTGCATTTCGACCGGATCCGCACCCCGGGCACAAACACCGTTTCGTGGGACCCGGTCAGCCGCGCGCGCTTCCTCGATCCACGGACCAACCCCGAGGGCCTGGACTTCTCAGCCTGGACCGCGGACCAGATCACCCGCAGCGTGCGCGACATGTACGCCGCGATCATGGCGCTCAAGCCGCACGTCCAGGTGAGCGCGGCCGTGTACCCCAACCCCACCACCGCGCCGACGGCGCAGCATCAGGATGCGCTCGGCTGGGCCGCGGCGGGGGCGATGGACCTGCTGGTGCCCATGATGTACTACGGCGGTGGCGCGGGGACGGCTTGGGACACGTGGCTGCAGTATTGGCTGGCGGCGACCAGCGGCTGCGAGACGTACATCGTGCCCGGTCACTCAACCAGCCAAGGCGTGAGTTCGCTCGTCGATCAGATCAACCTCGCGCGGCTGCGCGCCGCCGCCGGCAACAGCGTCTTCTCCTGGAGCTCGTTCAGCTTTTGGACGACGTATCGCGAGGGCGTGTATGCCGTCGCGGCCCCCGTGCCCGCGCTGCCGTGGAAAGCCAACCCGACGACGGGCATCATCGTCGGCCACGTCACCGCGCCCGATGGCCTGCCGGTGACCGACGCGCAAGTCCACGCCGCCGGCTGCACGCACACCGCCCTGTCCAGCACCGATGGGTTCTATTCGTTCGTCCATCTGCCGCCCGGAACGTACACGCTGAGTGCCACGCATCCGGATTACCGCGCGGTGAGCCTGCCGGACGTCGTCGTCGCGGCGGGCGCGGTTGTGGCGTGTCCGCTGGCGTTCGTCGAGACGACACCCGCGGGCGATTTCAACGACAACGGCTGGATTGACCCCGGCGACCTCGCCCCGATGCTCTACTGCCTGGGCGGCCCGGGGTACGGTTTCCTGCCCGGCCATTTCTGTGCGACCGGCGACGGTGACGCCGATGCGGACGTCGACCTGCGCGACGTCGCGCTGTTCCAGCGCTACTACGGCGTGCCGTAGCCGGTAGAATTCACCGCGCCGCGAACGACCCCGTGAACCGGTACTGGGAGCTACAGATATGATGCGCGCCTGCGTGGTCTTATTGCTCGGATGGCTGGTTATTGGCGCGGCGGCGTGGTGCGGCGCCGCCGACGAAATGCGGATTCCGCCCGTGCCGACGCCGGATGCGATTGCGACGGCGCCGAGTTTTGCCCCCGCCGACCGGGTGGTGGCGACGCATTACTTCTACTGGTATCGCTGGCCGGACGAGCACTTCTTCGGGGATCGCGCCCGGACGCGCTCCAACCTGCGGCAGCACTTCCCGGACGACAGCACGGTGAGTTACGAATCCCCGGCCTGGCATCGTCAGCAGATGGAGGACTTGCGCGCCGCCGGCATCGACGTGGCGTTGTGCGTGTACTGGGGGGCGCCGAACCAATACGACAAGCACGACCTGCGCTTCTCGGTGCGCGGCCTGCCACCGCTGGTGGCGGCGCTCGACGAGCTGGCCCAGACCGGCCCCACGCCGCGCGTCGCGCTCTTCTATGACACTTCGACGCTGCTGGGCGTGCACGCCTATCCGCAGCCCGGCCGCGGCAACGTGGACCTGCGCACCGACGAAGGCAAAGAGATCTTCTACCGCACGATCCGCGACTTCTTCTGCCTGGTACCGCCGCGACACTGGGCGTGCATTGACGGCCGGCCGCTGGTGCAACTGTACGAAGCGGCCTTCGCGGCCGGACACGATCAGAGCACCGTGGATTACGTCTACGCGCACTTCGCGGCCGATTTTGCCGGCCGGCGGCCGCTGATCGTCAGCGGGCCGTCCTGGTCGTTCCAAGCGGACCTGCGCACCGGCTGGGGCGCGGCGCTCGGCGGCCCGCTGATCGGCGACGGGGCCGTGCAGATCGGTCCGGGCTACGACGACTCCCCGGTCTCCGGCCGCACCACGCCGACGCGCGACCGGCTGGGCGGTGGCTTCTACGCGGCCTCCTGGCTGTTGGCACTGCAGGCCCGGCCGCGGCTGGTCATCCTCGAGACCTGGAGCGAGTTGCATGAAGGCACAGCGATCTGTGATACGCTGGAGGACGGCCGCTTCTACATCGACCTGACGCGGCACTTCAGCGACATCTACAGGGCGGGGCAAGTGCCGGTGGCCGACGAGTGGGCCCGCGTCGTCAAGACGCTGCTCAACGCGCCCGCGTCCAACCGCGGGGGCCGCGAGTTCGCCAGCCGGCTGCACCTCGCGCTGCACGTCGCCGCGGATGGCCAGCTCGTGGAGGAGGGTCTGCGGTTGTGCCGCGACGTGGCGGATGGCGTATACGAAGTCGCCACGGTGGATGGGCAGGGCTGCGTGCGGACGCGGCCGGGTGTCAGTGCAGCGCGGTACCTGTACTACGACGTGGCCGACCCGTATTACTACGACCACCGCGGCACGCTCACGCTGCGGGTTACGTACCTCGACTCCGGGCACGACCCGATCACGGTGCAGTTCGATTCGACGGCGGAAACCGGCACGGTGGCGGACCGGTACCGTCCGGCGGCGCCGGTGATCGTGCGCGCGGACAGCGGGAGCTGGAAGACCGCGACGGTGCCGATGCCGGGCGCGCGGTGTGCAAACCGGCAGAACGGGGGCGCCGATTTCCGCTTTGATTCCGCGAGCGACATGACTATCGGACGTGTCGAAGTCACCAAGCTTTCGGACGGTTTCCGTCTTTAAGCCTTGAATCCATACTGCGGACCCAAGTACACTGTCGGCTGAGTCGATAGCGCTGGTGCGCGCACGTTGCGCCGGCCGTTATCGGGAAGTTATTGACCCGTGTTCAGGGATCGTTTCTGTCCACCTTGAGGAGGGGAGGAGAAGCCATGCTCCGCCTATCGGAAATCGAGCGCGCGGCTCTGGTCGGTTCGTGTCTGCTGGTCGCGGCGCTGGCTGCGGGTCTGGCGTGGGCCGCGGACGGCTCCGCGGCGCGGCTGCCGTTCTTCGCGCCGGCCGATCAGTACCTGCCCATCGGGGCGCCGCAGGCGCCCACCGTGCTCGCTCTGCTCGCGGCCCGCGCCACGAGCGAGCGCAACGAGACCGGGCAGGGCCTGCTGCCGGCGGACACGACCATCGACAGCGTGCGGTGGCTGGGGGATGTCGCCGAAATCCGGCTGACGATCCCCGCGCGGCCGGACGGGTGGTATCTGTCGCCGGTGGACGTGGAGAACCTGGCGCTCGCGCTTGGCAGCCCCTTCCAGCACGACGACCGCTTCGGCGGGACGGTGATTCGCGTGCGCGTCGGCACGGACCGGCCGTACAGCTCGCTCGAGCAACTCATGCTGCCCGAGCCGAGCGGCGCCGCGCGCGATGCGGATCTGCCGCGCGAGGTGCCACTGCCGCTGAGCGTGGCGACGGGGACCGGCGCGGCGCAGGCCCGCGGCCCCGTGACGCAAGCGGCACGTCAGCCGGTGGGGGCGCTGACCGGCGTGACGGTGTTTGCCGCGGCCGGGCACGGCTGGACGGCGGGCGACTCTGCGTGGTACCTGCAGCGTCCGGTGCTGCTCGACATGAACGAGGACCACGGCAACATCGACATGCTGAACTATTTCGTGCAATACGCGTTCAACGCCGGCGCGATCGTCGTGCCGTTCCGCCCGGTGGGCTGGCAGCCGATCGAGATCGTGCTGGACAACGATGATCCCGGGGTGACGTACACCGGGACGTGGAGCGCGGGCAGCAGTTCCAAGTACTACGAGAACGGCGTGACCAATTCCGGCATCGTGTACCAGTGGACTTCGGCCGACGCCACGGAGACGGCGACTGCCCGCTACACGCCGAACATCACGGTGACCGGCTTCTACCCGGTCTACTGCTTCACGATTGCCGGCGCGAACCGCACGATCCAGACCTACCGCGTCAAGCACAGTGGCGGGATCAGCGAGCTGAAGATGGACCACCGGCTGGTCGGCAGCGCCTGGATTTGGCTCGGGGACTACCACCTCGTCGCCGGCGACGAAAACTACGTCGAGATCACGAACCAGTCGACCGAGGCCGGCGCGATCATCGCGGATGCGATTCGCTGGGGCGACGGCGTCGGCGACATCGTTCGTCCCGGCCCCGGCACGATCAGCGGCTATAACCGCGACGAGGAAGCCAGCCGCTACTGGGCGGAGAGCGAACTCGGCAACAACGCCGCCGGCTTCGATTCGGACATCTGGGACATCCCCGGCTACGACGACGGCAGCGACAACGTCCGCACCAGCGCCAAGTGGAGCCGCGAGGCGAACCAGGTGCCGGACGGCGGCGTGCTGGTCGATCGCTGGAAGCGCGTCTACCTCGAGTTCCACACGAACGCGACGAACGGCGTCGCGCGCGGCCAGATCTGCCTGATCACCGATCTCGGCGCCACCACGTACCAGGTGGAGTACGCGAACATCCTCTCGGACGAAGTTGACAACGACATGCTGATCATGGATGACGAGTTCGAGTTCGCCTGGGTGGACCGCGCGGGGGCCACCTACACCAGCTCGTACGGCGCCATCTGCACCGAGGCCAACGGCGACGAGTTCGACGCGACCATCGTCGAGCTGGCCTTCCACGACAACGAGCAGGATGCCAAGCTGCTGCGCGACGATCGCGTCCGTTCGGCGATGGCACGGTCCTGCGTGCAGGGCATCACGCGCTTCCTCAACAGCCTGCCCGGCAGCGCGATCCCGCTGGCGTTCGCCCCCGACACGCCGCGCTACTTCCGGGCGGTCGACGCCGGTGGCGGAAACGTCGTGCTCTCGTGGGTGGCGCCGCTCTCGGACGGGGCCCGCGGGGACCCGGCGACCGGCTACGTGGTCTATCAATCCAACAACGGTTACGGCTTCGGCGCTCCGATCGTACTCGGCAACGTGCTGACCGCGACGATCACCGACGTGCCCATCGGCGAGACGCGCTACTTCCGCGTCGCGGCCACGAACGCCGGCGGCGAATCGATGCCGACCGAGGTGCTCGCGGTGCGCCGCCCGGCGGAAGGCGTCGCCAGCGTGCTGCTCGTCAACGGCTTCGACCGCCTGCGACGGCAGATCAACCCGGTTCAGACCTTCACGCAGCCGGAGGCTTACGCCGGCCTGTCGATCGAACGGCAGATCTGGCGCCGGAGCAACTCGTTCGACTACGTCGTGCAGCACGCCGAGGCGTTGGCGGCCTGCGACTGGGGCTTCTCTTCGTGCAGCAACGAAGCCGTCGCGGACTCGTACCTGCAACTGGGCGGCTTTGACTTCGTCGTCTGGATCCTGGGCACCGAGAGCACGGAGGACCTGACGCTGAGCTCGAGCGAGCAGACGCGCCTCACGACGTTTCTCGGCGAGGGCGGCGGCCTGTTCATCTCCGGGGCGGAACTGGCCTACGACCTGATCAACCAGTCCCACGGCGCCACGTTCGCCCAGAACACGCTGCAGATCGGGTTCCAGGCGGACAGCGCCGGCACCTACCAGGCCGTCGGGGCGGCGGGCAGCATCCTGGCGGACATCGATGAGTTCGGCTTCAGCGTCGCCAGCGGCGCGCCGTATGACGTCCGCACGCCCGACGTGCTGACGGCCCGTCCGGGCGCTTACGCGTGCCTGAACTACGTTGGCGGCACGGGCGGCGTGGCCGGCGTGCAGTACATCGGCGCCACGTACAATGTCGTCTCGTTCGGGTTCCCATTCGAGGCGATCGGCTCGGCCAGCGTGCGGGCGGCGGTGATGCAGCGCGTCATGGAATTCCTCGCCAATTTCACGCCGCCGTCGCAGTTCGACTACAACCATGACGGCAAGGTCGACGTGACGGACTTCGCGATCTTCCGCTTCTGCCTGCGCGGACCGGGCCTGACCTACAACGTCGGCCACGTGTGCTTGAACGAGGATGGCGACGGTGACCGCGACGTGGACATCGCGGACTTCCGCGCGATGCAACTGGACATCAACAGCCCGGAATGACGCTGGGCGCAGCGGTGACCGGCCCGACCAGGAACTTGTGATGCAGCGAACTCGCTATCTCGCCACCTTGCTCGCGGTGGCCGGCCTCGTGCAGGCCGCGCCGCGCGAGTTTCAGTCCCAGGATGCTGGCACCCGTTACGGCGGGGCCATTGCCGGCCAGGACTGGGGCCGGCCGCTGGCCTCCGGCGACCTGGACGGCGACGGCTACGACGATGTGATCGTGGGCGCCTCGAAATCCTGGGGCGGGATTCTGAGCCAGGTGAGCGTGCTGCGCGGCGGACCCGGCCGACATGGTCTGGGCCTCGTCGATCTGACGCAGACCGCCCCCGACCAGACGATTCTCGGCGCGGCGGTCGACGACAACCTCGGCGCTTCGATCGCGACGGGCGATTTCAACGGCGACGGGGTTGCCGACCTCGTGCTGTGTGCCTCCACCGCCGATCTCTCCGGCGTCACTGACCGCGGCATCGCGTACCTGATCTATGGCGGCCCGGACTTCTTCAACCTGGCGGTGCGCGATCTGGCCGTCACCAGCAACTGGAGCCTGCGCGTGCTCGGCCCGGTCGCGGGCGGCGACATGGGCGGCTACAACCTGTTCGGCGGGCTCGACGCGCATGGCGCCGGTTTCGGGAACCTCAACGGCGATGCATATGCCGACCTCATTCTGGGCGTGCACCGCGCGGACGGCGGCGCGACGCAATCCGGACGCGTCTACGTGATCTTCGGTGGACCGTTCCCGCCGGGTTACACGCGCAATCTCGCCGTCGCGACCAGCTACAACGTGCGCATCGACGGCAAGGGCACGTACGACGAGCTGGGCACGTTCGTGCTGGCGGCCGATCTCACGGGCGACGGCATCGATGAGCTGATCCTGCCCAACGAGTACGCCAGCCGGGGTTTGTTCACCTCGGAAGGGGCCGTGCATATCTGGCGCGGCCGGACCACCTGGGCAAACCTGTATCAGTTGACCGTCGCGCCGGCGGACATCACGCTGCTCGGCGCGCGGGCCCAGGACGAGCTGGGCGTGGCGGCTGCGGCGGGAGACTTCAATGGCGACGGGCTGATGGACCTGGTCACGGCGGCGCCGGGGGCGGATGCCGGTCCGCATAACACGCAGCGCGGCGACGGTTTCATCTATGGCCTGCTCGGCTCCCCCACCTACCAGACCGGCACGCTGACCATCAATTACCTGACCGCCCCGCCGGACTTCTTGCTCATTGGCGAGTTCGAGGAGAACCTCGGCGACGAGCTGAGTGCCGGCGATTTCGACGGCGACGGCTACGCGGACATCGCGGCCTGCGAGCGGTTCGGCGGCCCCGCAACCAACGGCGTGGTGGAGGTGCTGTTCGGCCGTGACTTTGACCCGGGCGCGACGTATGTCGCGGCGGTCGATACCGATCTCCGCATCATCGGGGCCGCGCAAGACCGGATCGGTTTCTCCTTGAGCGCGGCGGACGTCAACAACGACGGGCTGGCGGAGATTTTGTTCGGCACGCCGTTCAACAACGCGGACCGCGGCACGGCGTACCTCTTCACGTACGTGAGTGGCGACGCGGACCACGATCGCGACGTTGACCTGGCGGACATCGCGGCGCTGCAGGCGTGTGCGGACGCACCGCGCGGGTTGGCCGCGCCCTGCCCGCAGTTTGATCTTGATTTGGATGAGGATGTGGATGCGCTGGATTTTGCGGCGCTACTGCCCTACCTGGGTGGCCCGCAATGACGCGCGTGAAACCACGGTGCCCTGGGATGGCGAAGATGTGTAAGTACGTCGCTGCACGTGGCCGGTGCGTTCTGGCGGGGATGGCACTCGTACTGGCCGCGCTGGTTCCCGCCGCGCTGGCCGACGACCGCAGCCCGGCCCTGCGCGGGTTCTGGGCGGATGCCTTCAGCGAGGGCTTCAAGAGCACGTCGCAAATCAACTCCCTGATCAGCCGCGCGCTGACCGGGCGCTACAACGCGATCTTCGCCGAGGTGCTGGCCTACCACGACCGCACGGGCAGCGGACACGGCGCGTACTGGAATTCGAGCATTTTGCCCAAGGCGACGGACATCTCGGGCGGCATTGATCCGCTGGCGTACCTCGTGCAGCAGGCCCACGCCAACGGTCTCGAAGTCCACGCCTGGCTCGTGCCGTACCGCGTGTGCACGTCCTGGCCGCCGAGCGGCAACAGCCTCCTCGCCGCGCACCCGGAATGGCTGATGGTGCCGCTGGCGTACATGGACGGCGGCCCCGCGAAGGTGGACGGCAAGTACGTGCTTGACCCCGGCTCCCCCGATGTGCAGGAGTACCTGATCAGCATCGTGCGCGAGCTGGTCACCAATTACGCGATCGATGGCATCAATTACGACTACATCCGCTATACCGTCACCGACGCGGGCTATCCCGCCGACCTCGACTACACCAGGTCCGGCCTCGCGCGCTTCTGGCAATTGACCGGCTATACCGGCACGCCGGCGCCGACGGGCGTCGTGGTCTGGGACGACTTTCGCCGGCGCACGATCGATGAACTGGTGCGCCGTACGCGGGTGGAGATGGCGGCTATCACGACGAATCCCCGGCAGCCGTTGCGTTTCACCGCCGACCTGATCACCTTCGGCAACGCGCCGAGCAACTTCGCCAATTCGAGTGCGTACACCCTGCACCAGAACTGGAAGTACTGGATGCAGCAGGGCTGGCTCGACGGCGGCGTACCGATGAACTACAAGCGCGAGTACGAGTCCGATGAGGCGCAGTGGTATCGCAACTGGGTCAACGCGGCGATCGGCTGGCGCTACAGCCGGCACATGTACTGCGGCCAGGGCAACTATCTGAACCGCAAGGCCGACAGCGTGACGCAAATGCAGTACGCCCTCAACGCGGGCGCGAACGGCACCTGCAATTACGCCTACGCGGACACGGCCGACGAGGACATGAACGGCTCGCCGGAAGCGGACTGGACGTGGTACACGTACGTCGCCAACAACCTGTTCACCTCCACGGTTGCGACGCCGGCGATGCCCTGGCGCGATCCGGCCACCGCGGTCGAAGGCACGCTCTGGGGCCGCGCGACGGACCCCGGCACGGGTGACCCGATTGATGGCGCGACGATCCAGGTCGGGGCGCTGGCCGCGGTGGAGACGGATGGCAACGGCTGCTTCGTCGTCACGATGATTCCAGCGACCGCCGGCGGCACGGCGTATACCGTGACGGCGTCGAAGACCAACTGCACGACGATCCAACTCACCGGCGTCGTGGTCCTGCCCGGCGACGTGGTCCGGCAGGACATCAGCATGTGCAACAGCAGCCCCGGCACGGGTGACATGGATAACGACGGCGACATCGACACGGTCGACTTGATGCGATTCTTCTTCTGCCTGGCCGGCCCCGACAGCGTCTACGGCAGCACGCACATGTGCGCCCGCGGCGACGCCGACGGCGACCTCGACATCGACATGTGGGACCTGGCGGAATTCCAGCGGAACTTCGGGCAATAGGCGGACTATTCACGCGACGCACAACCCCATGCGGAGAAGGTTCATGCTCGGCAGGCAGGTTATGAGACGTGGCTGCGGGTTCGCGCTGCTACTCGGAACGTGCCTCGGGCCGGCCGGCGCGACCGACGCCTGGATTCGCGTCAACCAGATCGGCTATCTCCCGGCCGACCCGAAAATCGCCGTGCTTTCGAGTGCCGCACCGCTCACCGGGTCGTTCCGCGTCGGCGACGTCACTGCCGACATCGGTTCGGACCAGGGCGGCTGGGGTCCGTTCCAGCATAACTACCGCCTCGACTTCTCCGCGCTGCGCCAGCCCGGCCGCTACGCCGTGAGGTTCGCGGATATCGTCTCGCCGACGTTCGCGATCGGGGACGACGTGTATGCCGGGGTGCCTGAGAAACTGCTCGATTTCATGCGTTTGCAGCGCTGCGGCGACAACCCGGTTACCGGTCGGAAGTGCCACCAGCAGGACGCGTTCGACGCGCTGAGCGGCCGGCAGCTCGATCTGACCGGCGGCTGGCACGACGCCGCCGACCGGATCAAGCACATGATCACCACGTCGTATTGCGTGGCCGCGCTATTTCTGGCCGGCGCGCCCGACGAGGCCCGCTACGGGGCGGCGCTGCTGGTGAAGATTCACCCGGACGCGGACACGCTGTACGTCCAGATCGGCGACGACCGCGATCATGCGCCGCCGGACGGCCTCTGGCACGAGGACCAGACCGATTACGGCCGCGGTCCGGGCGGGCCGCGCGCCGCCTGGCCGGCCACGGGCAAACCGGAGGGGCCGAAGTACAAGAACGAATCGACCGGGCTGGCCAGTCTCGCGGGGCGCATGGCGGCCGCGCTCACCTTGGCCGGCGAACTCGACCGCGCCAAGGCGCTTTATCGCCTTGCACAAGCGAAGCCCGGCTGCGCCATGTCGGTGCCGGTCAAGGCGCCCTATTACTATGGCGAGCGCTCGTTCTACGACGACCTGGAGTGGGCGGCGACCGAGCTGTACATCGCCACCCGGGAGCGCGCGTACCTGGAGCAGGCCCTCGAATATGCTCGGCAGGCCGGCGCGAGCGACTGGATGGGCAAACTGCAGCACGGCCACTACGAGTGCTTCCCCTACGTGAATCTCGCACACTGGCGACTTGCCGCACACGTCGATGCCGACGCACGCCGGCAACTCGCCGGCTACTACCGCGCGGGGCTCGAACGCGTGCGGGCCCTCGCCGAGCAGAACCCCTACCGCCTCGGCACGCCGCTCGTGTGGTGCTCGACGAACGACGTCGTCGCGCTGGCCACGCAGGCGGTGCTCTACGAGCGTATGAGCGGCGATGCGCAGTTTCGCAGCCTGGCGACCGAGGCGCGCGACTGGATCTTCGGCCGCAATCCGTGGGGCGTGTCCTTTGTCCTCGGTGTGCCCGCGGACGGCGACGCGGCCAGCCAGCCGCATCACCTGTTCTTCAAGCTGAAGCGCCAGCTTCCAGTCGGCGGGCTCGTGGATGGCCCGGTGACGAAGGCGATCAATGACGGTCTGAAGTTCTCCGACTTCGGGACCGACCGGCTCGCGCGTTTCCAATCGGACGTGGCCGTGTACCATGACGTGTACGCCGACTTCTCGACCAACGAGCCGATCATCGACGGCACCGTGTCGCTTTTGTTGCTGTTGAACTTGTGGACGGCGCCCTGATCCAACGGGCGCGGCTTCGACAGGAGTCCGCCATGCAGTACACGCAACTCGGCGCGCGCGGGCCGCGCGTGTCCCGGATTGGCTTCGGGGCCTGGGCGATCGGCGGCATGAACTGGGGGCCGACGGATGACGAGGAGTCGCGCCGCGCCCTGCACGCCGCCCTCGACTGGGGCGTCAACTTCATCGACACCGCCGACGTGTACGGGTTCGGGCACTCCGAGGAACTGATCGCGGGTGTCCTGCGCGAACGCGGCCGCGGCGAAGTGGTCATCGCCACGAAAGCGGGCAGTGATTTTTATCACGGCGACGCGGGCGACGATCAGGGCTACGGCCCGATCCGCCCGAACTACACACGCGAGTACTTGCTCTTTGCCGCCGAGCAGAGCCTGCGGCGCCTGAACGTGGACGCGCTCGACATCCTGCAACTGCACAGCCCGGACCGCGCGCTGCTGGAGCGCGACGAGCCGTGGGACGCGCTGGCGACGCTGAAACGCCAGGGCAAGATCCGGCACGCGGGCCTGAGCATCCAGTCGTTCAAGGAGACCGAGCAGGCGCACTTGCTCGCGCGGCACGCCGACCTGCTCGATTGCATCCAGGTGCGCTACAACCTGCTCGAACGCGCCGCGGAGGAGGTGCTCTTTCCGCAGGCCCAGGCGCTCGGCATCGGCGTCATCGTGCGCATCCCGCTGCTCTTCGGGCTGTTGACCGGCAAGTTCACGCGCCAGAGCACGTTCGGCGCCGAGGATCACCGCCGTATGAACCTGTCGCCCGAGAAGCTGGACGCCTACCTCGCGCAGCTCGACAAGCTGGGCCCGACGTTCGACCGCTACCCCGGCCAGACCATGGCCCAGGTGAGCCTGCGCTTCTGCCTGACCCACCCCGCCTGCCACACGGCGATTCCAGGCGCCAAGACGCCCGCGCAGGTGGCGGACAACTGTACCGCGGGTGACCTGGGGCCGCTCTAACCTGGTGCGAGCAGCTCGTCGACGCGTACGAACGTGTAGCCGCGCCCGGCAAGCGTCTCCACCAGTGGACGGAGTTGCACGTGCATCTTGTCCTGCCGTTGCGAACCCAGGTGCAGGAGCAGCAGGAAACCGTTGAGCCCGTGCGGGTCGCGCCGTTCACAGGCCAGAATGCCGTTCAGAATCGTCTCCGACGACACGAAGCCGCGCTGCCCCTCGGGAATCCAGTCCCGGTTCGACCCGCTGCCCGGCGTGAAGTTGAACAGCACAACACCCATCGCGCGCGCCCAACGGACCTGGTGCGCGTTGAACCACTCGTACGGCGGAATGAAGTAGATCGGCCGGCGACCGCGCAGCGCGCCGAATCGGCGCAGCGCAGCGATGTTCCTTTCCAGGTCCTTTCGGAATTCATCCTCCGTCACCAGTAATCGGCCGCGGTCCTCCCACGCGCAGTACAGCAGATGGGCATCCGAGTGTGGCCCGAGGTAATGTCCCTCGGCGACTATGCGGCGGAGCAGCGGCGCGTACTCGGGGTGCGCGATATACGCCCCCGTCACGAAGAACGAGGCCTTGATGCCCGCGGCCTGCAGCACGTCCAGGATATGCGCCGTGCCCTCGCCATAATCGCCGCCGGTAAAAACCAGTGCGACGCGCGGCTGGGAAACGTCGCCGCGTACAATGCCGCCCTGGTCATAGGTCCAGGTCGGTTGCGACGTCGGCACGGCCCGCGACGCCGACGTGCACCCGGCCAGCAACCCGCCGGCGCAACCGAGCAGTGCCGCGATGGGCGACCAGTGTGTCATTCGTACAAAAGGTACTTCGCCCGCCTGGTCCGGAACTCATCCACGCCCTGCCGCCAGAAGGCGAGGATCTCGTCGATCGATTTGCCGTCCGCGAACATCTTGCGGATCTCGTCCGTGCCGCACGCCTTGTCGAACGAGCTATCGCGCTTCTGACCGAAGAACTTGATTTCCGGATAGAGCTGGCGCACGACGTCCATCACGTGGAATTGAATCGGCGTCAGCTCCACCTGCGCGCGGTCCGTGAACAGCACGTGCACGCCGCCGCAGACCTTCTTCGCCAGCCGCCCGTAGTACGGCTGGAAATACGTCGGGCGGAAGAAGACGCCCGGCAGCTTCCGCCCGTTCAACTCGTTGGCGAGCTTCTCCGGATTCAGCTCCGGCGCTCCGACCAGCTCGAACGGCAGCGTGTACCCGACCCCCTCGCTCAACACCTGCAACTCGCCCATGATCCCCGTGGCCGCGTAGTACCACGTCGAATCCGCCCGCGGCACGTGCGGCGACGTCGGGATCCAGACCAGGCCGGTTTGCTCGAAGGACATGCTGCGCTTCCAGCCGATCATGCGGATGACCTGCAAGTCGCACTTCACGCCGTCCTTCGTCCAGCCCTCGCCGTTGATCATCTGGGCCAGCTCGCCGACGGTCATGCCATGCAGGTACGGGACCGGAATCTGGCCGATGAACGACTGGAATTGCAGGTCCAGTGGCCGGCCTTCCATGCGGATGCCGCCCAGCGGGTTGGGTCGGTCGAGCACCACAAACGCGACCTTCTGCTCGGCGGCCGCCTCCATCGCCAGCGCCAGCGTGCTGATGTACGTGTACGAGCGCGCGCCGATGTCCTGAATGTCGTACACCAGCACGTCGAGCCCCGCGAGCATCTCCGGCGCCGGCTTGCGATACTTGCCGTACAGCGAGTGCACCGGCAGGCCCGTCGCCGCGTCGCGGTCGTCCGCGACATCATCGCCGGCCGGCGTCTCGCCGCGCATGCCGTGCTCGGGTCCGAACAGCGTGACGAGCTGCACGCCTGGCGCGGCATGCAGGACGTCGATCGTGGAGCGCAGATCGCCGGTCACGCCCGTCGGGTTCGTGATCAGGCCGACGCGCTTGCCGACCAGCGGCTTGAACCCTTCCGCGATGAGTACATCGATGCCGAGCCGCACGGGGGCCGGCCGGGCGGTCTGAGCCCGTGCGAGTGAAGTCCCCAGCGTGGCCACGACAACCGGCACAATCCAGAGCGAACCGCATGCAGCACGGAGCATTTCAGGTTTCCTCGACGCATCATTTGAGGGACGGTATTCTGGGCGCCGCCGACACGCCGACGGAGAGCGTAACCGGCGAAAAGGACGAATGCGATGGGTTGGCACCGAATCACGCGCTGGGGCGGGGTACTGCTTCTGGGACTGATGGTGACCGCCGTCCGGGCGGAAGACGAAGCGAAGTTGCTGGCTGACGCGCAGACCGCGGTCGAGCAGGGCCGTTTTGCGGACGCCGAGCAGATGCTCCGCGCGGCGTTGCCCGATCCGAACGCGCCGGTCGTCAGTCCGCCCGCTGTCGCGCTGGAGATCATCCGCCGCATCCGCCTGGATTACGCGCTTACGCCGGAGGCGTTGCTGGAGAAGCTCCGCGCCCGCCTGCCGAGCGTCACCGCGGACGACCTCGAGCGCTGGCGGCAGCAGGGCGGTCTGCAGTATCGCATGATCGACGGTGCCGTGCGCTACTTCGTCCGCGAGCCCGGCAACCTGTTCCGCTTCTGCGAGGAAGCGAAGTCCCGGCGCAAGCCCGAGCCCGCGCCCACCGGTTACGAGTTCGATCTCCCGCGCCACATTGCCGGCCTGGTCGCCGCGGCGAAGGATGCCACCGATCCGATGATTCGCCCGGTGCGGCATCACGTGCGTTACGAGCTGTGCGTCAACGCCAACCACCCGCGGGTGCACGCCGGTGCGCAGGTCCGCTGCTGGCTGCCGTTCCCGCAGGAGTATCGCCAGCAACGCGACGTGCGGTTGATCTCGACCGATCCGCCGGGTGCGACCATCGCCCCCAACGGTTGCCCGCAACGGACGCTTTACTTCGAGCAGACGATTACCGATCCGAACACGCCGCCGCGCTTTGCCGCGGAGTTCGAGTTCGTGACCGCCGCCTATTGCCCGCAGCTCGACCCCGCGCAGGTCAAGCCGTATGACACGTCCAGCGATCTCTACCGCGAATACACGGCCGAGCGCCCGCCGCACATCGTGTTCACGCCCGACCTGAAACGCACCGCGGACGAAATCGTCGGCGATGAAACGAACCCGTTACTCCGCGCCCGCCGCATCTTCCGCTGGCTCGATGCCAACGTGAAGTACTGCGCGGAAATGGAGTACGGCACCATCGCGAACATCTCCGACAAGGCATTCACCACGCGCCGCGGCGATTGCGGCGTGCAGGGGCTGCTGTTCATGACGCTCTGCCGCGCCGCGGGCATCCCCGCCCGCTGGCAGTCCGGCTGGGAGAGCCTGCCCAACGGCTCCAACATGCACGATTGGGCCGAGTTCTACGTCGAGCCCTGGGGCTGGTTGCCGGCGGATCCCTCGTACGGCGTGCAGAAGCATGCGGACCCGCAGGTACAGGACTTCTACTGCGGACACATGGACGCGTACCGGATGATCGTCAATCTCGACTACGCCCGCGAGCTGCACCCGCCGAAGGCCAGCTTCCGGAGCGAGCCCAACGACTTCCAGCGCGGCGAGATCGAGATCGACGGGCACAATCTCTACTACAACGAGTGGGACTGGACCTTCGACGTGCAGACCACGCCACTCGAGGGCGGCCTGGCCGCACTGGAAGAGACGCTCGACGCGTTCGTGCCGGCGGTACTGGCGAAAGGCAAAATGAGCGGTGCGGTCATCGCGGTCGGCCGCAAGATGGATACCGGCTTCGAGACGTGGCAGAAGGCATATGGTTTCCAGCGCACCGAGCCGGCGCGGGTGCCCATGACCACGGACGCGATCTTTGATTTGGCGTCCATGACGAAGCCGATCGCGACCGGCACAAGCTTGATGATCCTGATCGAGGAAGGCCGCGTCGGCCTCGACGATCCGGTCGGCAAGTACCTGCCGGAGTTCAACGCCGGCGACAAGCAGGGCGTCACGGTCCGCCACCTGATGACGCACATGTCCGGCCTGCCGCCGTACGTGGATGCGTCTCAGCAAAAGGTCATCAAGGAAAAGGCCGGCTTCCCCTGTCGCGTGGAGATGCGGGCCTACATCCGCAACCTGGAACTCGCCCGTCCGCCAGGGAAGACCGTCGTCTACAGTTGCCTCAACGCGATTCTCTGCGGCGAGCTGGTCGAAGTGGTCTCCGGGATGCCGCTGGACCGCTTCGCCGCCGAGCGCGTCTTCCGGCCGCTGAAGATGACCGACAGCGGCTACAACCCGCCCGAGCAGCTCCGGCCGCGCATCGTTCCGACCACGCAAACCGACTACGGCGCCGGCGATGGCGGCTTTCTGCAAGGGCAGGTGCACGATCCGCTCGCGGCCATGCAGGCCGGCGTCTCCGGGAACGCGGGCCTGTTCAGCACGGTCGGCGACCTGGCGCGCTTCGCCCAGATGATCCTCAACGCTGGCGAGCTCGACGGCGCGCGCATCCTGAAGGCACAGACCGTCCACGACATGACCCATGTGCAGAATCCCGACGGCGTCAACGCCAAGGGCGTCCCCGACCGACGCGGCCTGCTGTGGGACATCTACGCGCCGGACCGCGGCGATCAGGGCGTCGACGCGCTCTATGCCGTCGGCCACACCGGCTACACCGGCACGGCGATCCGCTTCTATCCCGAGCAGGGCGTGTACGTCATCGTGCTGGCCAACCGCGTGCATCCCGACGACAGCGGCAAGGTCGATGCGCTGCGCCGCCAGACCTGGAACGCGGTCGGACAAGTGCTGATGAACGTATCTACGCCGGCGAAAACGAATGAGTAAGGTGCCTGCAATGATTAACGAGTGGGACCTGTCCGCGACCAACTTGCATCGCATCGCACAGCGCAAATACGAGGTCGCCGTGCTGCCGATCGGCGCGACCGAAGCGCACAACCGCCACCTGCCCGAGGGCGAGGACGCGCTCGATACCACCTACATTGCCCGGCGGTGCTGCGAAACCGCTTGGCCGCAGTGCCAGTCGGTTATTTGCCTGCCCGTCATTCCGTTCGGCGTGGACTGCAACTTATCCGAATTCCCGCTTTCGATTCACGTCGCGCAGAGCACGCTCGACACGCTCGTGCGCGACATCATCACCTCGCTGCATCGACACGGCATTCGCAAAATCGTGCTCGTCAACGGCCACGGCGGCAACGACTTCATCCCGCTCGTCCGGCAGATCCAGTGCGATTTGCCGGTGCATGTCTTCCTATGCAATTGGTGGATGGTTGGGCTCGATCAATACAACGCGATCTTCGAGGCCCGCGACGATCACGCCGGCGAGTTCGAGACCTCGGTTGCCCTGGCCCTGCACCCGGAGCTGGTGGAGCGCGACGCGGCCGGTAGCGGTCACTTCCGCGCGTTCCGGTTCGAGGCACTGGAAAAGGGCTGGGTGCGCACCAGTCGCGATTTTTCGCGGCTGAACGATCACTGCGGCGTCGGCGACCACTCGCGCGCCACGGCGGACAAGGGTCGCCGCTACCTCGATTTGACGTGCGAGCGTCTTACGACCTTTCTGGTTGAGCTGGCCCAAACGCCCATCGACGAGACGTTCCCGCAGGTGCCCTGACGCTCACTTGGTTGGCGGCACGTCCAGATCGAGCTGCAGGGTCTCGCCGTCTTTGAGCTCGACGACCCTGGATAGCGCGGATACGTACACATGCAGTTCTGGCCGGTGCCGGCCGACGGTCAGCGTGTAGCGGCCGGGCGGCAGGGCGCGCAACCGGTACTCTCCGCCGGATTGCCGCACGCCGCAGTACGCCAGCACGAAATCTCCGGGGCCGGGTCGCCCCATGTCGGGCCAGCGATCAGGGCCGGGCTTGGACGCGATCCGCACCACGCAGTCGGGCTCGTCGCCGGTGAACTTGACCGTGCCGCGTACTTCACAAGTGCCGCCGACTTCCATGTCCAACCGCGTGGTCTCGCCGGAGCGTAGCTGCACCGCGGCGCTGCGATAGTTGCAGCCATAGCCCTCCGTGTAGTCGCCGCCGGGGAACCAGACCGTGTAATCCCCGTTCGGAAACTGATCGAACCGAAATGCGCCGTTCTCGTCAGACCCCAACCACTTGTCCGCGATGACGATCGCCACGCCGCGCGGCGCGCCGTCCAGCGTGGTTCGGCCCGTCAGCACCGCCGGCCCGACGAGTTTGCATTCCAGCGGGTTGTCCCGGCTGGCTGCGACCGGCAACGTGAAGCGCTGCGCGCCGAACCTAGCGGCACGCACGATTACGGTGGCTTCGCCCGCCGGCACGTTCGAGATCGTGAAGTTGCCGTCCGCGCCGCGCTCGACCTGAACCTGCGGCCGTTCCCAGACCGCGCCGCTATCCGGCAGCCGCACGCTTGGTACTTCGACCTCGAAGTCCGTGACGGCCGCGCCGGTCCGCGCGTCCCGCACCATCCCGGGGATGCTCCCCTTGTCCGGCATGACCAGGTTGAGGTCACGCGTATTCAGCGGGACATTCAGCAGCGCCAGCCCCTCATGGCCGAAGTTGACCTTGAAAGATGTCAGGCCCGTACCGTCCAGGCCTTCGATCCGAAACTCACCCGCGTTGTTCGTTTCGGCGTACCAGGGAAATCCCGTGCAGATGGAGGTCGCGACGAATAGCCGCGGCACCGGGTTGCCCCGCGCGTCGCGCACCCGCCCGGAAATGGCGAATTCTTCCGCCGGATTGATCCGGATCTCGAAACCCGCCACGCGCGCCCCCGGCTTGACGTCGACCACGCGGCCTGCGACCGGCACCTGGAACATGTGCCAGCCGTTCGGCGGCGCCCCGTACACGATTATCGCGTACTCGCCCGGATAGACATCCGGCAGCTCGAAAGCACCGTTCGCGTCGGTCGCCACACCGTCCGGCTTCGTCTTCGCCGCGTACTCGGCCCCGGGTGCCGACGCTAGCTCGTCGTTGAGCCGCGAGAAATCCAGCATGCGCGCCGGCCGCGGCCTGCCGTGCGTGTCCACCAGCCGCCCCGAGATCTGCCCGCTCGCCGGCCGGCGCTCCAGTACGATGTCAATGCCGGTGATCGTGTTGCCCCGGCTCGCCGGAAACGGCCCGCGATCATCCCGCTCCTGCACCTCGGAGCTACCTTTCTCCGCGGTTTCGTACTGACGCATGATCGTCAGCAGTCGCCGGGACGCGGCGAGCACTTCCTCTGTCACTGTGGGAAACCGTGGGATGCTCCCGCGACCCTGGATGAAGCCTGCGGCATCGACGCGCACCACGGTGTAAAACGAATGTCCATCCAGCGTCGGGTCGCCGCCGCAGAGGTACCCCGCCGTGCGCCACACGTTCGGCGGATTCAGCCCGCTCAGTTCGTACATGCCGTCCGCGCCCGATGTCGCCGACACGACATGGGGAACGACCTCGTCCGACGGAGACTCGGTAATCTCCTGGATGCCGGTGACCTTGGCCCCGGCGACCGACTGCCCATCGGCATCCACGACCCGCCCGCGTACGGTGATGCGGTCCGCGTACAGATCGAGTCGCGCCTCGCAGTTGCCGGCCCAGAGCGTAATCCCGGTCTTCCCCGTTGCCATGCGCGGTTCCCCGGTTGCGGGCGGCCCGGTGGGCGCCGTAGCGGAGAGCTGATACTCGCCGAACGGCAGACCCGTGAATTCGAATTGGCCATTCGTGTCGCTGACGGCGGCGCGCGTCAGCGCAGCGCTCTGCAGCGTGACCAGGGCGTTGGGTACCGGACGCGGCTGAAATATGCGTTCGAGGGTAGGTCTGAATTCCTCCAACTTTCCGGAGGCCGCTGCCTGCTCAAGCAGCGCGAAATACTCCGCGGAGTAATTCGGCGTGGCGTCCACCACTGTGCCTCGGAGGTCGCACTTCGCTGGAGGTTGCGGCGCAACCGGCACCGGTTCGATGCTGAACGTGAACTGCGTGGGCTGACTCGCGAGCAGCGCCTTGGACCCGATGGCGCAGAAGCTGTGCCCGATCGGGAGCACGCCCTCGGCCGGTGCCGTGTTGCCGGCACTGTCAGCTTGCAGAACCCGCTGGGTATGGCCGACGCGTTGACCCTGCGCATCGGTGAGTTCAATCCTGACCCGGTAGCATTCCGGCGACTTAGCGCGTAACGTGCCATTGATCTGGCATTCGAGCTGATCGTCGTGGGTCCCGAACCGAATCGACTGAATGGTCACGGCATCCGGCTGCTGCTCCGGGCCCACGACCAGGTCAAGCAGAATGTCCGCGTCGAGCTCGAACGGCCCAGCGCGACACAGCGTTCCGCGCGAACCGAGCTTGCGCGTGCCGATCTCGTTCAGTCCGGCCAGCTCCTGTTCCTGCACGAGAGCTGCGGCCTGCGTCTGGGCCTCCTGCCGCAAGGTGCGGGCCCGGTCCGAGTTGGAGACCGCCAGCTCGGGCGAGAAGGCCAACTCCAGCACGGTGCTGGTGCGGTCAGGGACCGACTGGACCAGACCGGGCAGTGCCTCCCACGTGGTCTCCTGCCCCTCAAAGGTCAGTTTGTCGCACCCGATCACCAGTCGGACATAACACGCGTGTACGCGGTTTGGCAGTCCATCTCGCGCCAGGCAGATCGGTAGGACACAGATGGGACACAGTGCAAGATATGCGCATGGCTTGAAGCGGCTCACATCAAGTCTCCTTCACGACGTGTTGCGCCTTTGCGCCCCACCGTCATACGAGCCGATCGGCCAGACAGTTCGTGTCGGATGTCAAACCCAGGAATATTCCAGTGGGACCGATTACCGGTCGATTCTCGGGCGGCACTCTCAACGGGCACGCACCGCGCCCGGTGCGAACCGCACCGCCGCCGCAAACGGATTTCGCCACACGCGACAGAACACTTCCCCTGCCCGTTGATACCCCGGCCGTGACCACTCCGCAGCGGTGCTGTACGCGTGTTGCCCATCGGCGCCAACATATTCGTATAGCGGCACAGTCGTCACCGACTCCACAGTGCTTTCGGCCGGCAGCACGTAGCAGACCGGCGCTTGCGCTGCCGCCGCAGCCGGATCACCCAGCGCCAACCCGTTCGCATTGGCATACACCGGCACCGTCCCCGGCGCCGCGCGGTCGCACGCGAAAAACGCGATCGGCGGTTCTGCCGCGCCCTTCGGCACAGCGCTGCACGTCGCAAACCGCCGGCCCGCGCCCGCCTCAGAGATGTCATACACCGGCACCGGCAGGGTCAGCCGCGCGTCCGCCAGGTCCAGCTTGTACATGATCTGGTTGTATTCGTAGAACGGCGTCGGCGTCGGGTTGCCGGAGAACAGGATCGTGTACGTGCCTTCAAAGTACACAATTCGGTCGTTGTCCTTTGCGAACTGCGGATGCTGGTTCGGGTTGTAGAAGCTGTACGTATCGTGCGTAATGACCTTGCGCGCATAAACCCACGGCCCGACGGGCGTATCCGCCTCCGCGTACCACAGCTCGCCCAGCACGGACGTGCCGAACAGCTCAGTCGCGATCAGCACCCACCGGTTGCGATAGCGATTCCAGTAAGTCGATCCGCCATGAATCTGCACGGCCTTGCCCGTGTCGGCGTCCCGCACCTGGAGCAGGGCTTCCTCCGGTTTGAGCACCTCTGCCTTGACCAGGTCCGCCTGTTCACGCGGCCCCAGGAACGGCGTGTTCTTCTTCCATCCATAGCGAATTGTGCCGTCCGCCGCTCGGTCAATCTGCTGATCCGCCGCGCGCGTGCCCTCTTTCAGGCAGGTGTACGATTCGCACGCGGCGACATCGAGAAAGTGCTGCCGGTCGGCCCGCACGCGTGTGAGCAGCACCGGCTTGCCGAAGTAGAGATACTCGCCGTCGTCCGTCGCGGCTCGCACCGGGTGTCCGCCTGGGCACGCCGGCGCGTCCTTGTCGAACTGCGCGATCTTCACGAACTCCTGCTTGTCGTCGTCGAACTCGACGAACCCGCGCTCGTAGGTCTCCATGTTCTGCCGGACCTTCGCGTAGCCGGCCAGCAGCCGCTCGCGTCCGGTGTCATCGGGCAGCGCCAAGAGTGAATCCAGCCACGTCGGCCCCTCGCCCGGCACCGGCGCCATGCCCTTCGCGAAGCCCTTGGCGTCGACGAAGTACGTGAGATTCACGCCGACGTCCGGGTCGAGCCCACCGTCGGCCGGCAGCCGCGACGTGGCCCCGCTCGCGTTGAAATTCCCCAGTGGGTACGCCGGTCGCCCCGTGTCGCCCCAGATCCACCATAGCCGCCCCTGGTACACCGTGTTGAGCACGCTGTCGGAGCCGCAGACCAGCCCGTTGATCACTGGCTTTTCAAGCGGCACGGGCAAACCGAGCAGCACGCTGTCGCGATAGATGCCGGTGCCCGTGATGCGGTACAGCCGCTCGGCGATGTTGATGCGCTTGACCTTCAATTCGGCACTGCCTCCCGGCGTAACCGCGAGCGTCTTGCCGGCGTAACCAAACCCGTCCTTTGGATACTCGTACCCGTGGCCCTTGACCAGGAAATGCACGTCGGTGTCCATCAGCCCGGGCTCGTAAAACGCGACTACGCCATTGCTGTCGGTGTAGTAGCGCGCGTTGTTCGTCGTGCTCAGCTCGATCAGCGGCACGCCGCGCCCGGTCTGCTCGTCCACCACGCGGATCTGAAAGTACTTCCCCGCCTGCGGCTCGTCCCCCGCGGCAGCAGAGACGGAGTAACTACCAAGACACCAAGACACCAAGAAAACAGGTATCAATCTGGCTGGCAGCCGCAATCCTGCAATCTTCCCGGCCCGCGCACCACCGCTCATGTGATCCATACTCAAGCCTCTTCTTGGTGCCTTGGTGTCTTGGTGGTGAGCCCGCGTCAGCGCGCCGCGGCGTTGAATTCGGCCACCGCTTCGATCAGCGCGAGGTAGTTCGTCGCCGACACGTAGCTCGGAATGCTGTTCCCTGAGCCGCACGCGTACCCGCCGCGCGGCGCCACGTGCTCCAGAATCGCGCGCGTGCGCTGCTTGATTTCGGCCTCCGTGCCGGCGGACAGCAGATGCACGTCCACGCCGCCCAGCACCGCGATCCGCTCGATCCAGCGATCATAAAAGCATTCGACCGGCTCGATCGCATCCTCGAAGCTGTGCTTGGCATCGATCCCAGCGTCCACGATGGCCGGCATCACCGTCGCCGTGTTGCCACACGTGTGCAGGAGCAGCGGCCGCCCGTGCTCGTGCGCCAGTTCCGCGAACCGCCGGTACCAAGGCACGATGTGCTCGGTCAGCCACTTGGGCGACAGCAGCGGACCATGCTTGTGCCCGAGGTCATCACCGAGCCAGATCGCGCACACCGAGTCCATCCGGCAGTATGTCTCGAACACGCCGTAGATGATCTGCCCCACGCGCTCGATGACCGCCGCGACCAGCGCCGGCTCCCGCCGTGTCGAAGTCATCAGCCGCTCCATGCCGAGCAGGTCCATGGAGAACTCGAGCACGCCGCCCGCGAACCCGATCAGCGCCATGCCGTCGGGCAGGATCTCGGTGGCCGCCTCCAGTGGCCCGAAATCCACGTCGCGCACCGTCGGCCAGGCGTAGCATTCCACGTCGTCCAGGCTGCCGATCGGCCCGCGGTGCTCATCGAGCCACTCGCGCACGCCGCGACTGACGCTGGAGTTGTCCTGCCCCTGCAAACGCCGGACGCCGAACGGAATCGGCGCGGAGACCTTCACCACGTCATAGCCCAGGCGGTGCTGTACGCGCACCGCGCGCTGGTTCGCGATGCGCAGGTCGGCCCGCGGGTTGCCGGTCGCGACGGGCGGCTCCGCCAGGAGGGTCGTCACCACCTCCGGGTGCACGGCCAGC
Source organism: Phycisphaerae bacterium (assembly GCA_017999985.1). Lineage (NCBI taxonomy): Bacteria > Pseudomonadati > Planctomycetota > Phycisphaerae > Phycisphaerae bacterium. The sequence goes on along the minus strand of JAGNKU010000001.1, from coordinate 418,746 downwards.
TCGATCAGTGGAATGCGGTCCGGCCGCTCGCGCCGCAGGACGGCGAGAAAGCGACGATAGTCGGGCTCGGGCTCGGGCAGACGCTCGACGCGCGGGTGCATGCGGCCACTCCCGGTGCTGGGTCGGCTGGTAGTATAGCAGCTTGGGGAGCGGCGGGCGCGGCCGCGCGGTCAGCGCCAAATCGCCTGGCTCGGCAGCGGCGTTTGTGGGTTCACCGTGCCCGGAAAGCCGTACAGCAGCTCGAAGCCCATCAGCGTCAACGTCCGGGCCGGCACCCCCGTGGCGTGCCCGTCGAAGAACAGCGTGTTTGTTGCGCCGTCGGACTTGTCTTGTCGGATACGGGCGCATGCGGCGCTGCGCTCCCACGTCGTGGTAAACACGTAGCTCTCCGGCGCGTGCCGGCCGTGCGGGGCGAAGCCTGGCAGGGCCTCGCCTGACCAGGCTGACTGGAACGGCCCTTCCTGCTGCAACTCCGGAAACGCGGGATTGGTGCGTGGCCGGTACCACGCGTCGGCGATCATCCATTCCTGGCCGGGGTGCGCAATGCGGCCCCAGTGTTGCGGCGGGTAGCGCAGCATGTACTCGTGTTGCGTGGGCTGCGTCGGCGAAAGGCTGGCATATCCGAAGTAAAACGGCGGTTTCGTTGTGCGGTAGTGGTTGATCGGTCCGCCCTCGTCCAAGTTCAGACCGACGTTGTTGAGCACGTAGTGCGTGGGATAGACGGTCCGGTTGGTCGCGTGTATGAACCGCGCGAAATTGGCGTCGGGGTTCAGCTCGGCCTGCACCGGACACGTGCTGAGGCGCTCCGCCGCGTCCTCCCCCAGGATATTGCCCAGTACCCGCCGGAACTGAAAAGGTCGCATCAGCACCGGCATCTGGTCGATGTCGCCATGGGAGATCGCGGCGTGCAGCGGCCCCGGCAGGATGCTGCCGTGGTCGTCCGCGTACTGCCGGACTGCCACGCCCAGCGCGCGCAGGTTGGCCAGGCACAGGGCGTCTTTCTCGCGTTCGCCATCGATCGCGAGCGCAGGCACCAGGAGCAAGAGGAATGCACTCAGCGCCCCCGCGGTTGCCACCAGCTCCGTCAGCGTGAATCCCCGCCGCCGCGGTTCCTGGATGCGTTCTCCGTGCATCGCTGCGCCCCTTTCGGGCGCTGCATACACATTCAGCGCCAAATCGCCTGGCTCGGCAGCGGAGTATACGGATTCACCGTGCCGGGGAAACCATAGAGCAGTTCGAGTCCACTCCGGGTGAGCGTGCGCGACGGCACGCCCGCCGCATGTCCGTCGAAGAACAACGTGTTCGTGGCGCCGTCCGACTTGTTCTGGCGCACCTTGACAATGCCAGCACTGCGGGCGCTTGAGCCGGTGAACACATAGCTCTCGGGCGCGCTCCGGCCGTGCGGCGCGAAATACGGCAGCGCCTCGCCCGTCCAAGAAGTCTGCAATGGGCCTTCCTGTTGGAGTTCGGGCAGCGACGGATTCGTGCGCGGCCGATACCAGGCGTCGGCGATCATCCACTCTTCAGCAGGTTGCGCAATCTGCCCCCAGCGTCTCGGCGCGATCGTAACTTCATACGAGGGAGGCGGGGCCTGGAGTCCGAAGTAGGTCGGCGGATTCGTAGTGCGCACTCCGGGTGCGGGTCCACCGGAGCCGTTCGGTCCAACGTTGTTGAGCGCATAGTGCACCGGACGAACGTCCCTCGACGTGAGCTGGAAGAACGTCACGAAATTCGCGTCCGGGTTCAGCGCCGACGCCGTCGGACACGTGATCAGGCGGTCGCCAACATCGCTGCCCAGCACGCTTCGCAGCTTCCAACTGAGTTGCTGTTCACGAAAATACTCTTCGGTCTGCGCCGCGATGTCGTGCGAAACCGCCGGCGAGAGCGGCCCTGGCAACGTGCCGTACTCGTCGGCATACGTCCGCACCGCCATCCCCAGCGCGTGCAGATTCTGCAGGCAAACCGCCGCATCATCCCGGCCGCCCGCCGCCTGCAACGCCGGCACCAGCACCAGCAGCAGCGCACCAATCGCCGCCACCGTCGCCAACAGTTCCGTCAGCGTGAACGCCCGCATCCGCGGCGCGGCGCTCGCCCGCCCATCTCGCTTGCAGCGCTGAGTCGTGTACATCGTTACAGCCCTCTCAGTCTCGCAAACGCGCGCCCTCATCGCCCGCGCGTCTGCCGTGGAAACGCTTGCGGTCCGTCGAACCCCGCCCGAATCACCGCCCAGTCGTCCATGTCCACGTCGCCATCTGGCTCGACGTCGAAGAAGTCATACCCCGGGTCGAGGAACATTGGCCCACGCCCCGTGAAATACGCCTGGAACCCGGCCAGATCGCGTAGATCGATGTCGTTGTCGCCGTCGAGGTCGCCCGGCAGCGCTGTCCCCAGCACGATCGTGAACTCGCCGCCCGCCGCGCTCACCGCCGGCCCGCATTCATACGACCGGATCTTCACACCGCCCGCCTGCGTCACCGGCGCCGGCGGCGGCCAAGTCAGGCTCGGCGGAATGGCCCACGTGAAGCTCCCGGCCGAAATCGGCACCACCGCGTGTCCGGACTGCACCAGCGTGTTGTCCGGCAGGTAGATGTCGAGATAGCCCGCCAGGTTCGCGCTCGTCCACTGGATGGTGTACGACTGCCCCGCGATCCAGGTCTCACCGCCGGTCGGGCTGATCAACGTGAGCGTCGGCGTCACCGATCCGACGATGTCGAACGTCCCGCCCGTCACGTATGTACCGCAACTCTCCAGCGCCAGTTGAATCGTGTAGCTGCCGTCACCGATGTCGGGGCAAATGTCCCACGTGAGACTGCCGGCGGCCGCCGGCGCCCGGCCCAGGACCGCGTAGAACGCACTACCCTTGTACAGCTCAACCACGACGTCGCCATGCGCCACGGAGCTGATCCACGTGACGGTCTGCGTCGTGCCGGCCGTCCACTCGGTGCCGGCGCTCGGATTGGTCACGACCAGCACCGGCTCGGTCGCGCCCGTCAGCTCGAACGCGGCATCGCTCGCGTCCGCCACACTCCGCCCGCCGTCCGACCAGCGCACCTCGATCCGGCAATCCGTGGTCACGGGCACGCAGGGCAGGAGCGACCAAACGAACTGGCCATCCGCCATCGGTGCGGAGCCGATGTACTCGTACCCGGATTCATCGTGGTTCAGCCAGATTTCGATGTCCCCCGCGGGCGACGTGCTGTCCCACGTGATCGTCTGCACCGTGTCGGCCGTCCACACTTCGCCGCCGTTGGGCGCGGTGACCGTGATCGTCGGCAGTGGCCGCGAGTCGGTGACCGCGAACGGCCCGTCGCTGAAGTCCTCGCGCGCCGGCCCGCACTCATCCACCCAGGTGAGCCGCACTGTGTAGTCGCTGGCATCACCGAGGTAGGGTGGCACGTCCCACGTCAGCTCCCCGGCGCTCATCGGTACGTGTCCGACAAACAAGTCGCGCTCACCGCCCTGATACAACCATGCCGCCACGTACCCGCTCGGGTCCGTGCTGCTCCAGGTGATCGTCTGCGTCTTGCCGGCGACCCACGATTCCCCGCCGTTGGGGCTGGTCACCGCCAAGGTCGGCACCGGCGCGGAGCCCGTGATCTCGAATGGCGCGTCGCTGTCGTCTTCCGCTGGCGTCGGTGAGTCGGTGATGGCGATGTGGACTGTATAGTCCGCCCCGTCACCAACCAGCGGACACACCAGCCAGTCGTAACTGCCGTAGCTCGACGACGTGGTGCCGATGTAGGTGTAGAACGCGCCGCTCTTCCAGAGCGAGATCTCCGCGCTGAACGGCCAGCCGCCGGTCGGCGTCCACGTGATCGTCTGATACGTGCCAGCCGTCCAGACCTCCCCGCCGTTCGGTGACGTGATCGTGATCGTCACATCGCGATCCCTTGCCGGCGGTTCCTGCCCGAACGCACCGGCCGACAGCACCAGCAAGACGACAACGGTTTGGCCGACGGTCGTGATTGCCCCGTGTGCGTGCATGGCAGGCCCTCCGAACAAGCACACCCTATTCTACCGCGCGCGGCAAGTCGCCCCACGCATCCGCGCGGCACACCCACCCACCGTGCGCCCACGCTCACCAGGGCACGTTTCAGGAGTGAAATGCTGCGTGTCAGCCGCGCGCCGTGCGCGGCACGCTACAGTCCGAAGGACTGCTGAAACAGCGTAAAATCCGCCAAATCGACGTCGAGATCCGCATTGAAGTCGAACACGTCGCCGCCGGCTGGCGGGGGACCATTGTCCGGCCCCACGATGCTCGGCTCGATCCGCAGGAAGTCGTCCCAGTCGACGTCGCCATCCACGTCGTAGTCGCCGGCGAGCCAGGTGCCCAGCGCGAAGTTCGCCTCGGTGAACCCGGCGCGCTCGACCAGCACCGCCGGCCGGGCCACTTCGGTGTAGCCGTCGGCCACGGCGCTGAGTGGAACCAGAGTGCCATCGGCGGCCGCTGTCAGCTTGGTGAGGATGTAGTACCCGTTTCCGTCAGTCGCGACGCTCGCGACCCCGTTGATCTTGATCGTCGCGTTGTCGATTGGCGTGCCGGTGGCGCCGTCCGTCACGCGGCCGTACACCGTGCCGTCGGTCGCGGTCTCCGGATCGCGCCAGGTCATCGTGGGCGTCGGCACCGGCTCGGTGAACACGTTAGCTGCGACATACGGGTACCAGCTCGACCAGGTTTCTCCGCCGTCGTTCGTCGACGCGTACGAATACGTGCAGATCCCGTCGGCGCCCGCGTTGCGCGCGTAGAGCAGTTGCGTGCGACTGTCGGCAAACGTATTCATGTAGATACCCGGGCCGATGAACGTGTGGCGGTTGTAGTTGTTCGCCCACATCACCGAGTTGTCCACCCACTCGCGATACGTCGTTGGGTAGGAGTTCTCGTCGAAGTACGACATCGGCACCGTCGCGTCCAGGTAGCCCATGTCCTGCCAGAATTCCCAGTCGCAGAACACCTTGTACGGGTTCGTCTCGTGAAAGTCGGTGTTGGCCGGGTACCACGTCACGAGCGCCGCCGTGTGTCGCAAGGGCTGCCGCGGGTTCACGCAAGTCGGAACCTCGAACATCGCCCGCCGGACGAACTCGGTAATCGTGCGCCGGCGGAAGTCATTCCAGGACGGCTCATTCGGCCCGGGAACGCCGACGTAGCCCGTGATGTTCTGGAAACGCCGGAGCGACGAGCCGGCGTAATTGGTGTCGGCCGGGTAGCCCGCGTCGGTCTGCGTATAGCGGATGTAGTCCCAGTGCACGCCGTCGATCTCGTAGTTCTCGCACAACTCGCGCACGATGCTCATCAGGTAGTCCTGCACGCCGGGTGAGCCGGCGTCGAACGTGTAATAGCTGCCGACCTTGGCCACCGTCCCGATCGACGCCTGCGGCACCATCAGCCATTCCGGATGTGCGGCCACCAGCGCGTTGCCGCTCGGCGGCCACACCGCCGACACGCGGAACGCGACCAGCCAGCAATGCACTTCGAGGCCGGCGGCGTGGGCCTGCTGCACAAGGTACGCCAGCGGATCAATGCCGCCGGAGATGTCGGTCGCCTTGGGCACGATGCTCGAATTCCAGTAGGCCCCGTGCCCGCTGCCCGTCTGATCCTGGAACGCGAGCACTTCGGGTACGATCGCGTTGTAGTTGCCGGCCAGCGCCCACCCGATCATCGTGTCGATCTCGGACGTGCTCTTGTAGCCCTGGTGAAACGCATCCGCCCAGAAACCGCGGAATTCCGGCGGCGTCGGGCCCTGCTCCACGAACACCGCGGTCACGGTCTTGCTCTCGTCCATCGTGACGGTGGTCGAAGCCGCGGACGGATTGGCCACCGGCGCGCCGGCCGATACCTCCCAATGATGGAAGTCGTAGCCCGGCGCTGGCGCGGCAGCGATGGGCACGATTGCGTTGAGGGCCTGTGGGTACGGTCCGCCGACGGCGGGGGTGGTCGTGCCCGTGCCCATCGGACTAACCGCCATCGTCAGCTCGACGTCGCCGGTCGTGAGCAGGAAACGTACGGCGTCGGCAATCACGACCGAGGCGTTCGCCTGGTTCGTGAGCGTCACGCGGCCGGTCGTGCCGGCGTCGAACTCAAACGTTCCCAGGACGTTCCACTGTCCGCCGTTCTGCCGCTGGTTGACCGCGAACGTCTGGGAGCCGTTAGCATAATGCACCGTGAACGGCGCGTTGTTCGCCCGGTTGCTGCCCTGCGGGTAGTAGATCGCCACCTCGTAGAGGCCGGCGGCGGGCAGGTTGGGGCGCCACTCCACTTCGCCAAACGCGGCCCCGGTCGCGGTCGTCAGTCGAAAGCGGTAATCGTCGCCGTAATGCCCCGCGGCCGTCGTGCCCGTGTCCCACACCTCGGCGAGGACGCTGAAGCCCGCGTCGCTGTTGTCGATAACGATCTGGGCGCCGGCGGAGGCCGTGAGCAGGCCGCACAGTCCCAGGACGATGATCCACTGCGTCCGCCCCCAGGTTCCACGGGGTCGCTGCATGTTGGCTACCTCTTCATTGGTGGCATGTTGCGGTGCCCTGCGGGCGCGGCGCACACGCGGCGGGCACCGACCTTAAGAACGCTTCCGTCTCCACACAACTCGCACCCGGCCGGCGTGCCGTGCGGCGCGCCGCCGTGCCTTCAGCTTACCGTTTTCTGCGCGGGAAGCAGCGCGAGATTCAATTAATTCGGAGACCGTCCTATATCGCGCACCCCTGGACCGTGCGCGTCCGCTGAGGGTCCAGCGTACTGGCACTGATAATGTAATCCATTATGCGACATTGAGTTGCAATTATCGCCCTTTGACGCGGCGGGCAGCCGGACACATCCCGGAACGCATGGGTGTGCGGCGCGTTTTTCCTTGTTCGGCGCGAAACACGGGAGTATACTGTAACACAGCATCGCTCTGCGGTGCATCGGGGTGGCGCAGTGGCTGCGGCTCGGAGGACGCGGCCAACAACGGGAAGGAAGCGTTATCTCGGCGATAACGCGCAGGAGCGGCTGCGGGCGTGCGTTACGCTCGAGTCAAAACGGAGTCTTCGAGGTTCAAGTCGAAGAAGCCCGGCGCATCCGGCGACTGACAGCGAGGAGAATGTCGGACCGGCGATGTCGGGGCGCGTCAAACACCCAGTAGGAGGAGATGTGACATGCGCAACGTGTTGGGATTGGGATTGATTCTGGCTCTGGCGTCGATGGCGTCGGCCGAGGTGATCTGGTTCGACAACTTCGACTCGTATGCCGACCAGGCGGCGATGGATGCGGTCTACACGCAGATTTACCCGACGGTCCCCGCTCTGCTCGACCAGGCGAAGGGCTACAGCGACGGGCAGTCGGTCCACTTCGGTCTGGTAACGAGCAACAGCCAGCGCCGGATGTACAAGAACCTCGGCCAGGAAGTTGACGGCACCGACGTTCAGCCTCTCAAGATCGAGTTCTGGACGGATCTGGACACGCTGATCTGGAGCACGCGGCAGTACATCGAGCTGCGCGGCTACACCGGTGCCGGCTACAACGACGGCACGCTCCAAGACATGATTGCCCAGGGGTACACCTCCAGCGGCGTCGATACCACCAAGATCAACGGCCGCGTCCTGCTCGGCCCGCAGGCCGGCTGGTTCAGCTACAACACCGCCAAGTCGCTCGAGTGGGTCAAGCTGACCGCGCTGATCAAGACGGACACCATTGAGTTCTACGTCAACGATCAGTTGGACAGCACGAAGCAGCGCGCTCCCGGCTACACCTTCGACTGCGTAGTTATCGGCTCCGGCCTGAGCAGTGCGGGCGCCGACGTTTGGTTTGACGACCTCACGATCGAAATCGTCCCCGAGCCGGGAATGCTCTCGCTCGTCCTGGTCGCAGGTTTGTTCCTCCGCCGCCGCTAGACCGGCTGGACCGGAGATCGAAACTGGTTTCGGAGCCCCGGCTCGTAACGACCGGGACCGTGACCCGTCCCATAGTCAAGCTGGCTCGGTTTTTGACCGTTCTAGATGATTGATGGCAGATTGCATAACACGCTTCGCTTCGTCCGCTGACTGACGGGGCGGAGCGTGTTTTCTAGATTAGGGCGGCGGTTACGAAGCGCCGCCCCGGCCAGTGGGCCGCTCGGACTTCGAAACCTGGGCGCGAGCCTCCGGGATGGCTTTGCGCCCACATTGACAACCTCGGCTTTGGAGGAACCCCGCATGTCCCGCACAGCACGCACAGCTTCCATTTTGGCCTTGGCGGTCGCGCTCTGCCCGCTCGCCGCCCTGGCCCAGTACCCCTCGGAGGAGGTGGGCTTCAACGGCCCGCCCATCAACGATCCGGCCACGTCGCAGGAGATGTTCAAGCTGCCCGAATGGTCGGGTACCACGACGAACTACGTGGTCCATAACGAGACCGGCACCTATGCCAACAACGCCGCCTATCGCGCCGACGGCCTGCAGACCGAAGGCGACGCGGCGATGGACGTGTTCTTCAAGTGGGTCAACCCGGCCGACGTCAACGCCTGGGTCCGCCTCACCACCTTCAACGGCCCGAGCCTTCCCAACCCCGCGCTGCATACGCAGGGCAAGGTCCGCTTCTGGATCACCAACCAGAGCGAATACTTCCAGGGCCGCATTGGCATCTGCATCGGCATCCGCGAGACGGGCGTCGTCGTGCCGCAGATGGACAACGGTGGCACCGCCGGCGACATCGAGTGGGTGGGCGTCAGCACGACACCCAACGGCATCGTGGCCGGCGCCGACCACATCGTCAACACCACCGCCGCCGGCGACGACGTGCAGGTCTACCCTGTCGGCTTCGACCTCAACGCCGACCCCAACAATCCCCTGCCCACCGGCACGGCCGTGATCACCCCCGGACCCAACGGTGTGATGAACACCACGCCGGCCGGCGATGATCAGCTCCGCCGCGGCTACGACATCGACACGTACGGCGCGCGCCGACCGATCCCGGCGTTCTACCTGGACGTGCTGCCGTTCGCGTCGCAGATTGAGTTCAACCTGCTCACCGGCACGGTGTCGGTGGATGGCGTTCCGCAGGGCGGCGGCATCGCCGGCTTCACCGGCAACGGCATCTTGGACGCGCCCAACAACCGCGGCGCCCTTGAGCACATCGCCTTCATCAACGATCCGACCGACGGCGCGACGCTGATCGAGGTCGCGATCGACCAGTTGCAGTTCGAGGCCCCGGTGCCGGACCCTGTGCTGCCGCCGACCGTCAAGGCCCCGATTATCAAGGATGACACCACGGTAACGGTCACCGACCTGATGCTCTCGGTGAACCAGATCCAATTGCTCCGCGATCACTCCGTGATCCTGACGCAGAATGTGGCGAGCAACGATGACTACACGTTCACGCTGCCACAGCCCGCGCAGACCGGCGAGGTCTATACGGCCAAGCAGCGCGACGGCATCACCGGCCTCTACAGTGACGAGTCGCTGCCGGTTACCGTTCTGCCGGCCCCGTCGCCGTACTCGTTCTCGGTCGTGATCGACGAGGACGGCAACAACTGCTCGGCGGGCCCCTGGGAATTCGTCCCGGTCACCTCCGTCGGGTCGAACGCGTCCGGCCCGGCCCCGCACGGCGCCGACCTGTTCAACAACGACGGCCTCTGGCAGACCATCGACGTCCCACTCACCGACGATGCCTTGGTTCTGCCCTGGGGCGGCTACGGCAACGGCTCGCTCGACGACTCGACCACCGGCATCTACAGCATCGACAGCATGTGGTTCACGATCGCCGACGGCGCGACGTCGGCCGGCCCGCACGAGATCTTTATCGATGCCGTGGAGGTGCTCGACGAATTCGGCGGCCTGATCCAGACGCTGCACACGATGGAAACCGGCGTCAACTACCTGCAGTACCAGCGCGGCCAGAGCTCGACGGCCCCGACCAGCTCGGTGCTGTCGACGCTGGCGAGCTACGACGGCGTGACGAGCCACCGGCTGGTCTGGACGTACCCCACGACCAACGCCAACGAAGCCCTGGGCATGTATCACAACATCGGGTACCAGTGCAACACTTCGCCGACTTTCACGCACACCGCGGCGACCATCCGCTTCCACATGTTGAGTCGCGGCCCGCGCACGGCGCCCGACATCGCCCTGCCCACCGTGACCAGCCCGATCATCGTGGGGACGCAGAATACGGTCCGGATCACTAACGACGCGAGTGCCACGGCCGTCCAGTTGTACATCGATGGGCTGCCGGTGGGCGCGCCGGTCAATCCTGCCGGCGGGACTTTCGTCGATTTCGCCGGACTGTCGTTGACGCCGGGGCAATCGATCTCCGCCACGCAGACCCTCCCGGCCGGGACCAGTGACCTGGCCTATCCGCGTGGAGTGTGTGCGGAGCCGCTGCCGCCCAAGGTGCAGGCGCCCCTCCTGCCGGGCGCCACGACCGTGGTGCTCACGAACGTGCTGACCGCACCCTATGCCACGGCTTCGTCAGTGACCGTCTATGTCAATGGCGCGCAAGCCGGCACGGCGGTGGGCGGGACCGCGACGGTGAACGTCACGGTGGCCGCGTTGCAGCCGTTCCAGGTAGTGACGGCCACGCAGACCGTCAACGGCGAGACCAGCGCTTTGTCGGCGCCGGTCACGGTGCTGGTACCGGCCCCGACCATCTACAAGGCGCCCGCGCAGGGTGACACGAGCGTGCGCGTCATGAATATTGCGACGAACGCGTCGCAGGTGTCGGTCGTGGTCAACAACACGACCACCTTCACCGCCCCGCACGCCGTGGGTCAGAAATACGTCGATGTCCCGGTCAGCGGCCTGGTGATGGGCGACACGCTCGTGGCCAAGCAATTGGTCGGTGGCGTGGACAGCGTCCCGACGGTCGCGGAAACGGTCACCACGGCCGCGGTGACGACCATCTTCGCGGATAACTTCGAGTACAGCGACGCGGTTTACCTGACGACCTGGGCAGACTCCATGGCGCCGCGTCCCGGCCTGTCGACCGCCCAGAACGCGACACCCGCCGGTGCCAAGTCGGTGTATGTCCAGCCCGGTACGGCCGGCAGCACGGGCAGCGGCCGCGTGCAGCACGCGCTCGCGAACCTGATTCCGACCGCGACCAACCCGGTCGTCTGGAACGTGAACATTTACGACGATTACGGTCAGGGCGGCGCACACGTCCAGTTTGCGCAGCTCAACGGACAGGTGGCTGACTTCTACTACCAGCACGTGGGCATGCTGTCCTGGTCACCACAGAACACCAACTACTACCAGTACCGGGCCAACAGCAACGGCGGTCCGAACTGGGTCGACCTGACAGACTTCGATGCGCCGCTGCGCAGCGTCGGCTGGCACAACTTCACGGTGGTGCACAAGGGACTCCTCATCGACGTGTACGTCGACGGGCTGCTCTCGAAGAAGAACATCACGCTGACGGCGGAAACGACGTACGACATGGCCCGGATCGGCCCCGGTTACACGTCTACGGCCGGTGCGTACTATGACGACTACCGGGTCGAAACCGGTCCGGTGCGGTTCGGCCTCGTGCCGCCGAAGGTCGTTGCCCCGCTCGTCGAAGGCGACACGACCGTGGACGTCTTCGGCGTGTCGGCAGACGCCAACCGCGTGACCGTCTTCGCCAACGGTGTCGAGATCGGGTACGTCACGCTGACGCCGCCCAACGCGACCGACACGGCCACCGTGCCGGTGACCGCCCTCGTGGCCGGCAATCAGATCACGCTTACGCAGACCTCCGTGGTCGGCCAGAGCGCGAAGTCCGTCCCGGTCGAGGTCGGCAAGGGCAACGGCGACCTGCTCGTGTGCATCGGCATCCGCGAAACCAACGACACCGGTGCCCTCGGGACGACCGGCGGCACCACCGGCCAGATCGAGTGGATCGGCGCGACCGGCGTGTCCGGCACGGCCCCACTCGGCCAGGCCCTGCTCGTCGCGGATAGCTGGCAGACATTTGTCTTCGACCCGCTCGTCGGCCCGCTGTATGCCTTCCCGGGCAGCGGCGACGGCGCGATCACCGCGACCCGCGGCGTGCTCGAGCACCTCGCGGTCACGGTGAAGTCCGACTCCGCCAACCGCAGCTCCGGCCCGTACGCGCTCTACGTCGACAACGTCGTCAACGTGGGCGCCGGTCCGGGTGGCGCGGACTTCGTGATCACCGACTTCGAAGCGTTCACGCCGGGTGTGGAAGCGCTCTTCCAGGAGCCGACCTACTCCGGCACGACGGTGAACAACATCCTGACGCCGCCGAACACGAGCGAAGTCTCCAGCGCGGAAGCCCAGGCCGGGGCCAACTCGGCGCTGCTGGAGTGGTTCTTCCGCGATACCACCGCCACCCGCTGGCTGCGGCTCACTACGTCGGGCGCGGCCAACGTGTCGCGGCCGATCATCGATCTCACCAAGCCCATCCGCGTGCACCTGCTGCTCTCGACCGGGACGGCGCCGCAGTCCTGCCCGGGCGACCTCAACTGCGACGGCCAGGTGAGCTTCGGAGACATCAACCCGTTCGTGCTCTACCTGTCAAACTATGCGGTCTGGCAGACCACGTACGCGGGCTGCAACCCGGAGAACGGTGACATTAACGGCGACGGCAACTATCCGGCGTTCAGTGACATCAACGCGTTCGTCACGTTGCTGAGCACCAGCTCGCTGCCGATCATCTGCCCGTAAGTGCGGGCCCAATGGCGGCGTGCGTAACGCCGAGGAATTGATTCCGGCAGGCCGGTGGACCACTCCACCGGCCTGCCGCTTTTGGGTGCCCCGTCGGGCTGCATTTGCGGGCGCTTGCCGATAAGCTGCCGCCACGCCACCCCGCCCGCCCGGCGGACCGGGGCGCATGGGAGATCCGCCGCCGATGGTCTTTCCGCTGCGAGAACCCCTCTTCGTCCAGCCCGCAGCGCTGCTCGCGTTCCTGGCGGTACTCGTGCTGGCGATCTTTGCCCTCGCCCGCTGGCGCCCGCTGACCCCGTTCTTCAAGTACTTCCCGCCGCTCATCTGGACTTATTTCGTCCCGATGCTCTGCTCCACGCTCGGCATCATCCCCAGCGATTCCGCGCTCTACCACGGTTTCATGACCGACATCCTCCTGCCGCTGATCCTGGTCCTGCTCATCGTGCCCTCGGATACCGCCGCCATCGCCCAGCTCGGCCCGCGCGCGCTGGCCATGATGCTGATCGGAACCTGCGGCATCGTCGTCGGGGCCGGCCTGAGCTTCGGACTGCTGCACACGCTGCTGCCGGCCGAAACCTGGCGCGGCGTCGCGGCCATGTCCGGCTCCTGGATCGGCGGCAGCCCCAACCTGACCGCTGTCGCCGGAAGCCTCGACGCGGACCGCACGCTCATCGGCAAGCTGATCGTCGTCGACACGGTCTGCGCGTACAGTTGGCTCGGCGTGCTGGTCGCGCTCAGCAACTTCCAGGCGCAGATCGACCGCTTCACCGGCGCCGACAGCCGCGGCATCCATGCCCTGGCCGCGCGCCTGAAGCAGCAGCAGGCCGCGCGGGCCCGCCCGCTCGAGATGTTTGACCTGGCCATCATGATCGCCCTGGGCCTCGCCATCAGCCAGGCGTCGCTCTGGGTCGGCGATCACATCAACGCCTGGGTCGTGCACCGCGAGGCGCTTGGCGGCCTCTGGGCGCGGATCCACCTCAGCCAGGTGCTCACCGGATTCGGCTGGGGCATCCTGCTCATTACCGCCATCAGCGTGCTGTTGTCGTTCACGCGCGTCCGCGACATCGACGCGGCCGGCGCCACGCCCATCGGCTACTTCGGCCTGTACCTGCTGCTCACCACGTTCGGCGCCCGCGCCGATCTGCGCAACATCCACGCCGAAGACGCATGGCTGTTTGTGCTCGGCGTACTCTGGATCGCCACACACGCGGTGATCCTCCTCGCCGGCCTGCGCCTGCTCCGCGCGCCGCTGTTCCTGGCCGCGACGGCCTCGATGGCCAACATCGGCGGGACGGCGTCGGCCCCGGTCGTGGCGGCGGCCTACCATCCCAGCCTCGCGCCGGTGGGCCTGCTGATGGCGATCCTGGGCAGCCTGCTCGGGACCCCCGTCGCGCTGCTGATCGTCGGGAAGATCTGCGCGGCCATCGCCGGCGCTTAACGCGGTGCCGGCAACTGCATCTGCCCGGTCAGCGCGGCCACGTTCGGCAGCTTGCGCGCGCGCACATACTCAGCCAGACCGGCGGCGATCTTCGTCGGCAGCCCCGGATCGACGAACAGCGCCGTGCCCACCGCGACCGCCGACGCCCCCGCCAGAAAGAACTCGATCGCATCCGTCGTGGACTGGATGCCGCCCATGCCGATGAGCGGCACGCCGGCCGCCCGCGCGACTTCGCGATACACGCGGTGAATGTTGTACAGCGCCAGCGGCTTGATCGCCGGCCCGCTGAGTCCGCCCGTGACGTTGCCCAGCCGCGGCTGCCACGTCCGCGGGTCGATGCTCAGGCCGACATACGTGTTGATCAAGCTCAGCACCTGCGCCCCCCCGTCGATCGCCGCCCGCGCACACTCCGCGATGTTCGTCACGTTCGGCGAGAGCTTCACGATCAGGCGCGCCCGTGTCAGCACCGCGCGCACCGCCGCCGTCACTGCGCGCAGCCGCGGCGGATCCGTGCCGAACGTCAGCCCGTCCGCGACGTTCGGGCACGAGACGTTCAGCTCGATCCCGGCAATGCACTCGTGTGCGTCCAGCGCCGCGGCCACCTTCACGTAATCGTCGATGCTGTGCCCGGCGACGTTGACCAGCACCGTCGTCGGCATCATGCGCAGGAACGGAATCTTCTCCACGATGAAGCGCTGCAGGCCGACATTGGCGAGCCCGATCGCGTTCAGCAGTCCGGCCTGCACCTCGACCACGCGCTGTGGCTCGTTGCCCGGCCGCTCGTGCAGCGTGACGCTCTTGGTCGTGAAGCCGCCGAGCCGCCGATAATCCAGCAACTCCGCGTATTCCGGCCCGTAACCGCAGGTCCCCGACGCCGTCAGAAGCGGGTTGCGCAGGTTCAGCCCGGCCAGGTTCGTCGCCAGGCACGGGTCGGTCGCCATATCGGGCGTGGTGGCCATGCCAGCAGCATCGCGCCGGCCTGTGGCACTGTCAATCGCGGCAATGCCCGGCCCAATAACGGGCCGGTGACAACGGACCGATGAAATCAGGGATGGCGCAGCGCTTCAGCCGCCGCGCCTGGCATCGCTGCAACAGGACCGGCACATGAGCCAGATGGACACCCTCTACGCATGGCTGGCCGCGGACCCCCGGCCCGAGGCCGACGAGACGCTGGTCGCCGCCCTGGAACGGGCCGAACCCGCCTACGCGAGCCGCATCATTGCCACGCTTCTGGCCCGCGCGACCGAGACGGCCTGGATCGGCCTCGTTTTCCACTATGACCGCCTCGATCACGCGACTCGCCGTCAACTGCGCACGCGGCCGCCGCTGCTGCGCACCGGAATCGCTGGCGCGCTCCAGAGCCGCGCGCCGCGCGCCCGCTTGAATGCGCTGACGCTGCTGACCGAGCAGCCCTCGACGCCGCTGTTGTTCATGGTGGCCGATGCACTGCGCGACCCGGTCGCCGAGGTCCGTGCCGCGGCGGCCCGTGTATTGTGCCTGGCGGCGGAGCGCGTGCTCGGCCACGCGGAGGGCGCGCAACGGACCGATGTCCTGGCGCCGCAGGCCGCGGCAGACCGCACCGCGCTGGTGTCCGCGCTCCGCGAGGGCCTGCGCACGTTCGACCTGCACGCGCAGATGGACGTGCTCAAAGTGTGCCTCTGGCTGGCGCGCGACATCGGCCCAGCGTTGTGGACCTTCCTCGCTCCGACGAATAATCGCTGGAACCCCGTGGTCGCCCGCCGACTGCAAACCTGGAACGGGCCGCGCCTGGCGGGCTTCCTGCTGCTGGCACTGGCCCAGCCCGGCTGGCGGCAGACCGCGTTGGAGTTGCTCCGCACATGGCGGACGCGCGCCGATCTGCTGGCGCTGCTCCAGCACACGGACCTGCTCGCCGATGCCGCGGTGCGCCAGGCGCTGCGCCTGATTGAACGGCCGGCGTGGTTCGTCGCGGCCGGGCCGAATCTCGGGGACCTGCCGCCCCAGGCCCGCGTGAAGGTCCCGCAGTGGATCGCCCATCTCGGCTTTACGCCGGCAGAGTGCGTGCGCTGGCTCCGGCGGTGGCAGCAGTCGCCGTTGCCGGACGTGCGCCGCGCGGCGGAGCAGGCGCTGGCAGGGCTGGGGTCGCCGGTGCGTGGGCGGCGCGCGGCGGTGGAGGTGACCTGATGGTCACGCCGGCGTTGATGTCCGGGCTGCTCGCATCGACTTACCTGGCTGACCGGCTGCGCGGAATTCGGCAGGGGTTCCTCGACGAGTGCGCGGAGACGCACGGAACCGCGGTGGTGATCGGCATCGCGGCTTTGTGCGCGGCGCTGCTGGTCGCGCGGCGAATCGAGCGACACAAGCGTGGCGAGGTGCCGCCGCCGGACTATGTCGGCGAGATCGCGCGGGTGCTGGGGCTGAGCGTGGCGGAACTGGCGGACGTGCGGGCAATCGCGGCGCAGGCGGGCTTGTCGCAGGCGGCGGTCGTGCTGCTGTCGCCGGCGAATCTGGCGTATGCGATCCAGGCGGCGGCCGTCGATCGTGACGCTGGGCGTCGCGCGCGGCTGGACGCCTTGTCGGTGCGGCTGTTTGGGACACACCTGCCGTAGGGAGGCGAGGGAACAGGGAACGGGGAACAGGGAACGGGGAACAGGCAGCAGGGAACAAATGGCCATGAGGGTAGGATTCCTGCGCGGCAGCGCGCGGCGAATAGCCCGCGCAGCGGGCGGTTGTGAGTAGCCTCGGGCGCGAGCCCGTGGAAAGAGGCACGCCCGACCATTTCATTCCCCCTCCAGGGAGTCCCCGCCGGGGACGATTGAAGCGTCAATCCAACAAATAGGCCGGATCATAATACACGCCATTACGATCGGGGAACATGCGCAGCTCCTGCTTCAACGAGATGCGCCGGCGATGCTCGACCTGGCCGGCCCTGCAGCCTCGGACGCCGTCGAGCGCATTGTGGTCGGGCGGGGTTCACGCGAGAATGGCGACGCGTATTCGCGCGAGCCGAGCTGCGTTCCAAGCTGCGGCACCGAGGGAGTTGCGCGGTCGGAACTCCCGGGCGTGGCGTGGCGGTAGCGCCGGCGGGCCGGTGATTGCGGGTTGCCACTGCGGTGGTCGACGCCCACTGCCATCGCGGCACAGCGCCCAGGCAGCTCAGACCAGGAGGCGGCGATGACCGCGATCGCACGGGAAGTACTGCTGATCGCCTTGGGGTTGGCGCTGATCGTCCCGCACTGGGCGCTGTGGAACGCTTGCTTCAACGAATTGTTTGGCTTTCGCGTGGGCTTCAGCAGATATTCGTACGGGGTGCTCGGGGCTGCGCTGATGTTCCTGTGCCTCGGCGCGGCCGCCGTCGGTGGGGCGATCATCATGTGGCGCGCGGCACCGCTGGCGGACGTGGCGTGCCCGGTGCTCCTGCTCGGAAGTGACAACCGGATGGGGGCCTCACTAGTCTTCGGATTCCTGGTGGGCATACTGATACCGAATGTGTTGTACTATCCGAAGCGGCGTCAGTTTCTACGCTGGATGGAAATCGCGTCGCCGCACTGCGAACAGTGTGGGTATGCGCTGCGCGGCTTGCGGGTGGTCATGGGCCGGGTCCGCTGTCCGGAATGCGGGCACACAGCCGATGCTCGCAGCATTGTCGAGCAGTATCGGCACGCGAAGCGCGTTCAGGAAGCGTCCAGCGGCGGGGAGCCGAAGCCGGGCGACAAGTAGCCCGCGCAGCGGGCGGTTGTGAGTAGCCTCGGGCACGAGCCCGTGGAGTGGATCGTGCCCCCTTCCCACGATATCCTCCCCATCCATTGAGCCCCCGCAGGGGGCGATTGAGGGGTACCAGATGGGGCACACCTACACAAATCTCCTCGTCCACGTCGTCTTCAGCACAAAGGCCCGCGCCCGCCTGATCAACGCCGAACTCCAACGGCGCCTCTACGAATACATGGCCGGCGTGGCCAGGCACGAATTCGGCCGAGCCCTGGAGATCGGCGGGACCGAAGATCACGTGCACGCTCTGCTGTCGCTCCGCGGCAACGTCGCGCCGGCCGATGCGCTGCGGAAATGGAAGAGCCTGTCCAGCGGCTGGGTGCATCAGACGTTTGCGACGCGGCATGCGTTCGCGTGGCAGGCGGGCTATGCGGCATTCAGCGTGAGTCAATCCGCCGTCAACGCCGTTCGGGAGTACATCGCGGGGCAGGCGGAGCATCATCGACGAGTGTCCTTTGACGAGGAGTTGCGGGCGTTTCTGGACCGCAATGGTGTACCATACGATCGGGCTCATTTGTTGGATTGACGCCACAATCGTCCCCTGCGGGGACTCCCAGGAGGGAGAGCAAACGGTCGGGCGTGCCCTTTCCACGGGCTTGCGCCCGAGGCTACTCCCAGACGCCCGCTGCGCGGGCTGGGAGAAAGAGACGACCATCGTAATGCTCGGCATGCGCCCCCATCCCACGGGCTGGCGCCCGTTCCACGGGTTGGCGCCCGAGGCTACTCACAATCGCCCGCTGCGCGGGCTGGGCTGGTCCCTGCTGGCGCCAGGGGCTCGGGTCGAGTAGCCGCCGGATTGCCGGGCGCGCGTGGAACAGCGGTCAGTTCTGCTCCGGACGGCTGTTGACGTGATTGACCCAGAAGCCCTGCATGTGGGCGCACACGTCCGGGCCGAAGAATTCATCCGTGATCTTCTGCACGTGCTTGCCGTCGTCCTGCGCCAGCGCCCGGATGTAGTCCTGCAAGCGCGGGCGGGCCGTGGCATCCGCCAGCAGCAGGTGAATTAGCGTATACGCCTCCGCATAAAACGCGCTCTTGCGCCGCACGTTCTCGAACCCGCGCACCTTGATCGGCGTGTCGTCGTAGAATTCCGCCCGGCTCGCCGCAACCACCTCGCTCAGCGGAATCGCCTGCTCCTTCTCGATCAGTTTGCGCACCAGCTTCCAGCGGTCCGCATCGGGCCGGAACACCAGCCGGCCACGCTCCACCCGCATGTCGCCGTAATAAGTCGCCAAACCCTCGTTCAGCCACATCGGCGGGTTCTTCACGTAGCGGTGCATGAACTGGTGGAACGCCTCGTGAAAGAGCGTCTGCATCGTGTCGTCCGGGTTGCCGCGATCGAGAATCAGCAGCGCGTCGGCGCCGGGCAGAAACATGCCGCCGGTGAACGCCGTGCCGCCGCCGAGGTGCGCCCGCCCGAACTCCTGGTAGTCGCTCTCCGTGGCAAACACCAGCACGCGGAACCGGCCGTCCCCCGCGTTGGGATCGGCCGCCGGCTGGGTGGTGGCCGCCTCCGACGGCGCGCTCGGCTGGTCGCGGCCGGCGCGTTTGGCCTTCCCGGCCGCCTTGGTCTTGGCCACCTTGGCCTTGGCCGGCCGGCCGGGCTGCGCCTTGTTGGCGCCGGCGTCCTCCTGGAGCAGACTGGCGAACCCGACGGCGTATTCGCGGTGGATGAACTCGAGCAAATCGCCATACGCACGGAGCGTGCGGTCGCTGACGGTGCCGGCGAGCGCATAGTGCTCTGTGGCCAGGCGGATGTTGAGCGTGTCGAGCTTCTTCGACAGGTCCTGGGCGCGGGCCGCGTCGGCGAGACCGCACGCCAGGACCGTTGCGAGCGCTATACGGCAGATCAGCGAACGGGCGCGAGACGACATCGAGTGCATCTTCAGCCAACCCAGATCACCGGCGCGACGCCAATACCACATTGGAGGGCGATGCCACCCTACTTCTGACAACTGACCACTTCCTCACAGCCGCTCGGCGATGGCCTTGCCCTGCATGAACAGCAGCAGGTAGTCGCGGCCGCCGGCCTTGCTGTCCGTGCCGGACATGTTGAAGCCGCCGAACGGCTGCACGTCCACGAGCGCACCAGTGCACTTGCGGTTGAAATACAGGTTGCCGACATGGAACTCGTGCCGCGCCCGCTCCAGGCGGAAACGGTCATTCGAGTACAGCGCGCCGGTCAGGCCGTACTGCGTGCCGTTGGCGATGTCGAGCGCATCGTCAAAGTCCTTGGCCTTGATGACCGCGAGCACCGGGCCGAAGACCTCTTCCTGCGCCAGGCGCGCATTGCGGTCGACGTCGGCGATGATCGTCGGCGGGACGAAGTAGCCGCCCGCCGGCACCTTCGTGTCCGCGAGGACCGCGCGGCCTTCCTTCTTGCCCAGCGCGATGTACTCGTTGATCTTGCGGTGCGAGGCCTCGTCGATCACGGCGCCCATGTAGTAGTTCTCGGCGCTGGTCGTGTCGCCGACCGTGAGCTTCCTGGCGCGGTCCACGACGCGCTGCACGACGGCGTCGTAGATGTCGCGATGCAAAATCGCCCGTGAGCACGCCGAGCACTTCTGCCCCTGGAACCCGAACGCGGCGGTGACGATACCCTCGGCGGCCGCGTCGATGTCGGCGGTCTCATCGACCACGATGCAGTCCTTGCCGCCCATCTCGAGGATGGAGCGTTTGAGCCAGATCTGGCCCGGCGCGACCTTCCCGCACTTCTGGAAGATGCCCAGGCCGACGTCCATCGAGCCGGTGAACGACACGAAACGCGTCTTCGGATGCTCGACGAGGTAGTCGCCGATCTCGGCGCCCGAGCCGGGGCAGTAGTTCACAACGCCCGGCGGCAGGCCCGCCTCGATCAGGATCTCGACCATCTTCGCGGCGATGACCGGCGACGTGCTGGCCGGCTTGAGCACGACCGTGTTGCCGGTCACGAGCGCGGCGCTGGTCATCCCGGTGCAGATCGCCAGCGGGAAGTTCCACGGCGGGATGACGACGCCGACGCCGAGCGGCATGTAGCGCAGCTCGTTGTCCTCGCCGGCAAACGGTGTGACGGGCTGCGGGCCGCCGAGGCGGATCATCTCGCGGCCGTAGAAGTCGAGGAAGTCGATGGCTTCACACGCGTCCGCGTAGGCCTCGATCCAGCTCTTGGATTCCTCGAAGCACATCCAGGCGGACAGCTCGTAGATGCGGCGGCGCATGATGGCGGCGGCCTTGAAGAGGATGCGGGCGCGGGTCTCGGGCTCGACACGGCTCCAGGTCTTGAACGTGGTGAGCGCGGCCTGCATGGCGAGCTCGGCCTGCTCACGTGAGGCTTTGCTGACGAAGCCGACGACGGTTTCCGAGTGGGCCGGCATGACCGACTTGATCTTCTGGCTGGTGTCGCACGTCTGGCCGCCGATGCGGAGCGGGTACATGTGGCCAAGCTGGCCGCGGACCTCCTGGAGGGCGGCGAGCATCTTTTCGCGCGGGGCGGCCTCGGCGAAATTGACGTACGGTTCGGGGCGGTAGGGGGTCAGCATGATGTCGTACTCCGTAGTCGATCCAGGGGCTCGTTGCGAAACTGGATTATAATGCAGGCCGACGGCGGCGTCTTGTGTGCGGACGCCGGGGCGAGGCGGCGCTTCGGGAGGTGTGGCGTGGTTGAGGAGCGGCGCGACGAGGCTTTGGATGCTGAGACTGCTCAGCCCCCGGTGATGCAGCGCGCGGGCGCGTCCCAGCGCGAGCGATGTTGGCCGAGGCGGCTACTGGGCTTCCTTTGCGGTGTTGCGCTCGTATACGTCTTCAGCCGCGTGATCCTGCCCAACGATCCGCAATCGGGCATTGCGCTTATGTTCTATTCACCGTTGTGCGTATTGCCCGCGGCGTTCTTCTTCGCCCGTTACGAAAACAGCTGGAGAGGTGTAGCGCTCTGCGCTGCCACCACCGCCTTGGGAGTCATCGTCGGCCTGGCGTCACACATGGAGTGGGGAGCGTTTGTCAGCCCCGACGAACGTCCAATTACGGTCGTGCTTCTGACTGTGGAGTATGTCGCCGCCTTCGTCCTTGCGTGCTTCGCGGCGCTGATGGGATATCTGTTGGGGTGCTTTGAACGCCGCCAACCGCGGCACCAGCCGTACTGTTGCCCCGCGTGCGGGCATTTCCTGCTTGGCGTCAAGGGGCCGACGTGCCCGAAGTGCCGGCGGCCGTTCACGATCGAGGAGCTGCGCGCGGCGGCCGGCGACGAATGACCCGCGACAGCTCGTGATTTGAATGTCGGACGCGCGTGTTCCGGCGGCGGTGTTCTCCGGCTACGATTCGGGCCCTATGAAACACTCCAGGTTTCCGTGGCAGGCGATCGTCGGCGGCGCGCTGCTGGCCGGCGCGGCGCTGTCGGTGGATGCGCTGCTGACTGACCGGGTCCTGCGCGCCCTCTGGCAGCCGGGCGTCGAGAACGTCGTCGGCGTGCTGCTGGGCGCCGGGCCGGTGATCGTGCTGCTGGCGATCCTGCTGTCGTTTCCGAATGGCGGGCGGCTGTGCATCGGGTTCCTGACGCCGATCCTGATCGGGACGGCACTGCTGCACTTGTCGAAGTGGGCGATCGGGCGAGCGCGGCCGCGGGCGGGACTGGGGGCGTTTCACTTCGAGCCGTTCAGCGCGAGCGGTGACTTCGACTCATTCCCCTCGGGACACGCCATGTCCGCCGCCACGCTCGCATTGCTGCTCGGCATCTACTTCCCGCGGACGCGCTGGGTGTTCTACGTCATCGCGCTGGCCGCCGGCCTGGAGCGCGTCGCGTCCCAGTGGCACTTTCTGTCGGATGTGATCGCCGGGTACACGCTGGCAGCGGCAGTCGTGTTCGCCTGCGTGTGGGGGCTGGGGCCGACGTTCTATCAACGCGGTTCGGCGCGGTTGGACTGAATCACCCACACGGTCTCCTCGCGGCCCTTCACGTAATTGAAGCCGACGATGCGGTGCCAGCCGGGGCGCTCGTCCGGCGTGAGGCCCGCGGCCCGCAACTCCGCGTCGCGGGCGATCACGACGACCGGGGCAGTGGATTCGCGCAACGTATCGGCGAGTTGTGTCGTTGAGATGACGCAGCCGGGGCGGCGCAGATAGAAGAACATGCTGGGCTCGTCATAGCCGCAGGCCGCGACAGTGGCGGCGGGGCCGCTCAGCGCGTTCGTCTGATCCGCGAGCGTCCGGCTGAGCCGGTACGGCTCGAAGCCCGGTAACACCCACAGCCCGAGCAGGATGTGAAATAGCGCGGTCCAGCCGACGGCGCAACGCCACGCGGACCAGAGCCGGCCGCGTTGCATCCGCCGCGCAACAACCACAAAACCCAGCAGCAAAGCCCCGCCGGCGACGCCTGTGGCCAGCGACCACGCGTATGCCCGTCCCAGGGTCGCCGCCGCGACGAGTGCGGCGCCCAGCAGCAGCGGGACGATCGCCCAGATCCAGAGGACGATGCGCTGCGCCGTCGTCGGGACGTGTGCGAGGCCGACGTCCCACATGCGGCCGAACATGATCGCGAGCGGCACGTAGCACGGCAGGATGTAGTGCGGCAGCTTGCTGTGAATCAGCTCCAGAAATATCCAGGGCAGCCCGAACCAGATCAGCAGCAGCCACGCGGCGCGGTCGCGGCGACGGGCCTGCCAGAGCTCGAACACGGCCCCGGGCACCAGCGCCGTCCACGGCAGCCAGCCGGCGACACTGAGGAGGAGGTAGTAGCCGGGTGGACCGCCCTGTCCATGCGGCGTACCGAGGATGCGCGACACGACCTCGTAGCCGAGGAATTGCTGGCCGAGCGTGCCGCCGGCGTGCAGCGCGGCATACAGATACCACGGGCCCGCGACGAGCAGGAACAGCGGGCTGAGCAGCCAGAGGCGGGCGCTGAAGATGCGCCGGCGTGCGCTGGGCTGCAACAACAAGCCGAGGGCGAACGCGCCGCCGAAGACGATGACGGCCGGACCCTTGGCGAGGACGGCGAGGCCGACACACAGCCAGAACGCCGCCGCACGCCCGGGCGTCGGGCGCTGCGTCGCGAACTGCCAGAGCAGGACCATCGCGGCCAGCATGCAGAGCAGGAGCACATTGTCGGTGAGGAGCATCTTGCCGATGACCAGTGGCAGGCCGGCCGTGATGAAGGAATAGCAGGCAATGAGCGCGACGCGCCGGTTGTACAGACCGCCGGCGAGTGTGCCGAGCAGGTGTACCACGCCGACCATGGCGAGGACGGAGATGAGCCGTGCGGCCCAGACGTGGAGGCCGAACACGGCGAATGACGCCGCCACGCACCAGTAAAGCAGCGGCGGCTTGGCGATCCAGGGCTGACCGAGATAGTGCGGGATCAGCCAGTCGCCGCCTTGCAGCATCTCGCGGCTGACCTGGGCGTACCAGCCTTCGTCGCGATCGGTCAGGCTGACGCCGAACGTGCCGGGGAGTAGGACCGCCAACGCGAAGAGCGTGAGCAACACGCGATCGCCGCGGGTGAATGACCCGGCGTCGGCTGCGGGCTGTCGCGTGCTGGACACGGCCACGCTCCCTTGTTTGGCGTATACTACGAGCGCACGTGGGAACAGGGAACAGGGAACAGGGAGGTGCGCGGCATGTGGGCTTTGCGGGGTTGGTTGAGCGGGTTGCGGCTTCTGGGGCTGGCGCTGGTCCTCGGGGCGGGCTGTCGGGCACCGACGCTGATCGTGGACGACGCTATCCGGGGGCCAAACGGCAAGACGCGGCTCGTGGCGGGCGTCGAGCGCGAGCCGGTGCTCGCGATGGGCAAGGATCTCGAGCACGTGCGGGTGCGCTTCTTCGTGAGTGAGCGCGAGGTCGGCGATACCAAGTCCGATGACGAGGGCGTGGCGGACATCGAGCGTGCGCTGGATGCCGAGGTGGGGCAGTTCGAGGCGCGGGCCGTCGTCGATGGGCGGGAGCTGCGCGCGGCGGGTCGCGTGTTTGCGTGGGACCGGCAGCGGGTGAGCATTGCGGTGGACATCGACCATACGATCGCGCAGACCGAGTATGAGGACCTGCTGGACAACGACCAGGAGGAGGGCAGCGATCCGCTGAAGCGCTCCGTGAGCACGCTCCGCCGGCTGGCGGCGGATTTTCAGATCCTGTATCTGACGGGGCGGCCGCGGTCACTGCTCGACAAGACCCGCGCGTGGCTGCGCGAGCGCGAGTTTCCCGCCGGCCCGGTGATTACCGCGGAAAGCGTGCGCCAGATGCTGCGGCCGGGGGCGTTCAAGCAGCAGAAGCTGCGCAGCCTGCGGAAGGCCTGGCCGCGGCTGCTGATCGGGATCGGCAACACGGTGTCGGACGCGGAGGCGTACGGCGCGAGTGAGATGCTCACGCTGATCTTGTCGAAAGAGCCGGGGCGGGATTTCGGGCGGCACGCGCTGGTGTTCAAGGATTGGAAGGCGCTGGGGCGCTTCTTTGAGGCAAACCGCGACGTGCTACTGGACGCCGAGCGCCTGAAGGACGCGATCGAGGGGAAGGTGATGCTGCTGCAGACGGTGCCGCGGTACGAAGAGCGCTGAACGTCGCGCGCCGCCGGGCCATGTTCCATGGTTTGCATCGCAGCGATCCAAACCAGCCACGGAGCCACGCAGCCACACAGGCGAGGCGACGCTGCAACGCAGTCAGAACCCCGTGCGCTGCCGTCGGCGTTCTGGCTCCATCGCACCCTTCGTGGCTGCGTGGCTGCGTGGCTTCCTCTGCGTGCCTCCGTGCCTCCGTACCTCTCCGCGACGCCTTGCATTCGCGATTCCGCCGGATAGTGTGATTCACGCTGGCGCACCGCGGCCAACGGGCGGCGGCGGGCGCGCGATGGGAGCAGGGCGATGGGCATACCGTATCCACCTGGCGAGGCGCTGACCTGTCAGCAGATTCGCGATCTGGACGTGCTGGCGATCGAGCACGCCGGCGTGCCGGGGCTGGTGCTGATGGAGAACGCCGGTCGCGCGGCGGCGGAGTTTGTCTATGGCGCGTTGGTGAATCCGCGCGCCGCGCGCGTCGCGATCCTCTGCGGGCCGGGGAACAACGGCGGCGACGGCTTCGTCATTGCACGCCACCTGAGCAACGCGGGCGTCGCGATCGACGTGGTGCTGGCGGCGCCGCCGGAGAAATCCACGGGTGATGCCGGCGTGAATTTGCGGATTCTGGAGCGCATGGGGCTCGAGCTGATCCGGGCATTCGAGGAACGTGGCCGCGACGCGGCGCAGAATGCCGTGGCGCGCGCGGACTTGATCGTCGATGCCTTGCTGGGGACGGGCTCGACGGGCGCGCCGCGCGCGGTGATGGCCACGCTGATCGAGTTGGCCAACGCGGCGCCGCACGCCCGGCGGATTGCTATCGACATTCCGTCCGGGCTGGATGCGGACCGTGGCGCTGTGCAAACGCCGTGCTTTCGCGCGGATGCGACAGTGACGATGGTTGCGCCGAAGGTAGGCTTCGAGACGCCCGCGGCACAGGCGGTGGTGGGGCGGGTGGTCGTGGTGGACATCGGGGCGCCGCGCGGGTTGATCCCGGGACGGCGGCCGGCGTAGAGGAGCGGGGCGGAGCCTGACCGGTGGGCGGTGCTCACGCGGCCGGCTTGGCTCTTTACCCTCCCCCGGCCCCTCCCTGGGAGGGAGGGGATTTGTGGGGCGCAAAGAAAAGGCGAACCGCAATGGTTCGCCTTTCCTGTGCTACGAAGCTTGTGTGCCGCACGGCGGTTTTGTGTTTGCCGTGTCGGCTAGCGGTTGGGGGCGCGAATTAGCCCTTCTTCTCCGCGGGCTTCTTCTCTTCGGGCTTCTTCTCGGCCGGCTTGGCTTCCGGCTTGGCTTCCGGCTTCTTCTCGGCCGGCTTGACTTCCATCTTCGGCTCCGCCTTCTTCTCCGGCGGCGTCAAGACGGTGTCGATGAGGTGGACGACGCCATTGCTGGCGGCCATGTCGGCCTTGGTGACGGCGGCCTTGCCGTTGAGCATGCACTTGCCGTCCTTCATGGCGACTTCGAGCTCGGCGCTGGGCAGCAGGGTCTTGAGGGCCTTTTCCTTGCCGACCTGCTCGGCCATCATCTTGCCCTTGACGACGTGGTACTTGAGGATGTCGGCGAGCTTGGCCTTGTTCTCGGGCTTCTTAAGCTCGTCGAGGTCCTTGCCGAGCTTGGCAAAGGCTTCGTCGGTGGGGGCGAAGAGGGTCATCGGAACGGGGCCCTTGAGGGCGTCTTCGAGGCCGGCGAGCTTGACGAGTTCGCACAGCGTCTTGCACTTCGCCTCACCGGCGACGGCGACGAGGTCCTTGCCCTCTTCCTTCTTCACTTCCGGCTTCGCCTCGGGCTTGGCCTCGGGCTTCGCGGCCGGCTGCTGCGCGGCGGCGATGCCGCTGAACGCGACAGCCACGACTGTCACACACACCATACGAGAGATACGTCCGAACATCTGCAAACTCCTTCCAACATTCGTTCTGAGGCGACCACACGCCCGGGCTGTCTACACCGACCGCACCGCTCGCCTCATAAACGAAGCCGCAAATTCTATCAGGCGCCGGGCGTGTCGCAATAGAACCGGGCGGCGCGCAACGTCACCACCCAGCGCGCAGGCCACGCGACGCGCGCACGGTAATTAGCGTGCTACGGAATCAGGCGCGATCCCAGTCGGACTTGGCACCCCACGACCACCGGCAGGGCGATTGGGCATACCGGAAGCAAAGTCAATTGGCACAATGTGTTACACGAGTCGCTACGCTGCAGCGCCGCCGGCGGAGCGGCTCGGCATCAATCCAGCCATCGTTTGTCCGCGAGCTTTTGGGGCAGATACTCTTGCGTACTGAAACTAAGCCCCTTGCTGGTCAGCGCTTCGAGCTCCAGCTTCACGCCCAGCGCTTCCATGTGTTTGATTTCGCGCTGCCAGGCCTTGCTCTGGAACCACGGGTACTCGCGGATTTCCTTCGCGCGCCGCCGATCCTCGTCCGTCAGTGGCATCGGGACGTGCGCGGGGATGTCGAAGCGCTCGGCGTCGAAACTGCTCATGCCGACGAAACGCGCCGCCGGCACCGCCATGCGCTGGCTTTCGAACGCCAGGTTGATCGAGCCCTGTTTCACGACGCTGTAGATGTAGTAGCCCCAGGGGTCATTATCGACGAGCACGTAGACCGGCAGCTTCAGTTCGTGATGCATGCGGTAGATGAGACGACGCACCCCGCGTGGTGGCTGTCCGCCGCCGTGGATCAGCACGCACGAGTGCTGTTCCCAGAACCGATCCTTGTTGAAGCGCTGCCACATCGCGTCTTTTTCGATGAGCAGGATGTACTTGGCCTGGTTCTTGACAAACTGGATGACGTCGGGCTCGACGATGCTCGGCACACTCCATCCGCCCGAGCCCATGGTCGCGAGGTTGATCGTGTCGCCGCTGTCGTTGATCGTCATGGGGGCGACCATGGCGCCGGCGGCCTTGGCGTGGACGCCCAGCTCTTCGCGCAGAGCACTGACGGTGACCTCGACATCCTCGATGATGGAGTCGGACTCGTCCTGATCGTAGAAGATCAGCTCCTTCGTCCCCTGCACGGGACGCTTGAGCATGTAGAACAGGTCACGCAGGCTGGTGGCGTCGCTTGTTGCGATCAGGTGCCGGCAGACCTCCGCGACCTTGAGCGTCTGCATGAATTTCTTCGCCTGGCTGCCTTCGCCTTTGCGGCGGCCGAGCAGGCTGAAGAACGAGCGGCGCTGCTTGCCGTCGAGCAGCTCGATGATGCGCTTGGTCTCGTTGAACCGGACGTTGCTGAGCGTGCGCGACGGGATGTCGACGTAGGGGTCCTCGCGCTCGTGGACCAGGCCGACGACGCCCCGGGCGAGCTTGTTGATCCGCTCGCCGGCGGCGGCCCGGTCGCGACTGGCCGGCTTGCGCTGGGGCCTGACAGATTTGGCCAAGATGTAACTCCGAAAGCGAGTTGTCAGTTATCAGTCGTCAGTCATCAGTCTTCGGTTGTCAGCCGTCAGCAGTAGGGTGGGCACTGCCCACCATTCAGCTTCCGACGCCGCCAGCGATCGCGAAGCCGCGGGACCATGATTCAACACGCGACCAAGGGTGCCATCCTCCGGCTGGCTGCCTTGCGGCTTTCAGCCTGCAGCCATCTGTTGGTGATTCTCGCGACGTGAAGCTGATTTGTCGAGCAGTGCGGCACACGGCCGTGATTCTGCAAGCCGGCTGAAGCCCGGCCGGGCGGCGCCGGCGTCACAGCATCTTAAAGACCGGAGAACACGACGTAGCCCAGCAAGCAAAGCGCACTCACGATGAATCCGGAGCTAAGAATAAGTGCTGCAAGCGCCCCCCAGCGATGGCGCAGGCAATGCGACGGGTCAGTGAGTGCGTCCACACTCACGAGCAAGACGACGATTTCGGTCATGCATCCCAGCGGGGCGAGCGGGACGAATGCGCAGGCCATGAGCATGTCCCCGCCGCCGAACACCCCGGGCAGGCTCTGTCCCGCAACGAGCCCCAACGCGGGTAGTGCGACGAGGAGCAAGCCGATCATCGCAGCGAGCCAATACTTGCGTCCGGATTTCAACTCCATGCAGTAGGTGCTGCTGTTCGCGGGGTCAAACTTTCGCCCGCACTCCGGGCAGCGCGGCGCGGGCAGGTTTTCGAGGATATAGCCGCAGCCGAGACAGCGCTTGGGTTCGGGGTCCGGCATGGCGGCATTCTACGATCGAAGGCGCTGTCAGTGGCGGGCGGGAGGCGACAGCGAAACAGATAGGATAGCCGGCGCAATAAAGTGGGCCGGCGGTCGGGACGTGCGGGGGGGGACACGTACGCCGACGCAGTCCGGCCCGGGGTTTGGGGCTCGGCAAAAACTACGAACGTATTCTACCGGCCGTTGAGCTGCTCCGCAAGTCCGAGAGCGGAACCGACAGCGACCATCAACGGCCGTGAGCGTTCCGTATAAAGTGTAAACGCTCGCGCCGCCCCGGTCAACTGGGGATCCAGGATTCGAACCTGGACTAACTGATCCAGAGTCAGTCGTGCTACCGTTACACTAATCCCCAATCCACAGCGGGGCCTAGCTTACGCCGTCCCGCCGCGGAAATCAATGCCTCGCGCACACTTCTGGTAAGCATGTGCGCAACCGACAGTTAAGCGCGCACGCCCGCCGCCGGCGCCGCCGCCGGTGCCCGTGAGGGTCAATCCCCCAAAACTGCCGGCGGGACAGCCGGGTTGCCAGAAATGAAACATCGTTCCGCTTCGGCACCGCGCGGCGGCTGATCGGCGTCAATCCGCCCGGCCGGCTTCGCGCACGCGAATCACGCGGCGCAGCACCAGCAGGCCCACCGGGGCGACCAGCGCCATGAGCGCGACAATCAACCACATGGTCTGCGGGTCACGCGGTCCGCTCTCCGGGCAGTAGCTTTCGAGCAGCCCGCCCGAGAACGTGCCCACGAACAGCTTGGCCAGGAACATCGGCACATACGACAGCGCGCCGTACGAAGCTTCCTGTCCGGACGGAGCGATGGCGGCCGCATACTCGTAAACGCGCGGCGAGTAGAAGGCCTCCCCAAACGAGTAGAGCACGATGAAGAGGAAGAGCATCAGATACCACGGGTTTACGCTGCCCTTCAGGCCCAGGTACAAGGTGCCGATGGCCCAGCCGACCGGTCCATCGGCCAGCTCCTGGAACCACGCCGTGGGCAGCGCCAGCACAAACACGGAAGCCGCCACGACGAAACAGCCGAAAGTCACCATGCGGTAGGCGGAAACCTTTTGCGTGAGCGCCCCGACGAGCGGCACGAGCACGATGATCAGCGCCGAGTTGGTCACGTTCCAGAGTGTGCCGAGCGGCGCGCCTGCGCCGAGCTCGCGGATGCCGAACTTCGGATAGGCGTAGCACATGATCATGTAGACGAACTTCACCCCCGCGATGAGCATCAGGAAGCTGAGCAGCCGGTAAAAGCCGGGTTGCCGGATCAGGGCGGCCATGTTCCGACCGGTGTCGCGCAACGTGGTGCGCACGGTTGTGGCCAGCGTGTGGCCGAGGCCGTCAGCGCGGTCGGTTGCGCGTCGGGCCGGCGTGATCCGGACACCCTGATCGGTGGCTTCCGCGCCTTCGCGAATGCCGAAGTAGAAGAGCGGCGCCAGCACCAACTCCAGTAGCAGACTTACCAGCAGCAGCGTCTGATAGGTGCTCAGGGTGTAGCCCAGGATCGGCACGGTGTAGTGCCCATACTCGCCCAGCTTCTGACGCAGGCCGTCGAAGATGAAGCCATTAACCAGGAATCCGAGGTTCATCATCACGTAGAACATGGAGAAGGAGATCGAGCGCTGCGCCGTGGTGGAATAGCGCCGGGTGGCTGCCACCAGCACCGGCGTGCCCAGCGCCTCACCCAGCGCCAACGGAAACAGCCCGACGCCCAACGCCAGCCACTTCACGGTCGAAAACGTCATGGCGACGCGTGCGATCACGCAGATCGCCACGCCGAGGAGAAATGTCCTGCGCAGCCCCAGCGCATCGGTCAGCGAGCCCACCAAAATGGTGAACACGGTCATCAGCACAGCCCAGGCGCTGACGAGCCACGCAGCCTGCTTGTCGCCGTAGCCCAGGTCCGACGAGAGCCACAGCACCAGCGTCGAGTTCATCACCGCGTAGGCCGCCACCGCCAGGAACTTGACCGCGAACGTGACCCACAACTCGGGCATTGCGCCGCGCAGCACGGTGAAACGACCCAGCAAGCCCGTCGGCTCTCGCCCGGGTGCGTAGACCACTTCGGTCCGTGCGGGCATGGGCGTGGCGGCTTGGCTGCCCTGATCCGCCTGCGACTTGTCCGCCATCCGGTCGTCTCCGCTCCAATACGTTTCCCCGCGCACGCCAATTTATCCGGAAGTTGTCCGGCTGGGAAAGGCACGCCGATGGCCAAGCTGCTTTCGGGACTCAACTTCTGGCAGCGTTATGTAACGCCGCGCCGTCCGGCGTGCGGCCGGCGGTGCGCCGGACACTTTGGAACGAGTCGCCAAACACGGTATAATGCGACCGGAAACTCCATGTTACACGCATGGCGACCCACGCGGTCAGGAGAGGCCGTGCGTCCCCAGGTGCTTACCGGAGGAGAGAATCATGCCGTTACGCATTCCGCTTCCGTTGGGTATGTGGCTTGTGTCGACCGTCCTGTTGCTCACGGCCGCGCCTCAGGCGGCCGGTCAGAGTGCGATCATCATCGATCACAACTGCACGGATCTCAGCCTCGTGCCCGAGAGCTACATTACCCAGGCCAAGAGCATGTTCCGGGCGTCCTACGGCCACACGTCGCACGGCAGCCAGCTCATCAGCGGGATGGACGTGATCAAAGGCTCGGCGGGCTCGCTGTACTGGTGGGATCACAACGGGACCGCCGGCGGTCTGTCGCTGTGGGACTACACGCCGTCGGGCGATCTGGGCAACCCGGATTACGTGACCTGGGCCGCCCGCACCCGCACGATGTTGAACGGCTCGGGCGCCGATCGCAACCTCGTGCTCTGGTCGTGGTGCGGACAGGCCGACACGACGCCAGCGAACATCCAGATCTACCTGGATCTCATGCAGCAACTGCGGCTGGACTATCCGAATGTGACCTTCGTCTACATGACCGGCCACCTGGTGGGGAGCGGCGTCGAGGGCAACCTCAACCAGCGCAACGACCAGATCCGCGCCGCAGTGCAGGCGTCCGGCGGCGTCCTGTTCGATTTTGCCGACCTGGAAAGCTACGACCCGGACGGGCTGTGGGTGCTGCCGCTGTACGCGAACGACAATTGCGATTACTGGCTGAGTGGCGTCCAGCACAACTGGGCGACGGAGTGGTGCGTTGCGCACCCCGGCGAGTGCTCGACCTGCAGTTGCGCCCACTCGCAGTCGCTGAACTGCGACCGCAAGGGCCGCGCGGTCTGGTGGATGCTCGCCCGGCTCGCCGGTTGGCCGGGGCCGGACGCGCCGCTGGTCGGCGACGTGAATTGCGACGGGGTCGTGGGCTTCGGTGACATCAATCCGTTCGTCCTGGCACTGAGCAACCCGGCGGAATACGCGCTCGCGTACCCCGACTGCCCACTCGCCAACCGTGACATCAACGGCGACGAGACTTTCGATTTCCGCGACATCAACCCGTTCGTCATGCTGTTGAGCGGCAAGTAGACACTGGCGGCCTGCGCCGCGCGCCCGAAGAAAACCACGGTGCGGACGCGCCCGGGGAGCGTGTGCGCTGCTGGGCAGAAATGCTTGTATGGGGGCGGCGGACTCGCTACGCTGGGGAAATGGAGCCTGGCTGGCCGCGACTTCGAGTGGCGGTGGCCTGGCGAGTTGGTGCTGCCGAGCCCGAGGGTCCGCGGCCGGCGAGATTGTGTCGTTCTGCTCTCGCGCTGCCTGACCCGTGCGGTGAAGATGGTGCGCAATTCGCTTGTCGTTGGTTTCTAGAGCACCCGGCCAGTTATCGGTCGTCGATCGAGGGGCACGGCGTCTGGCGCCGTGCTCGCTGGCAGGGTGAACACCAGACCAGGCAAAAGGCGACCTGAAAGCGGAGTGCGCCCGGCGCGCCCATTTCGAACACACGGCACAAGACGACCTGGAGGTGCGAAAGATGACGTCCATCCCACGACCGGCCCGTTCCCGCGACGAAGGCCTGCTGGTACCGGCCGGCTGGCTGCTGGTGCCGTGGCTGTTGGCGGGCGGCGCGGCGGCGGCGGCGGGCTTGCCGGCCACCTTCGATCTGCGGAACGTCGATGGCCACAACTACGTGACCGCGATCCGCGACCAGGGGCCGTACGGCACGTGCTGGACGTTCGGGCTGCTGGCCTCGCCCGAGAGCAACCTGCTCATGACCGGGAATTGGGGCCCCAACGGCATTGAGTACGACGAGCCCAACCTCAGCGAGCGCCACCTGGACTGGTGGAGCGGCTTCAACAAGCACCACAACGCGGACCTGGATCCTCCGACGGGTGATGGGACCGACATTCACGGCGGCGGCAACTCGGTCTACCTCGCCGCCTACATGTCGCGCGGCGAGGGCATGGTCCGCGAGCTGGATGCCGCGTACGTGGACATCGATTTCGCGCCGCCGCACCGCCACCGCCGCTTTCACCGCTACTACGCGCGCGACATCGACATGTACATCGTGGCGGCGGACCTGAGCAACATCGACGTGGTGAAGCAGAACGTGATGGCGAAAGGGGCCGTCTCGACCTGCATGTGCACGGAATCGCAGTTCTTCCGCGACCTCAACGGGCACAAGGTGCATTACCAGCCGCCGAGCGACACGCATTTCATCAATCACGAGGTTGCGATCATCGGCTGGGACGACAACATGGTCACGCACGCGCCGGGGGGGCCGGGGGCGTGGCTGATCAAGAACAGCTGGGGCACCGGGTGGAACACCCCCGAGGGTGGCTTCTTCTGGATCTCGTACTACGACAAGTTTGCGACACGCTATCCGACATTCGACGGCGGCACGATCAACATCCACAACGTGGTGAAGCTGACCGCCGAGCACTTCTACTATCACGACTACCACGGCTGGGTCGACACCAAGACGGACGCCAGCCGCGCGTTCAACGCGTTCGTCGCCCAGGGCAACGATCTGCTGACGGGGGTCAGCTTCTACACGGCCGCGGACGGCGTGACGTACACCGCCCGCATCTACGACACCTTCGCGGGCGGGCAGTTGTCGGGCCAGCTCGCCGAAGTGGCCGGCACGATCGAGTATCGCGGCTTCCACACCGTCGATCTGGCCGCTCCGGTGCCCGTCGCGGACGGCAACGACTTCTACGTGTACCTGGAGTTGTCGGCCGGTGGGCAGCCCTACGATCGCTCCTTCGATTCCACGCAGCAGGCCATGCCCGGCGGCGGGCCGGCCCGCGCCATCGTGAATTCCTCGTCCCAGCCGGGCGAAAGCTACTACTGGGACGGTAGTGCCTGGCAGGACCTGTACTACTTCACCGATCCCAACTGGCCCTTTGACTGCACCGGCACCACGAGCTTCTGCATGAAAGCGATCGCGCTGGCCGACTGCAACGGCAACGGCCTCGCCGACGTGCAGGACATCGAAAGCGGCACCAGCCTCGACGTCAACGAGAACTGGGTGCCGGACGAATGCGAGACCCGCTACGTGCGGTACGTGGACGACACCGCGACCGACGACCCGGGCCCCGGCGACCCGCTCGTGAGCGATCCGGCGGAGGACGGCAGCGCGGCTCATCCCTTCGACGCGCTGCAGGAAGCCCTCAACAGCCTCGGCGAGCTGAACGGCAACACGGAGCTGGTCGAGAT
This sequence comes from Phycisphaerae bacterium, assembly GCA_017999985.1. Lineage (NCBI taxonomy): Bacteria > Pseudomonadati > Planctomycetota > Phycisphaerae > Phycisphaerae bacterium. The sequence goes on along the minus strand of JAGNKU010000001.1, from coordinate 383,722 downwards.
CATCGTGCGCGACGGCACGTACACGGGGTTCGGCAACCTGGACGTGGATTTCTACAACTGGGACTACGGCGGCTATCGGAACTTCGTCGTGCGCAGCGAGCACGGCCCGGAGCACTGCGTCATCGATGTGCAGGGTGATTACTCGGGCTGGGGGACGGCCTTCCTGATCGGTGGTGACGGGGCCGATGAACCGATCCTGCAGGGCTTGACCATCGCGAACGCGCCGTTCGCCGGCGTTTATTGCGGCGGCTACGCGAGCACGCTCCGGGATTGCGTGCTGTCCGGGCACGCCAACGCGCTGTATGGCGAGCCGGGGGCAGCGCCCGTGCTGGCCGGCTGTACGCTCGAGGATAACCAGTTGGGCGTGACGGCGTACTCGTACCATCCAACGCTCCGCGGCTGCCGCGTGCAGAACAACATGGTGGCCGGCATCTATGCCGATACCGCGCGTGTGGCCCTGCGCGGCAGCACGATCGCCGGCCACGGCGGCCTGGGCGTGGACGTCAGCCGCGGCGAGCTGGTCATGACGAGCTGCTTCGTCACCGGCAATCTCGGCGGCGGCGTGCGGACCTACAATGCGCAGACCAGTGTGCGCAACTGCACGCTGGCCGCGAACACGTCCTTCGAGTACGGCGGCGGCCTGATCATCAACGGGTACATCGACATGATTGCGGCGCGGGTCGAGAACTGCATCGTCTGGGGCAACACGGGCTATGAAGACGCGCAGATTGCGATCAACGCGATCCGGGATCTGACCCTGGACGTGAGCCACAGCGACGTGCAGGGCGGCCAGGCGGGCGTGAAGGTGCTGGGCGGCGCGGCGCTGAACTGGGCGGGCGGGAACATCGCCGTCGATCCGCAATTCGCGGCCGCGGGAAATGGCCATCTCGCTCCCACGTCACCCTGCGTGGACGCGGGCGCTCCCGTGACCCGTCTGGCGATTCCGCACGACCTGGATGGCGAGGTGCGCTGCTGGGATGGTGACGGCGATGGCATCTGCCGGCCGGACATCGGCGCCGACGAGTTCGTCCAGTCGCCGGGCGACCTGAACTGCGATGGCGTGATCGACCGTCAGGACATCAACCGGTTCGTGGCAGCCCTGACTTGGCCGGCGCACTACTGGGAGATGCCCGGGGCCTGCAACATCCACAACGCCGACGTGAACGGCGACAACCAGATCAACTTCGGCGACATCAACCCGTTCGTGGCGCTGTTTCCGCGAAATCCCTAGCGCCAAGGATCGAGCCGGCGTGGCTGGGGCGACCGCCCCGGCCAAGCCGCGGGCGGTGGCGCGGGCCCGGGCTCAATTGGCGGGCCGTCCGCTTCCGATAATACGTTCTGACAGCGCTCGGGAGCCGTGCGCGCTGCGGAGCGACGTGTGAGCGGTTCGGTCGAGCTGAGCCTCATTATTCCCACCTGCGCGGACCGCGGGGCGAAGTTGCGCGCGCTACTGACCGGCATCGCGTCCAGCACCGTCGATCCCGCGTGCTACGAAGTGCTCGTCGTCGTCGATGCGGAAGACGAGACGCCGCTCGGCGCCGCGGAGGTGCTGCCGCGCGCCGTGCGTTTTGTCGGCCTGGCCCAGCCGCACGCCGGTCCGGCCGCGGCGCGTAATCGTGCCATCGCGCAGGCTCAGGGGCGCTGGCTGCTGATCCTGAACGACGACGCGCTGGTGGACGCTGACACGGTCGCGGGCCATCTGCGCTGCATCCGACCGAACCCCACGGCCGCCGTCGCGTATCTCGGCCGGTTCGACTGGCCGGAGCGGCTGCTCGAATCGCCATGGCGGCGATTGCTCGCGCAGACGTCGATGGTCTTCTTCTGGGACCAGATGCAGGCCGAGCGCACGTACGGCTTCCGTCACTTCTGGACCAACAACCTCAGCGTGCGGACCGAACTTGTGCGCGCGGTGGGCGGGTTCAACGCTGGTCTGCCATACGCGCTGCACGAGGACATCGAGCTCGGCTGGCGACTGGAGCGCCGCTTCGGCCTGCGGGTCCAGCCGGTGCCGTCGATCCGGGCCTGGCATGATCATGCCATCACCCCGCGCGACTACTTTGTGCGTGAACACCGGGCGGGAGAGGCCGCGCGCCGTGCCCGCACGCTCAACTCGGAGTTCTTCAACGCCGTGTGGGGGCGGTGGGGCGACGGCGAGGGCATGTATGCGGCCCTGAGCGGGCTGTTCGCAGGCCCGGGCCGCGAGGTGCGCGCGCTGCTCGATCGTTGGGCGACGCCGTCGAACCGACAGCCGACCGACGACGAGTTGCGGGCGGTCTACCTGGCGCACTTGCCGCTCAAGCGGCTGGTCTTCTGCCAGGGGTTCACCGGGCGGGCGTTCGACGACGGCACGCGGGCGGAGGAGGCGCTGCCCGCGGCCATCGGGTGCAAAGCGAAGGACTTGCCGTGTTGAAGGCCAGCGCATGACGTCGCGCACGAGTGTCAGCGTGTCGCCGCCCGGCATCCTGAAAGGCCCGGCGTTCGCGGCGCGCGTGGCGGAAATCTGCCGCGTGCTGCCCGCGCCTCAGCCTCTGCCGGGCTTGAAGTACCGGCGGATTCTCATGCCCGGCATGGTCGGCGGCGAGGTCCAGTTCGCACTGCTCAGCTTCATCGCCCACGCGCTCCGGCTGCGCGGCGCGGAAGTCACCGGGCTGCTCTGCGACCGCCTGCTGCCGGCCTGCACGATGCAGAAGAGCGACCACCACGAGCTGGCGTGCGACCGGTGGTGCTATCGCAACTCCGGCCCATTCGTGCGGGCCGCGCAGCTTCCGCACCGCTGGTACAGCGAGTTCATCACGCCGGACGAGCGCACCGAGTGCGACCGGCTCGCGGCCCGCGTGCCGGTGGCGGAGCTGAAGCGCTTCGAGTGGCGCGGTATTGCGCTGGGCGTGCACGTCGATCGCTCGGTGCAGAGCCACTTCAAGGTCGGCGCGTTCGAGCTCGATCGGCCGGACATGGTCGCGAAAGCCCGGCAGCTTCTGGCGGCGGGCATGTACCTCGTGCGGATCGGCGAGCGCGTGTTCGAAGAGCTGCGCATCGACAAGGTCTTCATGGACGACGGGCAGAAGATCGACTGGGGCGTGATCCGCTCGGTCGCCCGCGCTCGCGGCGTACCGGTCGATCTGACGCTCGGCACGTGTCGCGGCGGCTGCCGCCTCGTCGAGCACGACCAGAGCACGAAGTGGTCGGACCCGTTGCCTTGGTGGCCGCAGTGGCGTGATGTGCCCCTGACGCCGGACCAGGAGGCCGAGCTTGACGCGTACTTCGCCGGCCGGGCCACGCGCCCGTATGGCGACCGCGCCTGGACGGAGTTGACGCGCGGTACGGACCGCAACGAAGTGCGCCGGCGCATCGGCCTGCCGGCGACCCCATCCGGCCTGGTCTTCGCGATGTTCCCGAACCTCGGTTACGACGCGGCGGTGACGACCGACGAGCCGACGTACGCGACCGGCGCCGAGTGGGTTGTCGCGACCGTGCGCTACTTCGCGCGGCGGCCGGAGCAGCACCTCGTCATCAAGCTGCACCCGGCCGAGGCGCTGCGGGCGGCGCAGGATTCGACGGGCGATGCGCTCGCAGCTGAATTCAGAACCTGCCCGCCGAACGTGCACATCCTCGCCCCGCACACGAACCTGACGGCCCACGACGTGATCGAGGCCGCCGATGTCGTGCTGGTGTACACGTCCACCGTCGGCATTGAGGCGGGGTATCTCGGCAAGCCGGTGGTGAATGTCGGCGGCGGCTGGCACGCCGAACGCGGCATCAGCATCGATGTGACCACGCCCGCCCAGTACTTTGACCTGCTCGGCAAGATTTGCGCGGGGGCGGTCCCGGCGGTTTCACGCGAGCTGGCCCGGCGCTACGCCTACGCCGTCTTCTTCCGCGGGGCGCTGCCGATCCGGCACTACAGCGCGATGTACCCGAACATCACGGCGCTGCACCTCAACGGCCTGGAGGAGCTGGCCCCGGGCCGGGACGCCGCCATGGACGTGATCTGCCGCGGAATCCTGCTCGACGAGCCATTCATGCTGCAGGATCCGGCCTGACCGGCGGGGCTCGGGTCTGAGAGTCGGGGGGGCCGATACGGTATACAGGGCTGCGCCCGCGCGCGGCCCGCGCTGGCCGGCGTCGTATCCGGCGGACCAGGAGCGAGCACGCGATGCATGCTGGGTTGGCTACGCTGCCGGCATCACAGGCTACGGAAAGCGTGCCGGTGACGCCGCCCAGCGACGACCGCGAGGCAACGCTGGCCCGCATGCTGGCGCTCATCCACGCGCACTGGAACCTGAACCGCACCGCGGTAAATCCTGACACGGACAAGCTGGTCGCCGCGATCCAACGCCGGCTCGAATGCCGGGTGCGCGAGTTCCCCGCCGGGCAGAACATCCTGACGTGGGTCGTGCCGCGGCACTGGCAGGTGCGCGCCGCCTGGATCGCACGCCTGGACGGCACGCGCGTCGTGGATTACGCCGACTGCCCGCTGCACGTGTGGACGCACTCGATCCCGTATCGCGGCGTGGTGAGTCGGGCGGAGTTGGAACCACACCTGTACCATGACCCGCAGCACCCGGCGCAGGTGCCGTATCACTTCGTCAACGGTTACCGCTACAACGAGTCGCCGAGCGAATGGGGTTTCTGCCTCTCCACCGAGCAGCACGCGCAACTTACCGACGACCGCTACGAGGTCTGCATCGACGCCGACCTCGACCTCGACGGCACCATGAAGGTGGTGGACCATCACCTGCGCGGCGCCTGGCCGGAGACGCTCTTCTTCGCCGCCCACACCTGCCACCCCGGCATGATCACGGACGGCCTCTCGAACGTGGCCCTGCTGGTCGAACTCTTCGACCGGCTCGCCCGGCGACCACAGCGGCGTTACAGCTACCGCCTGGTGCTCGGGCCGGAGTACTTCGCGGCGGCGGCGCTGCTGTCGGTGATGCCCGCGGCCGAACGCGCCCAACTGCTCGGCGGCCTGTATCTCGACATGATCGGGAACCGGCAGACGTTCGGCGTCGCGTGGTCCTACACTGGCCACAGCCGGCTCGATCATGTGCTCGCCAACGTGATGCGCCATCACGCCGGCGGGCACCACGAGGCGGGACATCGCAAGCTGTCGTGCAACGACGAGATGTTCTACGACGGGCCGGGCTTCCAGATCCCGACGGTCCACCTCGGCAGCCTGCGCCACCCGGAGTATCACTCGAACGCGGACAACCCCGCGCTGCTCGATACCGGGCAGTTGCTGCACGCACTCGAGTTGCTCGAACGCGTGATCGATGTCTTCGAGACCGACTTTGTGCCGGTCCGCCGCTACCAGGGGCCGCTGTACCTCTCGCGGTTCGGGCTGTACATCTCCCCCAAGCAGAACTGGGCGATGTACGAGCTGCAGGAACGTGCCCAGGTGCTCATGGACGGGCGGCGCTCGTGCTTCGACATCGCCCACGAGCTGGGGGCCGACTTCGAGCGCGTGCGCGACTTCGCACTGGCCCTGGCGGAACGTGAGTTGATCGACATCGCCGGCGGCGGCCTCGCGCGCCCGCCGGGACCGACGCGCTTCCGGGCTGAACCATGAACTTCCGACCGCTCCTCGTTACCGGCATGTTCCGTTCGGGCACGACGCTACTCGCCCGGATGCTGAACGCGCATCCGGACATCGCGCTCGCGTCCGATCCGTTCCTGCCGTTCTTGAAATACCTGCGGACGGTCGTCGCGCGCGACGTGCTCGGGCCAGCGGCGCCGGCGCCGCTCGATCCGCTCGGCGATTACTTCGCCGACTACGATGGCCTGCGCCTGCTGCGCGCGGTCCAAACCGCGAATCTCGATTGGCCGCTGTCGGAAACCGACCGCGCCATGCTCTGGCCCGCGCTGCAATCGTTCGCCAAGCCGTTTTCGCCGAAGCTGGCCGAGCGGCTGGACGAGGTCCGCGGGACAACGCTGCGCGAGTTGTACGTTGACATGCTGCGCCTGACGCAGGACGTGTACGGCACTGGCCGCGAGCAGTACGTCGGCCACAAGGAAGCCTGGGCCGACGAGTTCGGGCCGGCGTTGCACCGCGCGCTGCCGCACCTGAAATCGATCCACGTCATTCGTGACCCGCGGGCCGTGTGTGCCTCGAAGAACGTCGCGGACGACAAGTACCCGTGGCTGTTCCTCATCCGCCAATGGCGCAAGCTGACCGGGCTCGCGTGGCTGGCGGCGTACGCCAGCGCGGCGCGCGAAGATTGCCTGCTGCTGCGGTACGAAGACCTCGTCGCGGACCCTCCGGGCGCCAGTCGCCGCATCTGTGCGTTTCTCGGGCTGGAATTCGCCCCGGCGATGGCCGACGCGCAGAGCCTGAAAGACGGGGCCGATACGCCGTGGCAGCGAAATTCCTCGTATGGCGATCTCGCGACGGAGCGCAGCATCAGCAGCAAGGGGGCGGATCGCTGGCGGCGGGTGCTGTCGCCGCGCGAAATCGAGCTGATCGAGCAGTTGACGTATCCGGTCATGCAGATGTTCGGCTATCAGCCGCTGACGACGCCGACCACGAAGCTCAACGCGGGGCTGCGCTTTTGCCCGCCGCAGGTCACGACGGAACAACTCACGCCGTGGATCCGCACGCACGTGCGGGTCGATCCCGTCTCGACGGTGGTGCAGATGGCCGAAGAGGGGCTGCGGCTGCAGTTGCTGCACGCGACGCCGGACGTGCCGGACGACGTGGTGGAAGCGTTATTCCTCGGCCGGCCGCTGTACGAAGCCTGCCGCGACTTCGTGCGTACGACGGAAGGCGCGACGGTGTAGGGAGCCCGCGCAGCGGGCGTTTGTGAGTAGCCTCGGCCGCGAGGCCGTGGAGACGGGCCGCGCCTCCCTCCTCCCGCTTTTCCCATGAGCCCCGGAAGGGGTGACTGACGTCCGGGCTGCCGCCTCCAGAACCCCGAGCGGCAGCGAGCGGGCCCGCGGAGCGCGCAGAAGCAGGCAGAATGTCCCCTCATCATGTCAGAATAATAGGTGCCTGTCCCCAATTATCGCGACGAAGACGCCAAGACGCGAAGCGGAGCCAGAGGTTTACGGGTAAGTACTATAAGTCGCGCATTTCCTCACGCGTTCTAAAGCTCAGAACGACCGTCGGGGATGCTCCACGGGTCACGCGTGTCTACGGCGTTGAGGCGCAAGAACTCCAGGATCGCCGAGCGCTGCACAGCCAGATAGGACTGATCGAATGCGATCCCATCGATCAATAATGTTGCTGCCGGCGCATCGCGCTCGACATCCTCCGACAAGTCACGCCGCGTCTTGAGCGCCAGGCTGAACCAGCCGGCGCGGTTGGGCGCGGGCGTGATGGTCAACACAACAGATTCGTCAAGTGTGGCCACCTCGGCCGCATCGGCCAGTGTGTCTTGGCAGCGCTTGAGTTGCTCCGCGAACGCCACGAGATGGAAGCCGCTGAACCAGCAGGCTTCGATCGTGACGTTCAGGGCTGGAAACGCGACTGCAATCTCCGCCAGCACTTTCCATTGACTGGATGTTGCTGGACGAAGACAGAAACCGTGCCCAAGGTCGTCGCTCGGAAAGCGCAACTCAGTCGCTTCGCATCCCATGGACGGAATTCCTCGTCGAATCGCGTTAGGGCCGGTCGGTCTACGGGACCAGCACAACCCGCGGAACAGTCGACGGTTCTTGACCGCCAATGATCCTCCATGAGTCTCATCGCCCCAGCCGCAGGCGCCAAGGCCGCAGCGCTCCTGTTCCGACCGGAATCTCAGCCACGGATCAACACGGACAAGCACGGATCGAGCCGATGGCAAGCAAAAACACCAAGGCGCCAAGACACGAAGGCGGGCACGGAATTCAAAGCCCCATCGGGTTATTGCAGTTTCGCCATTCGCGGTCCGCTGTTCCCTGCCACTGCTCAAGAGCAGTGCCACACGCGCTGCGCGGGCCCTCGCTCGCGCTTCGGGCTCGGATTGTGGCGCGCTGCGCGGGCCCGCTCGCTGCCGCTCGGGGTTCTGGCTTCGTTGCTCCTCCTGCGTGGCTCCGTGGCTCCGTGGCTCCGTGGCTTCCCTGCCGTGCCTACCGCAGGCCCCGCACCAGCTCGAACGCCTCGGCGGCCTCGCAACCCGCGGCGCTGCCCCACCGGCGGGCAAGCGCCTGCAAGGCCTCCGACGACCGCGGGTGCGGGAACGGCCGAGCTTCGCTGTCATACGTCCGCATCGCCGCCAGCTTCGTTTCGAGCGTCGCGGCGACATCGACGAAGACATTCGGGCGAAACGCCGGCGCGAACTGGCCGAATGCCCACTCGGTGGACGACGGCACCTCGAACGCCAGCAGCTCGCGCACCGGGCAGTCGCCCGTCGGGCGCGTCGCGGTGAGCACGGCGCGATGCACGATGGCATGATCGACATTCAGGTCGCCGCCGTGGTGTGTGTAGATGACAGTCGGATGGACCTGTGCGATGACCTGCTCGACGAGCCGCACGACTTCCAGCAGCGGGACCGTGTCAAAGCGGTTGTCGGGCAGCTTGAAGTGCGAGACGTCGCGGACGCCGAGCTGCGCCGCGGCTCGCCGGCTGCATTCCGCCAGGGCGGCCAGCTCGGCGGGATCAGCCTGCGTGCGGTCGGAGTAGCGGCTGGTCAGCCCTTCGCCGAGGATCGCGATGGCGACGGGTGTGCCCGCGCGCGTCAGCCGGGCGATCGTGCCGCCGCAGCCGAGGACTTCATCGTCGGGGTGAGCCGCAATGACGAGCGTGGTCTCGTGGTCACTCACTCGACGTCCTCCCAGCACAGGGGTTCATCCGCGGCGAAATGGCGGCGCGTGCGTTTGCCGACAAGTTCGCCCAGCCGGTGCGGCGCGATGCCGGTGCCCGGCCGCTTCAGGCAGAGCATCTCCGCGGCCAGGCACGTGCCGGGGGCCAGGTCGCAAGCGGCGACCACGCTGCGCCGGAACTGCTGCCGGGCGAGGCGTTCACCGGGCGAGGGTTCGAGGTCCGGCGTGCCGCGCTGCTGGGCCGCGCGGCGCACGTCGCGCACCAGGGCGGCCAGTTCCTGCGGATCGGCGGAGAACGCATGGTCCGGCCCGGGCAGCGCGTGGTCGAGCGTGAAGTGCTTCTCGATCAGCACGGCGCCGAGCGCCGCCGCCGCGATAGACGCCACGCTGCCGCGCGTGTGGTCTGAGTATCCAACCGGCAGGCCGAAACGCTCGCGCAGGCCGACCATGCGCAGCAGGTTGGCTTCGTCGTCCGGCGTGGGATAGAGCGAGACGCAGTGCAGCAGCAACACGGCGTCGCAGCCGCCGGCGCGGAGCGTCGTGAGGGCGCGCTCGATCTCGGCTTCGTCCGCCATGCCGGTGGAGAGGATGACGGGCAAATGCAGGCCGGCGACATGACGCAGCAGCGGCAGGTTGATGAGGTCTTCCGATGCGAGCTTCAGCGCGGGGACGCCGAGCTCGGCGAGCAGGTCGGCGGACAGCGGGTCGGCCGCGGACGAGAGGAAGTCGAGGCCGCACGTGCGGGCGTGCGTCTGCAGCTCGGTGTGCCACGCGCGGGGCAGCTCAAGCCGCTTGAACATCGCGTACATGGACTCGCGGACGCGCTGCCCGCCGGCTTCGTACTCGTAGGTCAGATCGCGGTCGGCCATGAACTCGGCGGCCTGGAAGGTCTGGAACTTGGCGGCGTCCGCACCGGCCTGGGCGGCGGCGGAAATCATCGCGCGGGCCTGGTCGAGCCGGCCGTCGTGGTTCACGCCGATCTCGGCCACGATGTAAGGCGGATCGTCCGGGCTGAGGCGGCGCCGGCCGATCATGAACGCGGTGGTCATGGCGTCACCTCCGCGGGCAGTTCGGGTTGCAGTACGGTGGGTTGCCCGGCGCGCTGCGCGGCAGCGGTGATGTCCTCACGAGTGACATTGCCGCCAAGCAAGATGTCGCGGCTGCGCGGCCCGCAGTTGAACAGCAGGTCGACGACGGAGAGCCGTGGGCAGAACGCGCCGAAGCGCTGCGGATACGTCGGGTGTTGATAGTCCTGGAAGTAGAGCGCGACGCCCGCGGCGTGAAAGTCCTCGGTGCAGATGTAGTCGCGCCCCAGGGTGCCGAGTACGCAGACGTCCGCGCCGAGCCGGCGGCAGTGATCGAGCACGAGGTCGGACTTGTGCCCGGTGAAGCCGGCCGCGCTCGCGCGGATGAACTCGGTTCGAATGCTTAGCGTGTCCAGGCAGTAATGTAGGATGACCTCGTTCAGCTCGGCCAGCCAATGCCACGGCCGGGCCGTGTAGAGCTGCTCGAAGAACGGTGCGTACAGGTCCCAATAGTGCGCTTTGCCGTAGCAGCTTTGCAGGCTGCGCCAGTGCGCGGCCTGCCAGTGGCCCTGCGAACCCCAGCCGTCGGCGGCGAGCGCGACGTCCTTGAGCTGTCGGCTCGCCGACGCGCGCAGCCTCACCGGCACGGTCAGCCAGAACGGTCCCTGCGGCCCCTTGATCCGATTACGATTGTTCCAGTCTTGCTCCAGGTACTGCACATCGTCCATGAAGACGAACGCGTCGGCGAGGGCGATCTTGTGGAAGAGACCAAGCCACGGCAGGTAGACCGGCTGGTGTCCGGTGATGATCTTCATGCCGGCACCCCCAGAAAGCGCAGCACGTTGGCGCCGGCGATCAGACGCTGCTCGTCCGCGGACAGCGGCAGCGCCTCGAACGCGGCCAGCACCTGGCGCTGGTCATGGGATGGGTTGAATGGGAAGTCCGTACCGAAGGCCACGCGGTCCGCACCGATCGCCTGCACGGCCATCGTGACCATCGGCATGGTGAGCGGCACGCTCCCGACGAAAAGCACATTTTCGAGCACGCTGCGCACCGCGGGATACAGGCCGTACAGGCAGAGCAAACCGCCCAGGTGCGGCGCCAGGACCCTCAGGCCGGGATGTCGCCGGCAGATCTCGTACAGCGCCGCCGCCGTGTCGGATTGTGCCGGCGGACGATACAAGTGGTCCGTGTGCGGCATCAGCACGAGGCCGTCGGTTTCCATCTGCGCGAGCGCCGGCTCGAACACTTCATCATCCAGCCGGTAACCCTGCCACGACGGGATCACCTTTACGCCGGACAGGCCGTATTCCTCGCGAATCCGCCGGACGGCGTCGCGCAGGTTCTCGTGGCCCGGCGGCGGCAGGACGCCCAGGCCGGTGAGCCGCTGCGGGTGGTGACGTACGAGCTCGCTGATGTAGGCCGTGTTGCGCCAGCACGCGACGGGGCTGTGCCAGGGCAGCGCGGTGATGACGGCGCGATCGATTCGCGCCGCTTCCATCTCGCTGAGCAGGCCGTCGAGTGTGGCACGCGCGAGGGCGGCGTCGCGTTCGGGATGGTCGTAGATCACGCGGTGCAGGACGGTCTCTTCCGCCGGCGGCTGGTAGTTCGGACTACACCACTCGGGCGGCAAAAGGTGGACTTCGCTGTCCACCCAGAGCATCGCGCGCGCTGAGTTGGTCGGCGTCGTCATGGCTGGGCGGCTCCCGCGCTCATCGACTTTGCGTGTGCCTGCCAGGCTGCGAGGATGCACTGGGCGACGCGGTCCGCGCCGCGACCGTCGATCAGGGCGCGGCCGGCGCGGCTCTGTGCAGCCCGCCGGTCGAAGTCGGATGACAGGGCTTGGAGGGCCAGCCAGATGTCCTCGTCGCACACGTCGGCATGCCAGCCGAGATTTACGCCAGCACCGGCGGCCGCGAGGGCGGTGGCGCGGCAGCGCTGGTCGGGCGAGATCGCCAGATGCAGCGCAGGAATGCCAAGATACGCAAGCTCCAATGCCGTGCCGCTGGCGCTGGAGATTGCGAGGTCGGCCGTCGCGAACAACGCGGCCATGTCGGTGACGTCGCGGCGGAGCGTGATGGCCGGGGTGCGGCCGGCGACATCCGCGGCGCGGCCGGTGTAGCCGGGGCCGAGGATGGCAATCACGTCCCAGGGGCAGCGATGTTGCGCCAGCAGCTCCAGAACGCGCGCGGTCTGATCGTCCGGATCGCTGCCGCCGAAGGTGACGACGAGCCGGCGCACCGCCCCGCCCGGCGCCGCGCGCGGGGGCGTGGACTGGAATTCCGGGCGGAGCGGATAGTAGGCCACGCCGAGGCAGAACCGCGTGTCGGGCAGACCGTAGTACGGGGCCGCTTCGGCGCCGGGGCCGACGTCAATGACCAGGTGTGCCGCGTAACGGGCCAACCGACAACCATCGTCAAAGACACACAAACACAAGTTGGACGCGTGGAGCTGATCCAGTTGTTCCGTCGTCAGGCGGTACGTGTCGATGAGCAGCGGGCCGCCGAGCGCGTGCACCGCGGCGGCGAGCGTCTCCGCGCGGCCGTCCGGCAAACGCGCAACCTCGCAACCGGCTGCGCTCGCCGGTGCGCCGTCGCTCGCGGGATGCATGAGGTACTTCACGCGCAGGTTCGTGTGGGCGCGCAGCCGGTCCACGACCGCCAGCGTGCGCCGGATGTGCCCGTAGCCGATGTCGTGGCTGGCATCGGCGCGAACGGCCAGGTGCATTTCGCGGGCCGGCGCACTCATGCCACACCTCGCTTGCGGCCCCAGATGTACATGCTGTGCGATTCTGCCAGCGGCACGACACGCCCGGTCCGCGGGAGCAGGCCGCCGGAGCGGAGGATTTCGATGTCGCAACGGGCCAGCACGGCGGCGATTTCGTCAAACAAGAACCACGAGTGACTCTGCTCGGGTCTGAGCGTGCCACTGGTGAATGCCTGCCAACCGAGGTTTTTCGTGGTGAGCAGAAATTGTCCGCCCGGACGCAGACACGCCACACACGGCGGTAAGGCTGCTTCCGGTGGCGCGCCGCACTGTTGCAGCACGCCCACCAGCGTGACGAGATCGAAGTCCGTCAGGTCGGCGGGCAGTGCGGTCAGATCGGCGTTCACGAAGCGCGCCGGGCTGGCGTGCGGCGTGGAGCGCGCGGCGGCGATGATCTCGGGAGTAATGTCCACGCCGACCAGCTCGTCAAAGCGGTGCCCCGCCGCCTCGGCCAGCGAGAAGAACGCGCCGGTGCCGCAGCCAATGTCGAGCCACCGTCGTACGTCGGCCCAGGCGACCAGCGCGAGTCCGAGCCGGAAGCGGTTGAGCATGCCTTCCGGCGTGCCCCACTTGGCGCGTTCGAAGTCGGTCCGTCGCCGGCTGGCGGCGGCGTACTCCGCAACGATGGCCGCTTTGGACACGTGTCGATACTGCACGCCCGCAAGACTCCATTCTTGCGCAAGCCGACTCACAACCACAGATGCAACGTGACGAGCGCGGACACGCATTTCAGCCCGGCGCCATAGTACAGGTTCAGCGCGGGGTAGTTATTGATCTGCGTGCCGACCTCCACGAGCCGGACACGCCTGTGCATCTCGGTCAGGAACGCCCGCATGAGCGCCCGGCCGAGCCCCTGGCCCGCCAGCGCGGGGTCTACGGCGATCAGGTTCAGGTACCCGAGGGCAAGATCCAGGTGACGGCGCAGCGCGAAGTCCTCGCCGCCAAGCACGAAGCCGACGATCCGGCCGGCCCGGCGCGCCGCCAGCAGCACGCTGCCATCGGCCTCCAGGTCGCTCTCGAACAGGCCGCCGTAGAACGCCGCCACCTGCTGCGGCGAAAACGCCGGATCGTTGGCAACGCGTCCGTGGCGGAAGGCGCTGGCGGCCAAAGCGCGCAGCGTGCGGCGCGTGTCGACGTCGGTGTCTTCAAGCAGGCGGATCTCGCTGTCGCCGAGGCCGGAGTAGCTGGGGGATTCGAGACCGCCAGCGAGCCGGGCCTGGTCGGCGAGGAAGATGCTCATGGCGTCCATGGTGCGGAAGCCGGCCGTCTCCAAGGCGTGCAGCGACGACAGGTCGTGATAGCCGACACGACAGGTCAGCAGGTGTGTAGCGTGGGCGCGGGCCTGACGCTTGATTTCCTCAATGAGCTTGTGCTTCACGGTTGTATCTGCGCCGGCGAGCAGCGCGATCTGCGCGACGCCGACGCCCAGGCACGCGGTGTCCCAGGGCTGCTCGACGACGCGGGCAAGGGCCTGGGGGTGTTGCTGTGAGCCGAGGCGGACAAGCCGGCCGGGGCCGTCGCGCCAGGTTGCCAGCCGGTGGGGCGTGAAGTCGGCGACGTATTCCGCGAGGTACTCCTGGTAATCGCTGGCCGGGCGGCGGGCCACCCACTCAAGCGCTTGTGGATCGGCGGTCGCACAAGCACCGGTCATCGCACGCCCTCGCAGGCGGGTTCGAGCTTTTCGATCTCGCCGAGCAGGTCGTGATAGCGCTCATCCTGGTCCAGCGGGACGCGCGGCATGAGGGTATGCGCGTGCTGCACGGCCGTGCGGTAGATGGATTCCACGACGTGTTCTTCGACGGCGCGCAGGTCGTACGTGGGGTCCCACAGGCAGTTGCAGCTTCCGCACAACGGGCCGTTGCGCTCGATCGCGGTGTAGTCGCGCGTCAGGTGGGCCCGGCGGAACGCGCGCATGCGGTCGTTGTTCCAGATTTCGTGCAGTGAGCTCCCGCGGACGTTGCCGAGCGAATAGACCACGTTGACGTCCACGGGGCACGGCGATGCTTCGCCGTCCCAGTTCACCGTGAGGTACTCCCACGCGATGCGGCAGATCGGCCAGTGCGCGCGCGGGCCGCGCTGCAGGGCGGCCAGATCGATTTCGCCGCGCGTGCCGGCAGCGCCGGAGAGATTCAGCAGCGGGTTGCGGAAGACCTTGTCCACGGGCAGCCGGGCGAAGTAGCGTTCGTACGCGGCAGCGTGGGCCCGGTTGCGCTGTTGCTCGACCATGGAGAGGCACACATGCGTGGGGTGGCCGTGCTCGTGGTTGACGCGGATGAAGTGCAGGATGTTCCGCAGCGTCGGCTCGAACTGCGACTTGATGCGGATGCTCTCGTAGATCGCCCGGTCGACCGCGTCGAACGAGAACACGATCCGGTCCAGGCCGAGCCGGAGCAGGGCTGCCGTCAGCTCGGGCGTCAGGCGCGTGCCGTTGGTGAGTACCGACGTGTGCAGGCCCTGGCGCTTGGCGTAGGCGACCATGTCCAGAAACTGCGGATGGAGCGTAGGCTCGCCCTGCACGTTCAGGCTGATGGCGGTCCGTGACGGGGCGAGCTCGTCGATGATCTGGTGGTAGAGCGGCATGGCCATGATGCCCATGCGGCGCGTATAGACGCGCTGGCCGTCCGCCGGCCGGTGATGGTGGCAGTGGACGCAGCGCAGGTTGCAGGCGTTGGTCGGCTCGATCTGCACGAGCTGCGGGAAGAGCGGGCATTCGTCGCGGATATCGCGCAGGTAGAGCACCTGGTCCAGCGCATATCGGACGACGCGCTTGAACTCGCGGGCCGGATCGGCGGCGGCGCAGTGCGGCGCGGACGGCTCTGCGGACTGTTCCAACATCACGGGGCTGCGTTCCTCCGGGTCAGGTCAAGCGCCGGAAGCCGGATTGGGCCACCGGTCCCTTCAACATCTGCGTAATGCGGTTGCGCTCGATCGCCTGCACCAGCACGCCGAACACCTCGTGCACGGTGGCGAGATAGGCGTCCACATGCTCGGTCTGGTGCGCATACGTGGCGTAGAAGCTGTCGCCGGCGAGATAGCCGCGCGCCAGCAGCTCCTGCGTGAACAGCGTGCTCAGGCCGGCGCTCTGCTCGTGCTCGAACGACAGGTGCGCGAGCGGTGGCAGGCCACCGACGCGGATTGCCAGGCCGGCTTCGTCTGCCACGGCGCGCCAGCCCGTCTGCACGCGCTGGCCGATGCGCACCAGGTGACGGCCGACATCGCAGCGCCGGTGCTTGCGAATCGTGGCCAGGGCGGCGACCGGGCCGATGCGCTCGGTCCAGTACGTGCTGCTGATGAACGTGTCCTGCGCGGCGTCCATGGCCGCGGCTGTGCCAATCACTGCCGCCATCGGATAGCCGTTGCTCATCGCCTTGGCGAAAACCGCGATGTCGGGGCGGACGGCGGATTGCAGGTGGATTCCGCCGGTGTTCACGCGCCAGCCCGCGGTGATCTCGTCGAAGATGAGGACCGCGCCGCAGGCGGTCGCCAGTTGCCGCACCTGCTCCAGAAATCCCGGCTCGGGCGCGTGGCCGCGCTGCGGCTCCATGACGATCGCGGCGAGCTGCGGCCCGTGCTCGGCCACAATCGCCGCGAGTTGTTCGCCGTGGTTGTACTCGAACGCGTGCGTGGTGCCGGTGAGTCCGCGCGGGACGCCGGCGGGTGCGAGACCCGGCAGCAGGTGGCCGTCAAGCGTGCGGTCGCAGGCGAGATTGGCCGACAGATACCAGTCGTGCCAGCCGTGATAGCCGCAGAAGGCGACGTGGTCGCGCCCGGTCCCCGCCCGCGCGATCCGCACGGCCATGACCATCGCTTCGCCGCCACCGCGGGCAAACCGCACTTTGTCCGCCCATGGGTGCAGCTCGCAGAGCAGGTCGGCGAGCTCCACCTCCTCGGGGCAGTTCAGCGTGGACATCGTGCCGGCGTCGATGGCGCCACGCACCGCCGCGTCGACGTCGGGATCGGCGGCGCCCAGCACGCAGGCACCGATGCCGTTGGTGCCCATGTCGATGTAGTGGCGGCCGTCGAGGTCCCAGACCTCCACGCCGCGCGCCCGGCTGTAGTACGCCGGCCACTGCCCAGGCAGCATGAGTTCCGGGCGCTTGGAGAGCAGTTGTGTGCCGCCCGGGATGCGCGCCTTCGCGCGGATGTAAAGCTGTTGCCCGGCACCGCTCATGGGGTGGTGCTCCGTTCGATCCTGCGGTCCTCGCGCAGTGACTTGGCGTAGCCTTCGTTCCGCGTGAAGCCCTGGTTGATCTGCGCGAGTTCTGGGTGCGCGGCGAGCAGCTTCTCGACCGCCGCCAGGCCGAACGGACCCGGGCCGCAGTGCTCATAGACCGCCCGCACGAACGCGAGGTCTTCCGGCTCGTCGACCGTCCAGCGCCAGGCCGAGCGATCGTGCGTGTGCCGGACATTGCTCAGGCGGAACAGCTCCGGGTGATCGGTGATGTACGACGTGACGTGCTCGCGCTGCGATTGCCACTCGGCCTCGCGCCAGGCGCGCTCCAGCGCGGCGCGGCTGAAGACCTCGGTGTCGAGCCCGTCGGGATACGTGCATTCGAGCGTGTTAGACACATAGTCGCATTCGCCCCCGTGGAACACGCGCACGACACGGTCAATCACCCTTGGATCGAGCAGCGGGCAGTCCGCGGTCAACCGGACGATCACATCGGCGCTGAAGCGCTCGGCGGCGCGCCAGTAGCGATCCAGCACGTCATCCTCGCTGCCGCGGAAATAGGGCACGCCCAGACGGTCGCACAGAGCCGCTAGCTCGTTGTCCGCTGGATTCAGCGTGGTCGCAATCACGGTTTCGGTCAGCGTCTGGGTGCGCCGGGCGCGGGCGATCACGTGCGCCAGCAGCGGCTGTCCGGCGATGTCGGCCAGCACTTTCTGCGGCAAGCGGGTCGAGAGCATGCGGGCCTGGATGATCGCCACGGTTCTCATGCGGAAGCCCTCCAGCCGCTGCGCCGCGCCGCCAGGGCGATTTCCAGCGGAGCGATGGCGGCGGTGATCGGATTGCACGAAGGCTCCACGCCGCCCGCCGCGCGGAGGAAGTGCGCGAGCTCGATGATATACATCTGATTAAGCCCCCAGTCGTGCGGAGGCGCGAATTGTTCGGCCAGTTGCCCAGCGGGTCCGTAGCGCAGCACGCGGCCATCCTCCTCGTCCCAGTAGAGCGTGCCTTCCGTGCCGATGAGCTGGCACGTCCGGCGATAGTCGCGTTGGATGAAATTCAGGTGCACGCCGCTGATGGCGCCGCACTCGTGGCGCAGCACCAGCTCGCATACGCCGTCGGTCTCGAGGCCGAGCGAGCGTGCGGGTGCGGCGCATGCGCCGGCCAGCGTCGCCGGACCGAGATACCAGAGGGCGAGGTCGAGCTCGTGGATGCAGTCCAGCACGGCGCCGCCGCTGTCCGGGTCGGCGCTGTACCCGCGGTGATAGTTCGTGGCGGGGTGCCAATTGGGCAGGTATGAGCCGGTTTGCAGGCGGGCGGCGAGCACGTCGCCGATCGCGCCGGCATCCAGTAACCGTTTCATCGTCGCCGGCCCGAAGTGAAAACGCATGTTGCAGCCGACGAGCGTGGTGACCCCGCGCCGCGCCGCGGCATGCTCCAGTTCGCGGACGCCAGCGAGCTGGTGCGACAGCGGCTTTTCGATGAAGACGTGGCAGCCGTGTTCGACCGCCGCGAGCGCCAGCTCCACGTGTGACGCGGTCGGCGTGGCGATGATGACCGCCTGCGGCGGCCAGGCCCACGCCGCGTCGAGATCATCCACGACGGTCATGCCGGCAGCCCGCGCGCGGGCGCGGTCCACGTCGAACACGCGGACATCGCCGACTTCGAGCGCGCCCAGGTTCGCGATATGCCGGCGGCCAATCGAGCCGCAGCCGAGCACGAGCACGCGGGCGACCCCCCGCTCCTTCGCAGGACGGGGGCAGGCGGAGGGTTTCGCATCCAGCCGTGCTTCGCACGCCTTGCTCATGGCTGCTCCCGCCGCCGTTCCGCGTAGTTGCCCTGCAGCGACTTCCGCAGCAGCCAGGTCGCGACGCGGTCATCCTCGGGGACATCCGCCCGCAGGTCATGATCGGCGTGGTCGCCACTCAGCATCGCGACCGGCTGGTACAACCCCGACGCCCGAAACACAATCCCGTAGGCCTGCTTGTACGTGTACACCGCCTGGTCTGGCAGATGGTGATACGGCACGCGCGTTGGCCGGGCGGGATGGAAATCCCCGAGCAGCAGGTAGCCGCCGTCGGCGACCAGCCGGTCGATCTCGCCCACCGATGTGAGCAGCCGCGTGCGATCCACCCAGTGCAGCACGAAGTTGACGATCACCAGCTCGAACGTGCGGTGCAGTGGGATCGCATCCGCCGTCGCACGGATGAACTGCACGTCGGGGAAGCGGGCCTCGCCATCCCGAATCGCGGCGGCAGAGGCTTCGACCGCGACGGCGTCCCGCACGCCGCGCGCCGCCAGGGCCGCCACGCGGAAGCCGTTGCTCGCACCTATTTCGAGCACGGAGCGCGGCTGCAGGTTGTACAGCTCGATGAGCCGGAGCGGGAAATCGTGCGCGACGTCGCAGCGCGTCAGGCTCGCGCGGTTGCGTTCGAACCAGCGATCCCCCTCGGTCTGGGCGAAGATCGCGACCTGGTCAACTGGCATCGCCACTCACCACCGCGCGGAAGGCCGCAATCACGTCGGCGACGTCCGCGTCACTCATGGCCGGGAAGATCGGCAGGCTCAGCAGTTGCTCGTACGCGGCCTCGGCGACCGGGCAGGTGCCGGGGCGCCAGCCGAAACGCTCCCGGTAAAACGGATGTAGATGGACTGGGATGTAATGAACGTTGACGCCGATGCCCGCGGCCCGCAGCGCCTTGAAGGCAGCGGCGCGCGGCACCGGGCAGGCGTGCGGGTCCAGCCGGACGACGTACAGGTGATACGCGTGCGACACGTCGGGCCGCACGGTCAGCGGCCGCACGGCGTCCGAGTCGGCGAACGCGTCAGCGTATTGCTGTGCGATGGCCTGGCGGCGGGCGATCCAGGCATCCAGGTGCGTCAGTTGTTGCAGCCCGAGCGCGCACTGGATGTCGGTGATCCGGTAGTTGTAACCCAGATCGACCATCTCGTAGAACCAGTCGCCCTGCGCACTGCGGTCGTGATGGTCGGTCGTGATGCCGTGATTGCGAAAGCGGCGCATGCGGCCAGCGAGGTCCGCGTCGTCCGTCGTGATCAAGCCGCCTTCGCCGGTCGTGATGTGCTTGACCGGATGGAAGCTGAAGGTCGTGAGATCGCCCAGGCTGCCGACGGGCCGGCCGCGATACAAGCCGCCCAGGGCGTGGCACGCGTCGGCGACCAATGGCAGACGGCAGCGCTGCGCCAGCGCACGCAGCCCTTCGTAGTCGCACGGCTGGCCGGCATAATCGACGGCCACAATTGCCCGCGTGCGCGTGGTCAGCCGCTCGGCGGCCTGGTCCGGGCCGAGCAGCAGCGTGTCGGGGTCCACGTCCGCGAACACCGGCGTGCCGCCCTGGAAGACGACGGCGTTGGCGGTCGCGGCGAAGGTCAGCGTGGGGACGATCACCTCGTCGCCCGGCCCGATTCCGAGCGCGTACATCGCGGCGTGCAAAGCGGCGGTGCCGCTGCTGACCGCGACGGCGTGCGCGGCCCCGACGCGCTCGGCGATGGCTCGCTCGAACGCGGCGACGCGCGGCCCGGTGGTAATCAGCGGGTCGCGCAGCGCGGCGGCGACGGCGGCGATGTCGTCGTCGTCGATGTGCTGCCGGCCGTAGGGCAGCAGCGTGCGGCGGGCGGCGCGGCGCTCAGGCGGGGCAAGGTTCGGCGACGCCATCGATCATCTCCAGGATTTCCGCCGACGTCAGCCAGCGCTGGTTCGTGCCGCTGCAATAAGCGAAGCCGTCGGGCAGTGCGCGGCCCTGCTGTTGCCAGGGACGCGCGAGCCAGGGTTGATCGGACGGGAGGATCACGTAGCGGTCGCCGACGTCGCGGGTGACGCGCGCCTCATCCTCGGAGACGAGCGACTCGTGCAGCTTTTCGCCGGGGCGGATGCCGATGCACTCGATCTCGGCCTCGGGGGCGACGGCCTGGGCCAGGTCGACGACTTTCATGCTGGGCAGCTTGGGGATGAAGACCTCGCCGCCGACCATGCATTCGAGGCACGAGACGACGAAACGGACGCCCTGATCGAGTGTCATCCAGAAGCGGGTCATGCGTGGGTCGGTGACGCTGATGCGGCCGTTGACGCGCTGCTCGGCGAAGAGCGGGACGACGCTGCCGCGACTGCCGACCACGTTGCCGTAGCGCACGCACGAAAAGCGCGTGGCGGGCGCGCGGTTGTAGTGGTTCGCGTGGACGAACAGCTTCTCGGCAACCAGCTTCGTGGCGCCGTAGATGTTGAGCGGGGCGGTGGCCTTGTCGGTCGAGAGTGCGATCACGCGCTGGACGTGGTTGTCGAGGGCCGCCTCGATCACGTTGGCCGAGCCGTTGATGTTCGTCGCGACCGCCTCGATCGGGTTGTATTCGCAGGCGGGCACCTGCTTCAACGCCGCGGCGTGCACGACGACATCGACGTCCTGCATCGCCCGGCGCAGCCGGTCGCGGTCGCGCACGTCGCCGAGGAAGTAGCGCATGCTCGGGTCGTCGAAGCCGCTGGTGCGCATGACATGCTGTTTCCACTCGTCGCGGCTGTAGACGATCAGCTTGCGCGGATGGTACTCGGCGAGCATGATCTCGACGAATTTCTGGCCGAACGAGCCGGTGCCGCCGGTGACCAGGACGGTTGCGGTGTGCCAGTCGAACACGCGCCCTACCTCACATACCGCGGGCGATCGGCGGGTGGAGCGTGAGCGGCGGCCGGAGAGCCGCGCGCCCGCTTTCCCGCGTCCGGATCGTCCGCGCAGGGGTCTTCGTGCGAGTTCTATCGGAACCGGGCGCGCGGGGTCTGAAGCGGCGCGCGGGGGCCGAGCGGCTCGCGCCGTCCGCGTAATGGGCGGCGCAGAATGGCGGCGCAAGAGCTGCGCCAGGCTTCTCGAAGAATGGGGCGGGCGTCCGTGCCCGTGCGGCAAGCGCGAAGCCCGCAGGCAAGCACGGCGGCCTGTCCTACTGGAAACACGCGTACCGTATTGCGGGGCGGGCGCTACTTCTTCAGCTTGTAGAACGGGAGCGGGGTCACCTTGGCCGGGCTGCGGTTGCCGCGGATGTCGATCTCCAGCCGCGTGCCGGGTACCGCCAGGTCGGCCCGCAGCAGGCCCATGGCGATGTTCTTGTCCAGCGTCGGGCTTTGCGTGCCGCTGGTGACGACGCCAACTTCCTGGCCGGCCTGGAGGATTGGCGCGCCCTGGCGGGCGATGCGCTTGCCGTCGAGCTCGAAGCCGGTGATCTTGCGGCGCGGGCCTTCGGCCTTGATGCGCTTCAGCACGGTGGCGCCGATGAAGTCCTTGGTCAGGTCCACGGCCCATTCCTGGCCGGCGGTGAGCGAGTCCCAGTCCTCGGTCAGCTCGTGGCCGTAGAGCGGCATGCCGGCTTCGAGCCGCAGCGTGTCGCGGGCGCCCAGGCCGGCGGGCTTGATCGGCCGGCCGAGCTGCTCCGCGCGCTCGATCAGCATGCGCACCGCCATCAGGGCCAGGTTGCCGGGGATGATGATCTCGACGCCGTCCTCGCCGGTGTAGCCGCTGCGGGCGACGAAGTACTCCACGCCCATGACGTTGCCGGTCTTGAAGCGGTAGCGCTTCAGGTCATCGAGCGGGAACGGCAGGAGCTGGCCCATCGTCTCCAGCGCTTCGGGGCCCTGCAGCGCGACCATCGCGGTCTCGAACGTGCGGTCGACGATCTCGACGTTGAAGCCCTGCCGCTGCCGCTCCCACCAGCCGAGCAGCTTCTCGCGGTTGGACGCGTTGCAGACGACGAGGAAGTGGTCCTCGAACTTCGAGACGATCACGTCGTCCAGAATGCCACCGTCGTCTTTGCACATGTGGCTGTAACGGCACATGCCGGGGGTCGCGGCGGCGATGTTGCGCGTGTTGAGCCGCTCCAGGAGCTTCTCGGCGTCGGGCCCGCGGAACTCGACGCGGCCCATGTGCGAGACGTCGAACAGGGCGCAGTGCTGGCGGCAGTAGTTGTGCTCTTCGATGATGCTCGTGTAGATGACGGGCATTTCCCAGCCGGCGAAATCCACGAGGCGGGCGTGACAGTCGCGGTGATAAGTGTTGAGCGGCGTTTGCAGCATGTCTGTGTTTTCCCAGGTTCCGCGGGTCGGGGCCGCCGCGGCGGGCGTCCGATCGCGACCGTGCGACCAGCCCAGCGCGTGCCCGCCCGAGCGAATAGGATACCACAACCGCCCGCAGGCGGAAACGGCCGCAGTGCAGGCGGGCGACCGATGGCCGGAATCACGGTGGTGAAGTCAGAAGTAAGAAGTCAGGATGCCCCGCGCCACGCCGGTGACATCCGGAGTGGAACCCGGCCCGGCGGCGGGCTACGATCGCTTGGACGGGCCGTTGGCGGCGATGCCAGCGCACAGCCGCCTGCATACGCAGGAGTTCAAGCCATGGCCGCCCAAGCGAAGACCCGAGCCAAGACCATTGACGAGTACCTCGCCGCGTTGGGGCCGGAGCAGCGTGCCGCGCTGACGAAGCTGCGCAGGACGATCCGGGCTGCGGCGCCACGGGCGGAGGAGTGCATCAGCTACCAGCTCGCGGCGTTCCGGCGGAACGGCATGCTGGTGGCGATGGGGGCGACCGACCGCCACTGCGCGTTCTATCTGGTGAGCGCGACCACGCTGGATCGTTTCAGGGACGAGCTGCGGGACTACGACGTCGGCAAATGCACGATCCGCTTTCCGCCGGACAAGCCGCTCCCGGCCGCCCTGGTGCGGAAGCTGGTCGAGGCACGCCTGGCGGAGAATGCGGCGCGGCGCGGAGCTTCAACATAGCGCGATACACAGCTGCGCCTCTCGGCAGCGGTCAACCCCTTTTGCGCCAACCCTCGCCCGTGGCCGACTCCAACGACATTCGCCGCGCTTGTGGCGTCCGATTACTTCTTCCGCCGGTAATGCGCAGTCATGAAACGCTGCCACTGGCCGTCCTCGCCGAAGATGTGCGAGGTCAGCGTGCGGTGATCGTCGCTCTTGAATTCGATCACGTCCTTGTACTTTGCCAGCTTGCCCTCGGCGGCCATGTTGGGGCCTTCGGCACTGAGTGTGAGAATCTTCTCTGTCGCGTCCAGCTCGCCGTCGTACACCCACAGGTACGTCATCATCGAGCCGATCCAAGTGCCCACGAAGCGCCGCGTCCGCGGGTCGTAGCCGAGTGTCATCAGCATCGTCGCGGTGCCGTCGCCGGGCATCTCGCCCGTGCCATCGCACAGTACCCAGAGGTCGCCAAGCGAGCGCACGCTTTCAGAGCCGGTGCTCTTCATCGGCGGCTGGTCCGGCCCCATGGTGCATTCGCTTTCGTAGGTCCATTTGCCGACCAGCTTCTGCAGCCAGTGGTGTTCCTTGCGCGGTTCTGCTTGCATTGGTCGCTTCCTCCCGAACAGCGGATCGGATGTTCGATCCTGTCGGTCACCTGATCCTCGGCCCGCGGTCTGATTCTATGGTGCTCGTTTCTCCGGCAGCGCTCGAATTTCCGCACCCAGCTGCGCACCGGCGCCAATTTCCGGGGATTGAGTCAATACAAGCATTGTTGGCCCTGCTTCTGCGTTGTTGCCCGGGCAACCTGCCGTAGCACGCCGAGGTGATTCGACACGGCGGGCTGCGGAGAACGCAGCGTCCGCTCGAGCGTCCCGACCGTGTATGCCAGCCCACCGGCGAGGCGCCCGATGATCACGCGCCGCCGGAATTCGGCGATGGCGTTGCGCACGTCGGCAGTCGTCGCGGCTCGGATGGTGGAACACCGCGCGGTTTGACACGCGCGCGTCCAGGAGCCATATCATTCCTTCAGTTGGAGTGAACCGCATGGCCAGAAGGACATCTCAGAAGTCGGCAAAGGTCGCTGATTGGCCGTAAGTCATTCCTCGCCCGGCGACCGCGGCATGACAATCGATCAACTCCCCACTTTTACGATTAACCGACTAGAGCACGGCCGAGCAATCGGCACGTTCGACAAGCCGCTCTGGATCGGTGAGCGGCACTTGGGGGACTTGCTGTTGCCGGATGAACAATTCGTCAGCGGCCGGTTCGTGAATGTCGATCTGCAGTCCCACTCCGCTGCTTTTGTCCCGACGGCAGCCGAGGACATCAGTAAATTGCTGCCTGGTATGACGTATTCCCGTTTTGATGGCTACTGGGGGGAGCGTGCCGCCCTGGTTCTTGACCGTCAGCGACGTTGGAGCCAGCGGGTGTTTGAACCTGTCGACGCAGTGACGTTCAAGCGCCGTAGCGTCACGTTAGTCGGCAAGGTGACGAATCAGAACCTGCCCGAGGGCGGCAGGGTCATCAAAGGCGGCTGGGACCATGAGCACTGCAGTATTTGCTGGGAAACGATCTCCCCACAGACCGATCCGATCGCGATGTTCTCGGAGCCGGACCACTGGGTTTGCCGCAAGTGCTATGAGAACTTTGTCGTTCCACGTTCGCTCGACTTCATTTACGTGAAGGATTCCGGCCACTGAACGGTTTTGGGTTGGCGAGTGACAACATGCCCTTCGAGGTCGAAGTCACCGAGGTCCTGGAGTGAACGTCATGGCCAGAAGGACATCTCAGAAGGCGGCGAAGGTCGGTCAGCGTTCGCCCGCCGTGGCGGGCGGCGACAAGGCCGCCGCCAAGCGGTTCGCTGCGCACGCGGTCAAGCCGCGCAAGGCGGTCGCCGAGTTGCCCGCCCGCGCGCCCGCGAAACGCAGCGCGTCGGCTTACGCCCATTCCATCCAGAACATTACCGACACGCCGCGCCGCTGATACGAGGTATCCTCGCCAATAATCGGGCGCCGCGCAGAAGTCACTGGCGACCGTCCGGCGGACTCACGCTCGATCCGAAGCCGGCTTGGGTTTCGGCAGGAACCGCCCCCGCAAATTGAACATCGAATGTTCAAATTGCACGAGCCGCATTTGCCGCCAAGCGCGCGCCGAGTAAGTGGCGGGAGGGATGCGACGCGTCCGCGTTGACGTTGCGCTCGCATGGGGTAACCATGTTCATTGTGCTTCGGCACTTCCCGCACAAAGGAGCCCCCATGGCTACATCGCGTTCGCGTTCCAAACGGCCGGCTTCGAAGACGTCTCGCACCAAGCGTGCCAATCAGAACCCCGCACGCCAGCGCGGGGCCGCTCGGCCCGCCACCGGTGCGGCGGGTTCGGTCAAGCGGTCGAAGTCGTCTTGGCCGAAAGCCGGCAAGCGCCCTGCGCCGCGCGCGCTGCCGCCGGCACGCGTCGCTGCGGCCGTCGCGACCATGTCCGCTCCGTCGGGCACCGCCCGGTTCGGTGCCGGCAAGGTGCTGTGCGTCACCGCCGCGAAAGACCCCGCGCACGTCTATCCCCACTTCGACGCCTTCGCGGCGCTGCTCAACAGCGACAGTAAAGTCGTCCGCTGGAACGCTCTCCAGATCATCGCCGCGCTGACCCCCGCGGATAGCGCCCGGAAAATCGACGCGCTGCTCGACACCTACCTCGCGTTCATCGCCGGCGGAAACCTGATCAGCGCCGCCAACGCGATCGGCGGCGCGGGCCGCATCGCCGCCTGCCGGCCTGACCTGCTCGACCGCATCATCCCCGCGCTCCTCGCGACCGAGCGCGCCACGTACGAGACGGATGAATGTCGAAACGTCGCTCTCGGCCACGTGCTGAGAGTCGTCGCGGACCTCGGCCCCGCCGTGTGCAATCGCCCAGATGTGGCTGCGTTCATCCGCCGTCAACAGGCCAATCCGCGCGCCCCCGTCGCCCGCCACGCCAAGCGCCTGGCCGCCGGGCTTTCCCCGGGCGCGTAAGTCCTCAATGCCGGTGGCCGTGACCGAGGGTCTGTGCCTGCCGGGCGCTGGTATCAGACTACCTTCACATTTAACTCGCGGGGTGGGGCTTGAATCTCGCGACCTTGCGACCCGCCCCGACTGCCCGGTTACCAAGGGCGACGGCGGAGGCAACGGCGCATATCCCTCGTGCGGCGACATCAATCCGTTTGTCGCGCCGCTCTCGGGAGGACGTCGATCGTCGGCAGGGCATGCGCCCGCTACGACTTTCCGCGTTTGGCTCCGCCGCCCTTGATGGCCGACTCATAGTAGGCGATGAACTTCTCGACCGGGACGCGGGCTACGGCCGCGCCGATCACTTCGAGCGGCAGATCGTCGAGCTTCTTGAACCGCACGCACGATTTACCCATGTCGAGCTTCTTGCCGGTCTTGGCCCACGCTGCCCGGAACCAAGCCTCATGCTCGGGGTGGCCGTACACGCACATGAGGTGGACCGACATGTGGTTCTTCTGCGACGCGAGGCCAGCGAAGGGCAGGGGCTGTTTCGGGTCGCAGTGGTACCCGGGCGGATAGACGCGGTGCGGGACGTAGTAGCCGATCATGCCGTACTGCATGCCCTCTTCGTAGCCGTCGCCGAGGTTCGCTCGAATCACGTCGCGGACCGCCTCGAGCGCGGCCCGGCGGTCGGCAGGCAACTCGGCGAGGTACGCTGCCACGGTCTGAGTTTTGCTGTGCATTGACGGCTCCTGGAGCCTGGCTGCCATCGGATGCCGGGCGGATTACCTGAACGGCCCGCAACGGACTACGGGACTATAGCGCGGCCGGCCGGCTTAGCGGCACCGCTCGAGGGCGGTGGCACCGGTCGGCCGCCGCGCGGCGCCGCGTCAGAGTGACGGCACACTGGTTTGGCAGAAGGACAAATGCTCCCGCTGGCAGCGGGAATGCGATATAGTGCCGGGCCTTATGAGTGACCAGATTACCGACCGCCGAGCCAAGCTGGAGAAGATTCGGGCCCTGGGCGTGGACCCGTACGGGGCACGGTTCGTCGATATCACGCCGAACGCCGTCATCCGGGCGGCGGCGGAGAAGTTACCGCTGGAGGCCGGGCAGATTCGCGCGGAGGCGGATGCACATTTTCGCGCCGCCGGCCGCGTGGTGCTGTACCGCGACATCGGCAGCCTGATCTTCATGACCGTGCGCGACCGGACGGGCGAGCTGCAGTTCGGGCTGAGTAAGAAGATGCTCTTGGAAGCCACGCAGCCACGTAGCCACGAAGCTACGCAGGGGAGCGACGGAGGGGGGCCTGCGCCCGCTGCGGGCGACGTGCAGTGGAAAGTGGCCAAGCTGCTGGATCTTGGCGATGTCGTTGGCGTTGAGGGACAGCTCGGGCGGACCAAGACCGGGGAGCTGACGCTGTGGGCGCGTTCGCTCACGCTGCTGAGCAAGGCCCTGCGGCCGCCGCCGGAGAAGTGGCACGGGTTGACCGATGTCGAAGCCCGCTATCGCCGGCGATATGTGGATTTGCTGAGCAACCCAGATTCGCAGCGCGTGTTCCTGTTGCGGGCGCGGATCATGGACCATGCCCGCGCGGTGCTGGCGCGGCGCGGGTTCATCGAAGTCGATACGCCGGTGCTGCAGCCGATCTACGGCGGGGCGGCGGCACGGCCGTTCATGACGCACCACAACACGCTGGACATGGATCTGTACTTGAGGATTTCGCCGGAGCTGTATTTGAAGCGCTGCCTGGTTGGCGGGCTGGAGCGGGTGTACGAGTTCGCGCGCTGCTTCCGCAACGAGGGCATCAGTCCGCGGCACAACCCCGAGTTCACCATGCTGGAGCTGTACCAGGCGTACGGCGATTACCACGACATGATGGACATCACCGAGGAGATCTTCGCGGGGGCGGCGAAGCTGGTGGCGGGGACGTACCGGATAGCCACGAAGCCACGCAGCCACGAAGCCACGGAGGGGGCGGGTGCGGCACGGACGGGCGAAGCTGCTGCTGAGCCGAGCGGCGAGGCCACTCGGGAGGGCGAGGCTCCCGCCGAGCCGGTCATCGACTTCACGCCGCCGT
This sequence comes from Phycisphaerae bacterium, assembly GCA_017999985.1. NCBI lineage: Bacteria > Pseudomonadati > Planctomycetota > Phycisphaerae > Phycisphaerae bacterium. Next base: position 355,221 of record JAGNKU010000001.1, on the reverse strand, counting down.
GGCCGCGGCGGAAATACGCCGACCTGTTTGCGGAGTACGTCGGCTTTCCGTTGACGGACGTGGCGGCGGTGCGGCAGCGGGCGCGCGAGCTGTTCGCGACGAAACAGCTTACGCTGGACGAGCGCAAGGCGGACGACGCCATCGTGATCAATGCGCTGTTCGAGCATTACGTCGAGGCGCACCTGGTGAACCCGACGTTCGTGCTGGACTACCCGGCGCCGCTGTGCCCGCTCACGAAGCGCGACCCCGGCGACCCAAACGTGGCGCTGCGGTTCGAGGTCTTCGTGAACCGGATGGAGCTGGGCAACGCGTACAGCGAGCTGAATGACCCGGACGTGCAGCGGGCCACGTTCAGCCGGCAACTCCGCGGCGAAGAGGGGGAGACGATGGCGGTCATGGATGAGGACTACGTCGAGGCGCTGGAGTGCGGTATGCCGCCGGCGGGCGGACTGGGTATCGGCATCGACCGCCTGGTGATGTTGCTGACCAGCAGCCCCAGCATTCGGGACGTGATCCTGTTCCCGCTGCAACGGCCGCAGGCGTGAGGAGTTAGTCAGACGCGTGCAATTCTGTTGGTCGTGATGCTCCCGCGGGATATGACGCGACGGTGAGGTCGCCGGCGTGAAGCGGCAGAAGCTGATCCAACACCTGACGGCCAATGCCTGCGAACTGCTGCGCGAGGGCAAGAGACACTCGATCTACCTCAACCTGGCAACCATCAGACCGCGCCGGTACCGCGACATCCAGACATTGACTCGCGGCTTGTTCGAATGATCTGCAAAGAACTAGGGATTGAGCCGCCCGCCGAGCGCTAGCTCGCGAGCGGAACGCTTTCGACTTCGGAGGATGCGGTCCGGTCACGCAGCGCCGACTCGCGCCGGGCCGCCATCAGTTCAGCCAGCGCATCGATGACGTTCGCGCGTGCTTCTTCTTTGGTTTGTCCCTGGGAGAAGGCGCCAGGAACCTCTGGGATGCTGGCGATCCACCAGCCTTGCTCGCCACGCTCGAAGATGATGGTCAGCTCTGTCGGCATCGTTGCTCCTAGTCCATTATACGACAGACCGCGTGCGCAGGAACAGCCGTCACGCGGCTCGGGACGTCGGCGCCCGATAATGAGTCCGCCCGGTTGCCGTGCACCTCGTTGTGCACTCACCCGTACGCGCCGCCGGGTGACCGTTCACCGGTTACGGCCGTCGTTGGACCCCCGCCCCGCCCCGCCGTATAACATGCCGCCGAGTACGAGCCGTTTCTGGAGCTTCGAAGGCCCTGCGGTAGCGGCCGAAGGGTGGAGGAGTCGCGCGTGCCCGGGAAGCGACCGCGACAGATGACCTTTCGGGATCTGCTGGTCTCACGGGGACTGGAAGCCACCGTGCGCGCCGCGAACCCTTGGTGGCAGGGTGAACGAATCGTCGATCTGCCGCCAGTCCGGCGCTGGGCGTTCGGTTCGGTTTTGAGTGGTCTCACGAAAGGTCTGACGCCGGCCGTAGTGCTGCGCGGTCCGCGGCAGGTGGGTAAGACCACTCTGCTGAACCAAGTGATTCATGCGCTGCTGGACGACGGCATCGATCCGACCCGGATTTTCCGCGTGCAGTTCGACGACTTGCCCGACCTGCGGCGCCTGTCGATGCCCATCATCGAAATGTGCGGATGGTACGCCGAAAGCGTGCTCGGCATGTCCCTGCATCAGGCGGCGCGGACGGGCCAAAAGGCGTTCATCTTCCTGGATGAAGTGCAGAACCTCCGCGACTGGGCTCCGCAACTCAAGAGCCTGGTTGACCTGAATCCGCTGCGGGTGCTGGTGACCGGAAGCTCGGCGCTCCGGATCGAGGCCGGCCGTGACAGTCTGGCTGGCCGCGTGACGTCGATCGAGATGGGGCCGCTCTTGCTCCGGGAAGTCGCGCAGATTCGGTCGTTCGGGCACCTCCCGGCGTTCCTGCCCGAAAACGGGCTCTCACCGTTGCGCGACAAGACGTTCTGGACCGGCCTGCGTGATTTCGGGCAGCAGCAGCGCGACCTCCGAATGCAGGCCTTCGAAGCGTTCTCCGCCCGCGGCACCTATCCGGTGGCCCAGGCCCGCGCGGACATGCCCTGGGAACGCGTCGCTGATTTCCTCAACGAGACCGTCATCCGGCGCGCCATCCAACACGATCTGCGCATGGGACCGCGCGGCCAGAAGCGCGACGAAACCCTGCTCGCGGAAGTCTTCCGGCTCGCGTGCCGTTATGCCGGTCAGTCCCCCAAGCAGGCCCTCTACCTGGAGGAGTTGCGGCAGGCGCTGCACGCCAACATCGGCTGGCAACGCGTGCTGGCCTACCTGCGCTTTCTGGACGGCACCCTGCTGGTACGCCTGATTGAACCATTGGAGCTACGGCTGAAGCGCAAACGCGGGCCGTCCAAGCTCTGCTTGTGCGACCATGCTTTGCGCGCTGCCTGGCTTCAGGAGGTTGTGCCGCTGGCGCCTGCGACGCTCGAGCAGCACCCACATTTGGCTGATCTGGCCGGCCGACTCGCAGAGAGCACGGTCGGATATTTCTTCCGGTCTATCATCGGTCTCGATGTGGCGCACTTCCCCGAGCGCGGGCCTGAACCGGAGGTCGATTTCGTGTTGACGGTCGGTGAACAGCGCATCCCGGTGGAGGTGAAATACCGCCGCCGCATTGACCACGACGACACCCGCGGCCTTCGGTCATTCATCGAGCGGGCCCACTACAACGCGCCGTTTGGCGTGATCGTCACGCTACTGGACGAGCCGGCCACCGACGACCCCCGCATCGTGTCCGTGCCGCTGTCGTCGCTCTTGCTGTTGCGCTAGCCGCTAGCCCCGTTGGACCCCCGCCCGGCCCCGCCGTATAACATCCCCCCGTGTATAAGCTCTTCCTCACCCTCCGCTACCTCCGCAAACGCCGCATCGCGTATTTCGCGATCGCAGCGGTGACGCTGTGCACCGCCATGGTGCTGATCGTCATGTCGGTCATGGGCGGCTTCCTGGACCAGCTCAAGCTCAAGGCCCGCGGGTTGCTCGGCGACATCATCATCGACAACCGCTCGTACAGCGGCTTCCCGCTGTACGAGGAGTTCATCAGGGACATCTCCGCCTGGCCCGAGATCGAGAAGGCGACTCCCGTCCTGTACTCATACGGCCTGCTCCGTTTTCACGGCACACCGCAAACCAACACCGTCCGGGTCGTCGGCCTGCGGCTGGCCGAGGTCTACGAGATCAACGCCTTCAAGAGCGGGCTGTACTACGAGCGCCACTACCCCGGCACAACCATGCTGGCGGAGCAGCAGCAGCCGCTGCTGGGATTCGACACGAGCGCGCCCCTGATCGAGTGGCGCGACGAGGAGGACCGCGTGCTCGGCCAGGGGCCGCGCCCGCTCCTGCCGCCGGACTACCAGCAGGCCCTGGTCCGCAGCAGCGCCGCGGGCGTCGTGGACGACGAGTCGCCGGCGACCGACTGGACCGCGACCTGCCGGGCGGCGAACCTGCCGTTGATCGTTGGCCGGTATGAGGTGGTCCCGGGCGCCGGGCCGCCGGAACTCGCCGGCGACCCGCTGCCCGGCTTGATCATCGGCCGCGACATCCTCGCGAAGCGGCTGCCGGACGGCCGCTACCAGCGCTACTGGCACTACCCGCGCGGCTGCGTCGTGTCCGTGACGCTGCTGCCGGCGTCGGAGACCGGCAGCATCGACACGCCCGTGAAGCCGCTGTTCCGCTACGCGGACGATTCGCGCACCGGCATTTACGACATCGACTCGCAGCACGTGTACTGTGACTTCGATCTGCTCCAGCGGCTGCTGCAAATGGGCGCGGCGGAGCGCGTGGACCCTGACACGGGCCGCGTGCTCGGCACGGTGCCGGCCCGCTGCTCACAGATCCAGATCAAGATCAAGCCCGGCGTGGACGCCTCTGCCCTGGCCTATCGGCTGCAGCAGCACTACCACGGCTTCGTCTCCGATGCGCGCTTTCAGGAGCGGCTCAGCCTCAGCGACATGCAGCTCATCGGCTACATCGAGGGGATGACCTGGGAGCAGTCGCAGGCCCACATGATCGCCCCGATCGAGAAGGAGCGGAAGCTGGTGACGATCCTGTTCGCCATCATCTCGCTCGTCGCCGCCGTACTGGTGCTGTGCATCCTCTACATGATCGTGCTGCAGAAAACGCGCGACATCGGCATCGTGAAGGCCATCGGCGGCTCGTCGGGCGGCGTGGCGCTGATCTTCGTGATCTACGGGGCGGCGGTGGGGCTGGTCGGCAGCACGCTCGGCTCGGTAATGGGTTACTACTTCGTCCGCTACATCAACACGGTGCAGGACGCCCTGATCGCGCTGGACCCGCGCTGGCAGGTCTGGGACCGCTCCGTGTACACCTTCGACATGATCCCCAGCACGGTGCGCGTCGAAGACCTGGTCACCGTCGTCGCGGTGGCGGTCCTGACGTCGACGCTCGGCTCGCTGGCGGCGGCGTGGCGGGCGGGCGGCATGCAGCCGGTGGAGGCGATGCGCTATGAGTAGCCCGCTGCTCAGCGCCGAGGGCATCCACAAGACCTACACCATGGGGCGGGTACGCCTGCAGGTCCTCCGTGGCTGCAACCTCCGCGTCGCGGCCGGCGAGTTCGTCGCCATCATGGGCAAGTCCGGCAGCGGCAAGAGCACGCTGCTCCACATCCTTGGCGCGCTCGACGTCCCGCAGCACGGCGAAGTGCTCTTTCAGAACATGCCGGTCTTCGCGCCGCCGCGCGAGCGCTGGTTCTACGCCACGGCGCTTGACGTGCTCTCGTCCTACGAGCGCCGCCGGATCGCGTTCCGGCGGCACGCGTTCGGCTTCGTGTTCCAGTTCTACCACCTGCTGCCCGAGCTGGACGTGCTGGAGAACGTCCTGCTCACGCGGATGGTGGGAACCAGCCTGTTCGAGTGGTTTCGCAAGCGGGCCGCGGCGCGGCGCGCGGCGCTCGCGGTCCTGCAGCGCGTTGGCCTGCAGGAGCGGCTGCGCCACCGGCCAGCCGAGCTCTCGGGTGGCGAACGGCAGCGCGTGGCCATCGCCCGGGCGCTCGTGCACGGGCCAAAGATCCTGTTCGCGGATGAACCGACCGGTAATCTCGACGCGGCCGCCGGCGCCGAGCTGATGGCGCTGCTGAAGGGGCTGCACGGCGAGGGTCAGACGATCGTGATGGTGACGCACGATGCGGGAATCGCCGCCCAGGCGGATCGCATCCTGCGACTCGAAGACGGCGTGCTCCGGCAGGTCCAGCCCTGAAGGAACCGCCCCGCGGCGACCGCGAGATGCTATTCCGGGCCCGCCAGGGCGTGCGCGATGCGCCCGAAACACCGGACCAGCCACACGACGGAGCTGACCGCCAGCACGCCCCACAACACCGTACCCACCGCGAGTACGATGTCCGCTGGCAGCCCCCACCAGCCCAGCCCGGCCCACTCGACGTACGGCGGCGGTCGGAAGATGCCCAGAGCCACGACTCCCAGCGCCGCCCCCAGGAGCAGGAGCAGGCAGAGCGCTGCCACAAGATGGGCCGCTGCGTAAAGGAGTCGACCGGTCACGTGTGTCGTCCGTTCAGGTGCGCCACCGACGCGGTGGCGGCGGCATTGTAGCACAGTCGCCGTCGCGTTGCCGCTGCGCGGGCCCCGCTCATAGAATGCGGGCTACGTCTCGGTCAGAGCGCCCCGGATCGACCCCATGACGCCCGAGCCCCACCCCACGCCCGCCCGCCCACGGTGCTACCGCTTCCAGCGCCACCTGCGCATCACAAGGCACAGCGAGTTCGAGCGCGTCATGCGCGCGGGGCGACGGGGGACCGACCGGGTGCTCACGATGTGGGTGTTGCCGAATGACCGGCCGCATCCCCGGCTGGGCTTGGTCGTGGGGCGCAAGTGCGGCTGCGCCGTGCAGCGCAATCGCTGGAAACGCGTCCTGCGGACGGCGTTCCGGCTGTCGCAATACGATCTGCCGGCGGGTTTTGACATCGTGTGCGCACCGCGCGCGGGCGGGACGGCGGACCTAGCGGCTTGCACGGAGGCGCTGGTTCGGTTAGCAGAACGGCTGGCACGGCGGTTCTCCGAGACGTAGCGCCGCGCCGCCGGCAACGGAGCAGAGGGCGTTGGCCACACAGGGTCCCATCCTGGTTCTCACCGCATCCGCCGGCGCCGGGCACCTGATTGCCGCGGAGGCCCTCGCCCACGAGCTGCGCGCGCAGGCGCCGGGCGTCGCGGTCGAAGTGCTCGACGTGCTCTCGATCTCGAATGTGGTATTTCGCCGGCTGTACGCCGGGGGCTACCTCGGGTTGGTGCGGCACGCCCCAGCGGCGATGGGCTGGCTCTACGATGCGATGGATCGGCCCAACGGCTACATCCAGAACTCGGTCCGTATCTGGATCCAGAACTTCAACAAGCTGCCGACGGTGCGATTCGTGCTGCAGCGGCGGCCGCGGCTGATCCTGAACACGCACTACCTGCCGGCGGAAATCGTCGGCCAGATGCGCCGCGCGGGTCAATTCGAGTGCCCGCAGGTCACGATCACGACCGACTACGAGACGCACCGTATCTGGGTGCAGTCGCCGACGGAGCGCTACTACACCGCGACCGAGGATGGCAAGGCGTACCTGGTCACCGCCGGCGTGCGGCCGGAGCAGGTCCTGGTGACCGGCATTCCGGTGCGCCCCGGTTTCGATGCGGAGCTGGGCGTGAACGCGGCGCGGCAGCGCTGCGGGCTCGACGCCGGCCGACCGGTCGTGTTGCTCCTGTGCGGCGGGTTCGGCGTTGGGCCGATCGGCGAATTGCTGCACGAGCTGATGCACATGCCCACGGATGCGCAGGTGGTGGTGATCGCTGGCCGCAACGAGGCGCTCCGCGCGCGGCTCGCCGAACAGGCTCAGGCGGGGCCACCCCGCGTGCGCGTGGTCGGCTTCACCGACAAGATGCACGAGTGGATGCAGGCGGCCGATGTCGTGGTGACGAAGCCTGGGGGGCTGACCGTGGCCGAAGCGCTCGCGTGCGGGCTGCCGCTGGTCATCGTCAACCCGATCCCTGGCCAGGAGACGCGGAACAGCGACTACCTGCTCGAGCACGGCGCTGCGATCAAGGTCAACAATCCCCGCCTGCTCGGTTACCGGGTAGGCAAGCTGCTGGCGGACACCGCCCGCCTGCGGGGCCTGCAGCACGCGGCCCGGGCGATCGCCCGCCCGCACGCGGCGCGCGACATCGTCGCCGACGCCCTGCGTCTGCTCCCCGTTCCACACGCCGTTTGACAATGGCCAGCGGCCGGCAACAATCCACTGTGGGTCGCAGGGCGTTGCGGCCGCGGGCCGGCTTGTGGAGTGCGGTGGATGAGATTTCTCGTAGCCATCCCGGTGTACAACGAGGAGCGTTACCTGCCGGGCGTGCTGACGGCGGTCCGCCGGTACACCTCCGATATCCTGGTCGTGGATGACGGCTCGACCGACGCGACGCCGGCGCTGCTGCGGCTGGAGCCGGGCGTGCGCGTCATCACGCACCGCGAGAATCGCGGGTACGGCCGGAGCTTGATCGACGCATTTGCGTTCGCGGACCGGCACCGGTACGACTGGGTCATCACTATCGACTGCGACGAGCAGCACGAGCCGGCGCAGATTCCCGAGTTCATCGCCCAGGCCGGGGCGGGCGGCGCGGACATCATCAGCGGCTCGCGCTACCTGCAGGCGCGGCCGGATGACGACGCGGCCCCGCCGGACCGGCAGCAGATCAATTTCACGATCAACCGCGTCCTGCGCCAGGTGCTGGGGCTGGCGCTGACGGACTCGTTCTGCGGGTTCAAGGCCCACCGGGTGGCGGCGCTGCGGCGTCTGCGGCTCGATGAGCCGGGCTATGCCTTTCCGCTGCAATTCTGGGTACAGTGTGCGCGTGCCGGGCTGCGCATCCGCGAGCTGCCGGTCCGGCGGATTTATCGCGACCAGAGCCGCGAGTTCGGCGGGACCCTGGACGACCCGGCTGCCCGCTTGCAGCACTACCTGACGGTCTTCGTCCGCGAACTCGGGCGGGCGGGGGCGCAGTGCCCCTGCCGGATCGGGTTGCCGTGGCACGCAGACACGTTGGCCGTATGTCGTTTGCCGCAACACGACTGATTCGTTACGACCGTTTGCAGACGCCGCCGGAACACTTGGCGGTGCTGGTGGAGCCGCCGGCGGCGCAGTTGCACGCGCTGCTGGCGGAGCCGCCGGCCGCGCGGCTCGCGGCGGTGCCGCTGCTGGACACGACGCTGGGGGCCGGTCGCGCCGCGTTGCGGGCGGAGCTGGGGCTGTCCGGCCCGCTGATCCTGACGGGGCACCAGGCGGAGTTCTTTCACGCCGGCGTGCTGGCAAAGACGATCGCGGCGCACGCGCTGGCGGCGCGCCTGGGCGGGCAGGCCGCGTTTCTCACGGTTGATTCGGATGTGCCGAAGACCGCGCAACTGGCGTTGCCGCAGACGACGTCCCGAGGCCTGCGGCGGGTCGACGTGTCAATCCCCGGCTGTGACCCGCAGCGGGATTTCGAGTCGCAGCCGCGGGTCTCGCGCGCGGACTGGCTGCAGTTCTTCGCCGGCGTCACCTCGCTGCACGAGTTCGGGCAGCACTCGCTGTTGCCGACGTTCGCCCGGGCGTGGCTGACGACGCCGGACGCGCACCCGCTGTACTGTGACGCGCTGGCGCGTGGGCACGCGGCGGCGGAGGCGGCGCTGGGCCTGGACGGGGTCCGCGAGTTGCGCATGTCGCACCTGTGCGCGACGCCGGCCTTCCGGGCGTTCGTGGCGAGCCTGTTGCTGGACGCGCACCGTGTGATCGAGCACTACAACGCGGCGCAGGCGGCGTACCGTGCGCGCCACAAGGTCCGCGCGCGCGGCCGGCCGGTGCCGCCGCTGGTGGTGCACGACGAGGCAGTGGAGTTGCCGTTCTGGCTGGGGCGGGCCGGTGAGCCGCGCCGCCGGATGTTTGTCCACAGGCAGGGCGCGCGGCTGACGCTGCGTGCCGACCAGGAGGTCGTTGACACCTTGGCGTGCGAAGCGCTGGCGCGGTTTGCGACCCACGCGGAGGCCTGGCCGCTTGAGCGCGCGGGCTGGCGCATTCGGCCGCGGGCCCTGGCGCTCTCCGCGTTCGCCCGGCTGTTCCTCGGCGACCTGTTCATCCACGGCATTGGCGGCGCGAAGTACGACGAAATCATGGAGGATTTCGTCGGCGCCTGGCTGGGCGTCGCTGCGGGCCCCGCGTGTTGTGTCAGTGCCACCCTGCACCTGCCGTTGCCCCGGCACGGTATCCGGGCCGCCGATTTGGCTGCCGCGCGCCAGCGGAGCCGCGACCTCCGCTACAACCCGCAGCGTCACCTCCGCGCGGTACCGGTCGAACTGCTGGACCAACGGAGCGAGCTGGTGCGTCTGTCCGCGGAGCGGCGCGCCCGCCAGCCGCGCGACCGGGCCGGCCGGCGCGTGCTGTTTCGCGAGCTGCGCCGCGTCAATGAGCAAATGCTGGAGACCGATCCATGGCGCGTCGCGGAATACGACCAGCGCGTCCAGACGCTGGAGAGCCAGTGGCGGCTGGACCGGATCGCACTCGACCGTGAGTACTTCTACGCGCTGCACCCCCGCGAATCGCTGGTCGCGCTAATCACGGCCCTGCGCCAGGCACTGGCCGAGTAGGCTTCACCGCGTAGCCAGCACATGCTCGTAGAAGGCGCGCAACTCGCGCGCGTGGCGGGCCATCGAGAGCTGGGCGTGCAGGCGTGGCGCATCGGCGCGGCAGGCGGCGCGCAACTCGGGGCGCAGCACGTCCTCCAGTGCCGCGGCCAGCGCAGAGATATTGTCCGGCTCGTCCACGACCAGCCCGTGTCGCCCTGGCTGCATGATCTCTGCCGCCCCGTTGTAGCGCGTCGTGACCACCGGCAGCCCCAGGGCCAGGGCTTCGAGCGCCACGCGGCTGCACGGGTCATACCAGGTCGGGTGCGCCAGCGCGTCCGCTGCCGCGTACCAACTGCGGATCGCGGCCTGGGCGCCGATGAAGCGCACGCGCGTCGCGATGCCCAGCCGGCGGGCCAGTCCGCGGTAGTAGTGCGGATCGTCGCGCCCGAGCACGGCCAGCGTCCAGCGTCCGGGCTGGGCCGCGGCCATGGCGCGCACCAGCTCGGCCAGGCCCTTGAGCCGGAAATTGTGGGCCGCGAACAGCACCAGCGGGGCATCGTGCACCAGGCCCAGCTCCGCGCGGCGGCGGGCGCGCTCCGCGGCCCGCTCCGGCGGACTGAGCGGGACCACCTCCACCCCGTTGAACACGACCCGGACGCGCGCAGCCGGGAAGCCGTGGCCGACTTCAACCTGCCGCCGCACGTAGTCCGAGATGGCGGCCACGTGAACGCGCTGCTGATACTTGCCGAGCAGCAGCCGCTCAACTCGTGCGAGAAACCGCTGACTGACATTGAAGCGCCGGCCCAGTTGCTTGAGCTGGCGCCAGACCGGCCAGCGGACCGGCGCCAGGCTGCGGGCCATGGTCTCGGCGTACGTCCCGCCGCGCGGCTGGTACACGTTGGCCGCGAGGCAGGGCGTGATCGCGTGCACGATGTCGAAATGCTCGGCATGGCACAGCGCCCGGGCAGCCTGCACGAAGCGATACGTCCGCAGCGCGCGCGTCAGGCCGGCGCACACCACGGGCAGAAACGTGACGTTGTGCTCCACGAAGGGGCGCGCCGTCTGCCCCGCGCAGACCACGGTCACATCCAGCCCCAGCGCGGCGAGCTGGCGGGCCATTTCCACCGTGGACGTCTCGGCGCCGCCGCGACGTACGTCCACTTGCTGCTGAACGATGGCCACCTTCATGCGGCGGGTCCTCTCGCGGCGGCCCGCTGTGCCTGGCGGGCGATCCGGCGCAGGATGCGGTTGCTCCAGCGGGCGATCCGGCGGGCGTACCAGCGCACGCGCGGGGCACCGGCCGCCAGGCCCAGGTAGGTGCACAGGAAGCGCAAGCGGTCGGTGCGCGTGGCGGCGACCGCGCGGGCGGAGGCATCGAGTTGGGCCAGATCCTTGAGCAGCCAGCGCGTGCGGCGCAGGCGCGGACAGTGCGTGCGGGCCAGGTCGATCAGCGTAAAACGCGGCGGCCGACCGGCGGCGGGATCGAGATCCGCAAAGATGTGACAGAGGTACAGGTCGCGGTGACATACGCCGGACTGGTGAAAGGCCGAGACGAAGCGCGCGAGGCGGCGCGTCAGGTCGTGCCGCGCCGGCCCCCGTGTCAGCGCTGCGCCGGCCGCCGTCAGGCGCCGCCAGACGCGGTCGAGGGCGTCGCCGGGCACAGCTTCGAACAGCACGACGCTGCGCCGCTCGAGTGCGAAATCCATGTCTTCCGCCACGGCGATGGCCTGCACCACGGGAACATACTGGCGCGTGAGCCGGGCCGACTGCTGGTACTCCCACCAGGCCCGGCTGTGGCGGCAGGTCTGGCGCCGCAGACGATCGAGCTGCTCTTTCAGCGGCGTGTGCGTGTAGCGTTTGACATAGAGGACGGCCCCGTCCGCGGCGTTCAGCTCCCAGCGCCAACGTTCACGGCCGCCGAGGCCTGGCTTGGTTAGTGCCTCCCAGCGCCCCAGCCCGCCCCGCGCGGCCGGCGAGCGCACCAGCAGGTCGGTCACATCCGGCAGCCCGGCGTGCGCGAGGCGCTCCGCCCAGTGCGCTGCGACCGCGACGCGGCGCGTCACCGCGCCGGCTCCGCCACGCCCAGCGCGGTGCTGTCCGCGGATCGGCGGACCTCGTCGGCCAACTGGTGGTTCCAGGCCTCGAACAGGTCCGTCATGCGGATGCGACGCAGCTCGTGCTTGTGCCAGGTGCCGGCCAGGCGTTCGATCTGCCGGAGCCGGGCCTTCAGGTCCGCCGGCGGGTGCGTCGGCCCCAGGTAGTGCCGCATGAAACGCAACCGTTCGGTGCGCGTCGTGAACGGCATGGCCGACACCGTGACCTGCGCCAGCTCGCGCAGCCACCAGTTGCCGCCCGGGCTGAGGCGCTGCCACGCGCGCAGCGGCTGGGCGTCCAGGAAGAAGAATTCCGGGCGGCCGTCGGGGCCGTACCGGACGAGCACGTTGCGCCAGTACAAGTTGCCATGCGAGCAGCCGGCGGCGTGCATGGCAGCGAGCTGCTCGGCGAGCGTGCTGAGCAGGACCGCGCGCCCGGCAGCCGACAGCACGCGCCGGCCGGCCGCCACGTCGAGCGCGAACGCCGTCAGGTTCGGTGCTTCGGGCACTTCCTCGGTGATCAGAAAGCACGCGGTCAGGAAGTGGCCCACGCGCCGGGCGCCGTAAGCCACCGGCCGCACCGCGGGCACGCCCACCGCCCGCATGGCGTTCAACGCGCGGTATTCGGCCTGGCCACGGTGCATGCCGAAAAACGTGCCGCGCAGCGTGCCGCGCAGCCGCTTGACCCACGTGGGGAAGAAGTAGCGCTTCACGTAAAAGCCCGGCGTGCCCTGCGTACCCGGTACGTACAGCGTGTCCGTCGTGCGGCTCCAAGCCGAGACCCGCCCGTCCACGCGGCTGAGGATGCGGGCGACCGAGTCCAAGCCGCAGGCGCGCAGCCGCTCGCGGTACGCCGGGTCGCTCCGCATGGTTTCCGTGCCCATCATGCCCCGCTCCTCACGTTCACGGGCACCGTCGTCGTCTGGTCGCGCGGTCCGCGGCGCCGCGCCAGCACCGCCGCCACCGCGTGCATCACCATATCCGTGGTCAGCCCGGTCATGCAACGCAGGTCCAGTGGGCACACCCGGAGCTGACAGGGGCCGCATTCCACGGGCACCTGGAGCTTGATCTCGCCCGCATAGTCCGTGTCGGTCCATTCCTGGTGCGTCGGGCCGAAGATCGTCACGGTCGGCACGTCGAACGCACTGCCGTAGTGGCGCGGCCCGGTGTCGTTGCACACCAACAATGCCGCGCCGCGGGCCAGCACCTTCAGCGTGCCGAGGGTCGTGCCCGGCTGGTCACAGCAGATCACCGGCGTGTGCGCTTGGCCGGCGATGGTGCGCATCAACGCTGCCTCACCGGGTGCCCCCACAAGGACTGCCCGCAGCCCGTGCTGCTCGGCCAGCCGATCGCACACTTCGGCGAAACGCTCCGGTAGCCAGCATTTCGCGGCGCCAAACGCCGCCCCCGGGTTCACCAGCGCGTATGGCCGGCCGTCGTCCAGTCCGTAATGCTGCAACAGCTCCTGCCCGGCGCGCTCCTGCGCGGGGGTGATCCCCAGGCGCAGGTGCCGGTCGCCGACCGGGCAGCCGATACGCTCGGCCAGCGCGATGTAGTACGGCAGCACGGGACTCGGCACGAAATCCCCGTCCCGCCGCACGGGCCGCAAGCGGTCCGTGAGCAGCCAGCCGCGTCCGTCGCGGGCGTAGCCGACGCGGCGCGGGATGCGGGCCTGGCACGCGACCAGCGCCGAGCGGAAGGAGTTCGTGAGCAGCAACGCGACCTCGAACCGCTCGCGGTTCAGCCGGCCCGCCAACCGCAGTGTTCGTACTTCGCGCGTGAGCCCACGTCCTTCGGGCCAGTGCACGGCCGCATCGTGCCAGCCGCCGCCGTCCACGATCTCCGCCACGTAACGCCGCATCAGGTACGTGATGCGGGCATGGGTGTACCGGGCGCGCAACGCCGCCAGCACCGGCGTGGCCAGCACGACGTCGCCCACCCAGTTCGGGATCACCACCAGCAGGCGACGGAACGAATCCGCGGTCGCGGTCGACGACATGACGACAGAGTGTAACCGAACGCCGGCGGGGCGCCAGCGGTGCCGCGGCGGATTGCGGCCCGTCATGCACCCCGCAACCACCACAGATACTCGGTGTTCCCGCCCTGCCCCCGGAGCGGGCTCTCGAGCTCGCCTGCGATCTCCCACCCCAAGCCCCGAATGTCCGCCCGGCAGGTCGCCAACGTGTCATCCTGACGCTCCGGCGGCAGCACGCCAGCGTACAGCCATTCGGACGGGGCCTCGTACTGCGGCTTGATCAACGTGACGACGCAGCCGGTGCCGGGCTGCAGGCAGCGGCGCGCCGCGGGCAGGATCAGCCGCTGCGGCGTCCAGCCCACGTCGATCGTCACCAGCGCGCAGGGCTCTGGGCAGACGTAGTGCAGGGCGTTCGTGCGCTCACACGTCACGACGCGCGGGTCGCGGCGCAGGCGATAATCGAGGACCCCATAGCCCGGCTCGACGGCGTACACCTTCGCTGCGCCGTGCTGCAGCAGGCAATCGACGAAGCCGCCGACATGGCTGCCGAAGTCCGTGCAGACCCAGTCACGCACGTCCAGCTTGAACGCCTGCAGGGCCGCCGCGAGCTTGAGCCCCGCCCGCGAGACATACTGCGCCGCCGCGTCCGACATGCTCAGCGTTTGTCCGGTTTGGCCACATCCCAGGGGCCGTTGACGGAGCGGATGAACTCGTCCACGGGCGAGCGGGCGAGCCATTCCATGCCTTGCCCGTCGAGTTGCAGGGAAATGCTCCGCCGGCGATCGAGGGGCACGCGCTCGCGGTCGATCCGCATGCGCCGGACGTTGCGCGTCAGGACGACCAGCCGGTTGCTGGCCTCCGCGTGGACGGTGACGCTGGCCGGCCGTTGCGGGTCGAAGCGCTCCAGGATTTCCACGTAGTCCGGCAGCTCCGGTTCCGGTGCGACGGGCTGTGTCGCGGCGGGCACGCTGGCGGGTGGCTGGGTCGTCGCCGGGACGCTGGCCGCGGGAGGCGTCGTGACCGGGACGCTGGCCGCGGGTTTCTCCGGGACGGCGGGGCGGCCGGGTTCGGTGGCCGGGCTGCTTTGCGGTACGCGGCCGGCCGGCGGCGGGGCGCTGTCGCAGCCGGCGAGGATGGCCGCCAGCAGGCACAGCACCAAACCCGACCGACCCGGTGTGTGACACGGCATGTGCGGTCCTCCTGTGGCTGTCCGAAGTTGTGGCCGCATCCATTGTACCGCACCGCGGCTCCGTGGCGGCAGCGCGCGCTTTACGTCCGCGCCGGGACTGCATACAGTTTTTCCCGGCGCTGTGCACTGACTCCTGCCCGACGCGAGTGCCTATGTCGACCCCGTCGCGACCCGAGCGGCGTTTGCCGGACTGGCTGGTCCAGAACCCCAACTTCGTCCTGTTGTGGGCGGCGTACGGGATCAGCGCGCTCGGCGACCATCTGAGCGAGATGGCGCTGCTGTCCGAGTCCGGCGGATTCGAACGCGATGACATCACGCGCGTGCAGGCGCTGATGACGTTTTGCTTTTTCGCGCCCTTCGTCGTGTTCGGCCCGCTGGCCGGGTGGTGGGCGGACCGTTTCAGCCGCAAGTGGACGATGATCGCGGCGGACCTCGTTCGCGCCGTGATCATGGGCACGTTGCCTTTCACGCTGCCATACCTGTTGGGGCTGGGGCTGGGCGACTTTGCGATCACGCTGCCGTTGGCGCTGGCCGGCGCGTTTGCCGCGTTCTTCTCGCCGGCCCGCCAGGCGATGGTGCCGACGCTGATCCGCGACGACCAGCTTGTCCGCGCGAACGCGATGATCAGCGCGCTGGGCACGATCGGTGCGATCCTGAGCGCCGTCATCGGCGGCCACCTGGTCGACCTGAGCACGGCCGGGCACCTGCATCTGCACTGGAACTACTATCTCGACGCGCTCACGTTCATCGCCAGCGCGCTGCTGCTGGTGGGCATCGCGATGTCGCGCTCGCGGGCCGTGCCACACGCGATCCCGGCGGGCGTGTGGACGCCGGTGGCACAGGGTTTCCGGTACGTGCGCCAGCACCGCCGCGTGCTGCAGATCATCCTGCTGGCGACGGTATTCTGGGCCGGGGCCGGCATCATCATTTCGGTCGTGCCGGCCATCGTGCGCGACATATTCGGCGGGCAGTATTCGGACGCCGGCATGTATCGCGGACTGATCGCGGCCGGGCTGGCGGGCGGGGCGGCGATTCTGACGCTCATCGGCCGCGCCCTGCCGGTGCCGCTGGCGGTCCTGGTGGCGTTGCTCGGGGGCGGCATTTGGGTGCTGGCGCTCGATGCGGCGCTGCTGTTCAAGTTGGGGCGCCTGTTCAGCGGCCTGTGCCTGTTCATGGTCGGCGTGCATGGCGCGGGCATCCTGGTCACCGCGATGGTTGTCATTCAACGGTTTGTGCCTGACGCGCGCCGTGGCCGCGTGTTCGGGGTATCCGACATGTGCACGATGGCCGCGATTGTTGCGACCGCGGGGCTGCTGGGCCTGCCGCACATCGCGCACCTCGATCGGTACATCCCCTGGCTGCTGGGTGCGACGGCGGCGGGGCTGCTGGTCGCGGCCGTCTTTGCCTGGCGCGCCTATCGGCGTGGTGATCCGTTCCCGGCGCGCGTCTGGCTGATCTGGCGCGTGATCCGCTTCCATACCGCCTTCTGGTGCCGCACCCGCCGCGTTGGTCCGTGCACGGTGCCGCGCGATGGGCCGGTGATACTGGCGGCGAACCACACGGCGGGCATCGACCCGCTCGTGATCCTGGGTACGTGCACACACCGCGTGGTCAGCTTCCTCGTCGAGCAGAAGTACTACCAGGCGCCGTTGTTCGGCGCGTTCATGCGGCTGGCGCGCTGCATTCCGGTCGATCGCGAAAACCCGGGCAAGTCGTTCCTGACCGGCTGCCTGCGCCTGCTCAAGGAGGGCGGCTGCCTGGGCATCTTCCCGCAGGGCACCTATGTTGGTCCGGACGAGCCGGAGCCGGAGGCCAAGTCCGGCGTGGGCCTGCTGGCGCTGCGCACCGGGGCGACGGTCATTCCGTGTCACATCTCCGGCACGCACTATGACTATCACCCGTTTCGCGCGCTCTTCCGCTGGCATAACGTGCGCATTCGCTACGGCAGACCCGTGGATCTCACCGCGTTTCGCGGGCGCGAGCGCGATCCGGACGCGCCCCAGCTCGTTGCCGACCTGATCATGCGGGAGATTCGCGCGCTCAGTGCGGACGGACCCAACCATGCCGCGTGACGTGGCATGCGTGGAACCGCAGCCGGCCGTCACCGCGCGCGCCTGGCGCCTGCTCGCCGTCGGCAGCATGGTGCCGCTCGCGATTGCGGTTGCGCTGCACGTGGCCGAAGTGCCGCTGGGTTGTCCCGGGCGCTTCGTCTATCTGTACTCGCCGGTGAGCATGTGGCGCTTGATGGCGGTGCCGGTTGCGCTGGCGCTCGCCTTGTTGCTGGGCGTCGGGACGTGGTTGACCGGTGGCGCGACGGCCGGGCGGCGGTATATCGGGTTGGTTGTGATTGCCGTGACCGCGGCAGCCCTGGGCATCTGGTCGTATTGCGCGCCACCACATTACTTCAATCAGCATGTCTTCAACGCGCATTCGCCGTCGCAGGATGGGGCGTTTGTGCGTGAAGCCGTGCGCATGGACGATGTGCGCGCGTACCTCCGCGATTTTCCTGCGCGGGCACATACGCCGCCGGCGGAGATGCGCGGCACGCGCGTGGTCAGCAATCCGCCGGGCACGACGCTGCTGGCGGTCGGGATGGAACGGCTGACGCAGCGCTATCCCGGGCTGCGTGACGTGGTGCTCGGCACGAAGGCCCAGACGTTGCCGCCGACCGCGGAATACCAGGCCTTTCGCCGGTCGTCCGCCGTTGGCCTGCTTCTGTTCTGGGGCTGCACGCTGCTCTGGGTTCTGGCCGTCCCCGTGCTGTACGGGGTCGGTCGGCTGTACCTGCCGCCGGCGGGTGCGACGGCATTCAGCCTGGTCAGCGTCTTCACGCCGGCGACGCTGTTGCTGACGCCCGGCAAGGATCCGGCCCAGCTGCTGATGGTGGCGTTGCCGCTGCTGCTGTGGCTCTTCGCGATCCGGCGCACACACGCTTGGGCGGCCGGTCTGGCGGGGTGCGCGTTCGTGCTGGCGTGCCTGGCGAGTCTTGTCCCCATTTGGATTGCGGGGACCGTGTTGCTGGCCACGTTGCTGGCGGCCCGTGCAGAAGCGGGGGCGCTGCGCCGCGCGCTGCTGTACGGCGTGTTGCCGGCGGGCGGCGCAGCGCTGCTCACCACGCTGGTTCTCTATGCCATCTGCGATCTGAATCTGCCGGCCACGGTACTGGCCGTGTCGCAGGCGCAGCGCGAGGTCACGCGCGGTCCGCAGGCCATGCCGCTTGTCTGGCAATTGCTGGGCGTGCCGCTCTTCATGCTGTTTGTCGGGCCGGCGTCGTGGTGTGCCATGCTGTGGTGGGCTATGCCGTCGGATGGTGCGCCGCGCTCCGCGGACACGGGGGCGCGATTCGGCCGATACCTGTTTTGGCTCACGGTGGCGGTGTTACTCGCGACCGCGGGGTTCACGAACATCGAGACGCCGCGTCTGTGGATTCCGTTCGTGCCGCTCTTGGTGCTGGGCGCCGCGCTGCAGGTGGCCCACTGGCGGCGTCCGGGGCCGCGCGCGGCGTTGTTGCTGGGAACGCTGGTCGGCGTGCACCTGGCGGTCGCGGCGCTGCACTGGTCCTTCATGGACATGCGCGAAGCGGAAACGCGCTTGGCGGAGCAGCGCTACTTCGATCGGCCAGCCCCCGTGCCGGAATGATGATTGCCCGCAGCTTTAGTACTGCCGCCGCTGGCGGGCGGGCGGAATCGCGAGCTGGGCGCGGTACTTCGCCACGGTGCGACGTTTGATCTCGACGCCCTCGTTTTTCAAGCGCGTGACGATCTCGTCATCGCTCAGCGGGTTGCGCTTGTCCTCGCTGGCGACGATTTCCTGCACCTTTGCCTTGATGCTGGCCCACCCCAGGGCGTCGCCGTTTTCCGTCTCGGCGCCGCCGGTGAAGAAGTACCGCAATGGATAGATGCCGCGCGGCGTTTGCATGTACTTCTCGTCGACGGTGCGGCTGATCGTGGACGGGTCGCAGTTGAAACGCACCGCCAGATCGCTCATCCGCAGTACCTTCAGGTGCTGCTCGCCGTGATCGAGAAACTCGCGCTGCGCCTCCACGACCGCGCGGGCCACGTCCAGCAGGCGCTCGCGCCGGTAGCGCACCGCGTCGATGATCGCGCTGGCCGCTTCGATCTTCTGCCGGATGAACTCGCGCGTGTTGCGGTCGCCGCGGGCCCGCTCCAGCAGCTCGCGGAACTCCGGCGAAATGCGCAGCTCGCGCGTGTTGCCCCGCGCCAGCCGCACCTCGTACTGGTCGTCCCTTTCGCTGTACTCGACGATGACGTCCGGCACGATCGGGGGCTGGTGCCGCTCCACCACGTCCGTGCCCGGGTGCAGCGACAGCGTGCTGATGACCTGAATGGCGGCCTTCACCTCGTCGAGGTCAACGCCCAGCGCGCGTGCCATCACCGGCAGCCGATTTTTCTGCAAATCATCCAGGTGCTCGCGGACGATGCGCTGCTCGAGCTCGTTGTTCCCCGGCAGGGCCGCCAGTTGCAGCAGCAGGCATTCCTGCAACGAGCGCGCCGCGATACCGGGCGGGTCGAGTTGTTGCAGGGCGGTCAGCGCCGCGTTCATCTCCGCCACCGTTGCGGGCGGGTCGGCCTCGCGGGCAATCTGCTCGAGGGGCGTCGTGACGCGCCCCGTGTCGTCGATGTGATCGATGATCCGGGCGCCGAGCAAACGGGTCCGCTCGTCCACCTCCACCAGGTGCCATTGCTGCAGGATGTGTTCCTGCAGGCTGATCGGCCGCGCGGCCGTGTTGGCCATCGCGTCGAGCTTGTTGTCCGCGTCTTCGAGCGTCCGCGCCCGCGAGCGTGTCCCGTGGTACTCCCCGTCGTCATCGATCCAGTCGTACTCGCGGACCAGGTTGTCGAGCCGCTCGAAGTCCGCGGCGCCCCCTTCGTTGACGACTAGCGCCTGTTCCCCGTCGGTCCCCTCGTCGGCCGCCGACGCCGGTTCGGGGGCGACCGTAAGTTCATCGTCACCCGGCATAACTTCAAGTGCCGGATTCCCGTCCAGCTCCTGCGAGATGCGCGACTCCAGCGCGAGCGTGTTAAGCTGGAGAATATCCATCGCCTGAATCAACTGCGGCGTGAGACGTTGCTGCAGTTGCATGACTTGGCGCGGGATTTGTGACAGGATCTGCGACACAGCCTGCTACCGTCTTCCGTCAGGGCACCGCCGCCACTCAACGGCGGTCATCGTAAGCCTCGGCCCGCATGAGCTTAACCGACTGCGGGGCATTCGCGAAGCCCGTGTCTAGCAAAATCCGTTCCACCACCAAGGAGGATATAAGCCTAGTGGCGGGGTGTCAAAACCGACCCGCGGGCGGAAGCCGGCTCGGAACGAGCGTTATCGCTTACGGATACCGCCAGCAGACTGGAATCGGCCGATGCTCCAGCTCCCTTATCGGTTCCGGAGTCGGCTGTGCTGTCGGCGAAAGGCTATCATTGAGGACATAGGCGACCAGCAACGCGACTTCGTCTCCAGAGGAGCGTCCCCGATGTCGTACAAGACCACGCAGGTCCCCCCCGGCGAGAGAATCACCGTCCAGCGCGGGCAACTGCGCGTCCCCGATCGGCCCGTCGTGCCGTTCATCCGCGGCGATGGCACCGGCCCCGACATCTGGCGTGCGTCCGAGATGGTGTTCGACGCCGCCGTTGCGAAGGCCTACGGTGATCGCCGTCGGATCTCCTGGATGGAAGTCTTCGCTGGCGAAACCGCTTTCGAACGGTTCAAGGACTGGTTGCCGGAAGAGACACTCCAGGCGTTTCGCGAGTTTCTCGTCGGGATCAAGGGGCCGTTGACCACGCCCGTCGGCGGGGGCATTCGCTCGCTGAACGTCGCCCTGCGGCAGCAGCTCGACCTGTACGTGTGTCTGCGTCCGGTGCGGTATTTCCGCGGCGTACCGAGCCCGGTGAAGCAGCCCGAGCTGACGGACATGGTCATCTTCCGTGAGAACGCCGAGGACATTTACGCGGGCATCGAGTTCCAGCAGGGCACGCCGGACTGCGACCGGTTCAAGCAGCTTCTGGCCGAGGCGTTTCCCGACCGGTTCAAGAAGGTGCGTTTCCCCGAGTCGGCGGGTTTTGGAATCAAGCCGTCGAGTCAGCAGGGTGCGGACCGGCTGGTGCGGGCGGCGATTCGCTACGCGATCGAGAACGGGCGCCAGAGCGTCACGCTGGTGCACAAGGGCAACATCATGAAGTTCACGGAGGGGGCGTTTCGCGACTGGGGCTACGCGCTGGCGCAACGCGAGTTCGGTGCGGTGGAGTTCGAAGGCGGGCCGTGGCAGGTGATCACGGCCGGCACGGCGAGCCCGGCGGGGACGGTTGCCCATAACATCATCATCAAGGACGTCATCGCCGACGCGTTCCTCCAGCAGATCCTGACGCGTCCGGCTGAGTACGACGTGATCGCCACGATGAACCTCAACGGCGACTACATTTCGGACGCGCTGGCGGCGTGTGTCGGCGGCATTGGCATCGCCCCCGGCGGCAACATCAACTACGACACAGGCCACGCCATCTTCGAGGCGACGCACGGCACGGCCCCCAAGTATGCGAACCAGGACAAGGTGAACCCCGGCTCGGTGATCCTGTCCGGCGAGATGATGCTGCGCTACATGGGTTGGACGGAGGCGGCGGACCTGATCATCAAGGGCATGGAAGGCGCCATCGCCGCGAAGACCGTGACGTACGATTTCGAGCGGCTGATGAAGGGGGCCAAGCTGCTGAAGTGCTCGGAATTTGGGCAGGCAGTCGTCGAGCACATGCGCTGATTCTCCGAGTTTCGCCCGCACACACATGACACACCCCCTGCCGCGCCGTGCGGTCTGGCGGCGCAAAGTTGCCGGCTGCGCGGGCGGCCGCGATAATTGCCCCCGACACATGTGGGCTGGCATTCGGGTCCGGCTGCGCGGGAGCACGGGATGTGGGTTGTTGTCCTTTCGTTCGCGGCGTATACGCTGGCCATCGTCCTGCTGGGGTTGTATTCCGCGCGGTACGCCCGGCGCAGCAACGAGGATTTCTTTCTGGCCGGGCGCTCGCTGGGGGCGTGGGTCGCCGCGCTCTCGGCGTCGGCTTCCAGCGAGTCGGGGTGGGTCACGCTCGGGCTGGTGGGCTGGGCGTACACGAATGGCGTGCAGGCCTACTGGATCATTCCGGGCTGCCTGCTCGGCTACCTGTTCAACTGGTTCGTCCTCGCGGGGCGGATGAGCGATCACTCGCGGGCGTTGAACGCGCTGACCTTGCCGGACTTCTTTGCCTTTCATTTCCGCGAACGCTGGCCGCTATTGCGCGTCCTGTCGGTGGTGGTGATCCTGGTGGCGATGGTGCTCTACGTCGCGGCGCAATTCGCAGCGGCGGGCAAGGCCTTTGCCGCGACGTTCACCGCGGAGACGTTCAATATCACCTATCAGCAGGGCGTGTGGATCGGGGCCGCCATTGTGCTCATCTACACCGTCAGCGGCGGATTCCGCGCGGTGTGCTGGACGGATTTTCTCCAGGCGCTGCTCATGGTCGGCACGCTCGTGCTGTTTCCCGTGTACCTGCTGATGGCGCACGGCGGCTACGGCTTCGTGACGAACCTGCTCGCGCCGGTGACGCCGCCCGAGGGGCAGGCCGGCGACTTGCTGCGGTTTCTGCCGGACCTGGCCGGGCCCGCGTTCATCGGATTCCTGCTCGGCGCCGGCGCGCTGGGCATCAACTTCGGCTATCCCGGCCAGCCGCACGTGCTGGTGCGGTTCATGGCGCTGCGCAACCGGCGCGAAGCGCGCGTCGCCGGCATCGTCTCATTCATGTGGGGCTTGCTGGTCTACTGGGGCGCGGTGACGGTCGGCCTGTTCGCACGCGCCATGTCCGAGGAACACGACGCGTGGACCGCGCAACTCTTTGACGGCGAACTGAGCCTCGTCGTGGCGGCGCTCAACCTGCTGCCCGGCGTGCTCTCCGGCATGGTGCTGGCGGCGGTGCTGGCGGCGATCTGCTCCACGGCGGACAGCCAGCTCGTCGTCGCCGCCAGCTCGGCCGCCAACGACGTTTACGCACGGCTGTTCACGAGGAACCAGGCCGGTGCGCACCCCTGGCTGAATCGGATTGTTGTCGCGGTCCTGGGGCTATTGGCCGTGTGGCTGGTGTACGACCAGCAGGTGCAGATCTACAAGTATGTGCTGACGTATGGCTGGGCGCTGCTCGGGGCCGCGTTCGGCCCGCAGACCATCCTGATTCTGCTCTGGCGGCGGGCGTCCTACGCCGGGTGCCTGGCCGGTATGCTCACCGGCTTCGTCGTCGCGCTGGTGTGGCAGCTCACCTACAATCCCGCGGCGACCGGCGTCGAAGTCTACAACCTGCCGCTCGCGTTTGTCGCGGCACTGCTGGTGAATATCGTCGTGAGTCGGCTCGTGCCGGGTTCGGACAGGCGACAGGCTCCAACCGCATGACGTGATCAGGCCGCGGTGGCCCGCCGGCGGCGCACATAGATGCGCACGCTCAGCACCACCACCAGCAGCAGAACCCACCAGATGAGCCCGCCGATCACCACGGCCACCAGGCCCGCGACCGTGTCCACCAGGAACGTCAGGCCGCCGCGCCAGGCCCGCTGGAGCGTGTCGCGGAAATACGCCGCCAGGCCCGCGGGCGGCAGCGGCTTGGCGTCGGCTGGGTGAATCACCACCAGGACGGTGGCGAGGGCGACGAGCCGGCTGAGCTGCTCGCGCTGGGCGATCAGTTGCTCGATACTCTGGCGCACGTTGCCCAGCGAGGTGCGCAGGTCGAGGATCTCCTTCAAGGGGGCGTCGGAGCGCTTGTCGAGCAGCTCCAGCAGCTCCTGCTCGACGCGCCGCTCGTTGCGCAGGCGAGCCTCGACGTCGACGACCTGGGCCGTCACGTCTTCGCCGCCGTTGGTCTCCACGCGGACCTCGCCCAGCGTCCGCAACTCGTTGAGCACGTCCGAAAGCCGGGCGACGGCGACCCGCAAGGTGAGTGTGCCCTGCAGTTGCGTGCCCGTGCCGGTGAGGCTGGAATCCTGGACGTATTCGCCCTGCGCGGCGCTGACCAGGTGTGAAGCCTTGAAGAACGCCGTGCGAACGTCCGTGGCGACGAGCTCGATCGTGGCCTTGCGGACCACCTGTCGCTCACCGGTCGGCTCGGTTTCCGACACGCCTTGGACCGGGTAGCCCGCGTACCGCTCGACGACGGCATCGCCCAGTGAGTACCGCCCACGGGCGCCGCCGCGGACTGGGCTGCCGGGGACTTCGCCCACGCGCTCCTGGACCCGGCGAATCGCGCGTCCGGCCATTTCCTGCACGCCGACGCCCTCGACATTCTCTTGGACGTATTTGACGCCAAACGATCCATCTCTCCCCTCGGCTCCGGCGAACCAGTGTTCGGCCCTAGGGACATCCGCCGGCGCCGCAAAATAACCCCAGGAGTGGTTCCGCCGCGCGCCCAGCATCTCGTGCGACACGACGCCGATCGTCAGCAAGACCGCCGCGGCCACCCCGCCGATCGCCAATCGCTTCGTCAGCGGGCTCTGCAGGAAGGCCGGCCACCGGCGGACGCGTGGCACGCCGGCCGCGGCCAACGCCCGGCGCCAGAGTGCCGGCGCCGGTCCGCTCCACGTCGTCAACTCGCCGAGAACTTGTTCAAGATTGAGGGCCGCAGCGTCGTTCATGGCCCAGCCTCCGTTTCGCTCGTGCGGCACGTTGCGCCCAGCATCCCGCGCAGCTCTTCGAGCGCGGCGTGCAGGCGCGATTTGAGCGTGCCCAGCGGCAATTCCAGGATTTCAGCGGCTTCCACATGCGTCAGGCCGCCGTGATAACAGAGCAGCACGATCGCGCGCCGGTCGGGCGCCAACTGGGCAACCGCGTGCCGCACCGCGTCGTTTTGATCCGTGCGGGCGGCGACCGTCTCCGGCGCGGGGTCGGGTGCCGGCTTACCGGCGAGCGCGGGCTCTCCGTCGCCGGCGGCCGAGCGTCCGGTCGCCGACTGCAAGTTGCGGCACTGGTTGATGCCGATGCGGTAGAGCCACGTCTTGAAGCGGCTTTGGCCGGAGAACTGTTGGCCGAAGCGGATCACCCGCAGCCAGGTTTCCTGGACCGCGTCGCAGGCCAGGTCCCGCCGCCCGCCGAGCAGTCCCAGCGCCAATCCCAAGAGCGGGCGTTCATAGCGCCGGGCCAGTTCGCCCAGGGCCGCGCGGCGGCCGCCAAGAAAGTCCGCCAAAAGCTGCTCGTCTGTGCCGGGCGTTGTCACAAGCACCTCGATCCACACATTGGACCGGGCCAGCGGCGAATCGGTTCCGGATTCTGTCCCGGAAATTCGCCGCCGTCACGCCGGTGTCGATTCTCGTCGGGCGGGGGCGGTGAGCGGCCGGGAGTGCTGCTACGATGTACGCCGCCGGGGGCGCTGGAGGTCTGGACCATGCGGACGCTGACGACGGGTCGCACGGGGCTGCTGGTCGTCGGGGCGTTAGCCGTCGCGCTGTGGAGCACTCATCGCGCCGACGGACAGCCATCCGAAGCCGAATGGTGGAAGGGCGCGATCGAAGCTCCGGGGCAGGTCCTGGACATCGCGGTCAAGCTCGTGCCCGAGGCCGGCGGCACCGGGGGGCACGGCACGATCGACATCCCCGTACAGGGCGCGCGCGGACTGGCGCTGACCGCGATCGAGATCACGGCGGACGCGTTGCGATTCACGTTGCCGCCGCCACCCGGCGCACCGCCAGCCCGGGCCGCGGTGTTCGAGTTGAAGCGGTCGGCGGATGGCAAGACGGCGACGGGCGACATGAAGCAGTCGGGCCTCACCATGCCGGTGCACCTGGAGCGCACCACCGAAGCCGGGGCGCAGGCCGTTGGTCCAGCGCGGCCGCAGACGCCCAAGCCCCCGTTCCCATACGCCGTTCGCGAGGTGACCTACGAAAACCCGATGGACAACACGAAGCTCGCTGGCGCGCTGACGATTCCGGAGGGGGCGGGGCCGCACCCAGCCGTCATTCTCATCAGTGGCTCGGGTACACAGGACCGCGACGAGACGATCTTCGGACACAAGCCCTTCCTGGTCTGGGCCGATCATCTGACGCGGCATGGCATCGCCGTGTTGCGCGTCGATGATCGCGGCGTGGGTGGTTCGTCGGGCTCCGTCTCCGACTCGACCTCAAAGGACTTTGCGAATGATGTCATCGCCGGGCTGAAATTCCTGCAGAAGCAACCGGAGATTGACCGCGCGCGGATCGGTCTGGTCGGCCACAGCGAGGGCGGGCTGATCGCGCCACTCGTGGCGTCGCGCGTGAAGGACGTGGCCTGCATCGTGCTGCTGGCGGGGCCGGGGCTGCCGGGGGCGAAACTGCTCAACCTGCAGCTCGAGGCGATCCTGCGCGCGGCCGGCGTGAAGGACGCGGACGTGGAGCGCCAATCGGCGGCGCAGCGTCATTTGCTGGAGCTGGTCGTCGGCGACGCGGACCAGGCCGACGTGCGGGCCGCGACTGAGACGCTGGTGCGCATCCAACTCGAAATGAACGGCATGTCCGCTCCCGCGGCCGAGACGCTCAAAGCGCAGATCGATGCGGCTGTCGCGCAGGTGCAGGCGCCGTGGATGGTGTGGTTCCTGAAGCACGACCCGCGGCCGGTGCTGGAAAAGGTGTCGTGCCCCGTGCTGGCACTGATCGGGTCGCTCGATCTGCAGGTCCCCCCGGCTGCGAACCTGCCGGAGCTGGAGGCGGCCTTGAAGAAAGCGGGCAACGGGGCGGCGACGGTCAAGGAACTGCCGAAGCTGAACCACCTGTTCCAGGAGGCCACCACCGGGCAGGTGGCCGAGTACGCCACGATCGAACAAACGCTGGACAAAGCGGCGCTGGACGAAGTCACGACGTGGCTGCGCGCTCAGTTCAAGCTCACGCCGTAAAGCGCCGGGGATTTCGACCCTCCCCTCACCCCGCCCTGCCAGGGAGGGGGTCATGGGATAGCTTCTAAATGACCGTGCGCGAGTCGGCGACAGATACAGAGCCCGAAGCGCAAGCGAGGGCCTTCCGTCCGTGGCCCCAGCCGCGCTGGGGCCCTCGCTTGCGCTTCGGGCTCGGATCCCGTGTTGCACCTTTGCGCACGGTGATTCAGGCCCGCCGACCTGGGCGTGCAGAGTGTACCTGCGACATTCGCCTACAAGATCACGGCGTGCGTAAGCCACTCTAGATTCCACCCGGGCCGCGCAACCCGGTTGGCCGGTGTTGGATTGACCTCGGGTTACCCGGCTACGGCATCCACGGCACGCCGAACCCCGAGCTGATCGGCAAGACGAGCTCGCACGGCTGCATCCGGTTGACGAACTGGGACGCGCAGCGGCTCGGCCGGCGGGTGCGCGCGGGCACACCAGTGCGCTTCACGGGTGCCGGTGGCTGACGGTCCTACCCGCGGCGCAACTTCCACCCCTCAGATCGCCACAGCCCGGCTCGCACGCTACCATGCCGCCGCGTCCAGTCCGGGCCGCGGCCGGGGCGGCGCCTGGAAATCGGCAAGGAGCCCGCATGACGACCAACCCGCCTGCCCCCGGCCAGACCGCCGCGCCGCCGGCACACGGCTTTGGCCGTGCGTTCTGGATGCTTAATTCTATCGAGATGTTTGAGCGCCTGGCGTTCTACACGCTGCGTGTCATGGCGCCGATCTACATCATGCAGGCCGACGACCCGGGCGGGCTGCACCTGACGGCCCAGAACAAGGGCGTCATCTACGCGTGGTGGGCCGTGTTCCAGTCCATTCTGCCGATGGCGACCGGCGGGTTCGCGGACCGGTACGGCTACAAGGCCACGATGACCTTCTCGATCTCGATGATGACGGTCGGCTACGTGCTCGTGGCGCTGCTCCGCGACATTGTGTGGCTGCCCGCGAAGCTGGACGGCAACGGTCTGGAGCTAATCTCCGCGCTCGACCGCTCCAACTTCTGGTCGCTGTTCATTTCGATCATGGTGCTGGCGACCGGCACCGCGTTTTTCAAGCCGAGCATCCAGGGCTCACTCGCCCAGAACCTGACCAAGGACAGGTCGTCGGTGGGCTGGGGGATCTTTTACTGGGTCGTCAACGTCGGCGCGTTCGTCGGGCACTGGATTCCAGCGGTCGTCTTTGCGCTGGCCGGCGAGCACTCGAAGGAAGCCTGGCGCAATCTGTTCCTGCTCTCCGCCGTTTTCATGTCGTGCAATTTCATCCTGCTGTTCACGTTCAAGGATGTGCCGAGCGGGGCCGAGAAGCACGGCTCGCCGCTCGCGGTGCTCTGGCGCACGGTAGTCAATATCCTGGAGCCGCGGCTGATTACCTGGCTCATCATCATGTCATGCTTCTGGCTGATGATGTACCAGCTCTGGGACTTGCAACCGAACTTCATCTCCGACTGGATCGACAGCTCGCCGCTCGCCCACGGTCTGAAATGGCTCCCCGGTCCGCTCTACGCCGCCGTCACCGATGAGACACCGCGCGGCCCGCAAATCCCCCAGCAGGTCCTGCTCAGCCTGAACTCGCTCTTCATCATCGCCGGCGTCGTCGGGATGGCCTGGCTGACGCGCCGCATGCGCACGCTGACGGCCATGTGTGGCGGCATGATCCTGGCCACGGCGGGCGTGCTGGTGGCCGGCCTGACCATGAGCCCCTGGATGCTCGTCCTGGGCATCGTGTTCTTCTCGCTCGGCGAGATGACGACGGGCCCGAAAAAGAACGAGTACCTCGGGCTCATCGCCCCGCCCGGCAAGAAGGGCCTCTACCTCGGTTACGTTAACATCCCCGTTGGCGTCGGCGTGTTCGCCGGCTCGTGGATCGCGGGCGAGGTGTACGGCCGCTATGGTGAAAAGGCGACGCTGGCGCTGCGCTACATCGCGGACCGATTCCCGCAGGCGCTCCAGGCACCGTGGAACGGGAAGATCGAGAGCCTGGTCGAGTGCGTCGGCGTTCCGCGGCCGGAGGCCTTCACAAAGTTGCAGGTGCTCACGGGCCTCGACGCGCACGCCGCGACGGAGCTGCTCTGGAACGCCTATTCGCCCCAGTTTTATGTCTGGATCCCGTTTGCGGCGATTGGCGTCGTGGCGGCGATTGCGCTGGCGGTCTTCGGCCAGATGGCTAAGCGCTGGCACGACATGAACGCCTGATTGTCGCCGGCTGGCGTCCGCGCCCCCCCGCATTTATCCCAACGTACCGTGGTTGCCCGTGTCTGCCTTCTTGCAGGCGGACGGCCCCCGGGGCCGGCGTTGTGACCCACCCGGGGGCCGGCAGGCTTTTGCGCGCCGGTGCACTAAAATCGTGGTCTTGCCGTCCGTACCGCCGGCGACCGGCGGGGTATGCTCGCAGAGCTGTCGATGGCGTCGATTCCGAATTGCTCGCGGCGAATGCACCTGGCGCAGCTCTGGCGCGCGCTGCGCTCGCGCAACTACCGCCTGTTCTTTGGCGGCCAGGGGATCTCGCTGATCGGCACATGGATGCAGCGGATTGCGCTGAGCTGGCTGGTCTACCGCCTGACCGGTTCGGCGATGATGCTTGGGGCGGTCGGATTCGCGAGCCAGGTCCCGACGTTCCTGCTCGCGCCGCTGGCGGGCGTGTTGTCCGACCGCTGGAACCTGCGAAAAGTGCTGGTCGTGACGCAGGTGCTCGCGATGGTCCAGGCGCTGGCCCTGGCGGTCCTGACGCTCACCGACACGGTAGCCGTCTGGCACGTCTTCGCGCTGGGCATTGCCCTGGGGGCGATCAACGGCTTCGATGTCCCGGCGCGGCAGACCTTCGTCGTGCAGATGGTGCCAAAAGTGGAAGACGTGCCGAATGCGATAGCCCTGAACTCGTTGCTGGTGAATTCCGCCCGGCTGATCGGGCCGTCGCTGGCCGGCATTCTCATCGGCCTGGTCGGCGAGGGCGTGTGCTTCCTCGCGAACGGGCTGAGCTACGTGGCCGTCGTGGCGGCGCTGCTGGCGATGCAGTTGCCCGCCCGCCGCGCGCGTCCGCCGCAGACGCATGTGTTGCGCGACCTGACGCAGGGATTCCGTTATGCGTTCGGTTTCGCGCCGATCCGCGGCGTGCTGCTGCTGCTGGCCTTGGTCAGCCTGGTCGGCATGACCTACGTCGTGCTGATGCCGATCTTCGCGACCGATGTCCTGCACGGCGGGCCCCACACGCTGGGGTTCTTGATGGCCGCGGCCGGCGGTGGGGCCGTTGCCGGCGCGTTCTATCTCGCCGGGCGGCAGAGCGTGGTCGGGCTCGGTGACACGATCACGCGCGCCACGCTGCTGCTCGGGGCGGGGCTGGCGGTGCTGTCGTGGGCGCGGCTGGAATGGTTGGCGCTCGGGCTGATGGTGGTGATCGGGTTTGCGGCGATGCTGCAACTGGCGGCCAGCAACACGGTGTTGCAGACGATCGTCGAGGACCACATGCGCGGGCGCGTGATGAGCTTCTACACGATGGCCTTCATGGGCATGGCGCCGCTGAGCAGTCTGCTGGCCGGCGCGCTGGCGAACTGGGTCGGCACCACCCCTGCGCTGCTGCTTAGCGGCATCGTCTGCATGGTTGGGGCGGCCGTCTCTGCCCTGCAACTGCCGGCGCTGCGCGCGCTGGCCTGGCCGGTCTATGTGCGCAAAGGCCTGATCGCCGACGTCGCGGGTGCCGCGCCCGCCGACGCGCATGGCGCGACGTTGATTGCTGCTCCGCCGGCGGACCGCTAGACTGCGACCGCGCGCCGCCACGGGTCTGCGTGCCCCGCGGCGCTTGCCAGTCAGCGAGAACCGCCGATGCGTGCGCACGACAGCCAGCGCCTCTCGCCCAGCCCGGCGGACAGTGCCGCGCCACCGACATCCTGGGCCGCCCGGCGTTTCGGGCTGATCCTGACTGTCGTTTGCGTGCTGGCACTCGTCGCGCGGGGGATCATGCTCACCGACTACATGCTGCATAACCCGATGGCCGGCGCGCCGCTCAACGACGCAGCGGTCTACTGGGACTGGGCGGCCCGCGTAGCCAACGGACACTGGCTGCAGACGCAACCCTTCTTCTCCGCGCCACTTTATCCATACCTGCTGGGAGTGTTGCGCGCGGTCGGCGGCACACTGGTCGCCGCGTATATTCTGCAAATCCTCGCCGACATCGGCACCGCCTGCCTGCTGGCGTGCATTGGCCGTCGCCGGTTCAGCAGCGGCGCGGGCTTGCTCGCGGCCGCGTTTTTCCTTTTGCTGCAAGACCCGGCGTCGCTGTCGCTGCGGCTGCTTGCGAGCTCGCTGCAACTCGCACTGGTCACGATCGCGTGGGCGTTGCTGCTGGCGGTACAGACGAAGCCCACCTGGCAACGCCATGTCGCCGCGGGCGCGGCCCTGGGACTGCTGTGTCTCGCGTACGCGCCAGCCACGTTGCTGGTGCCGCTCGCGGGCGTCTGGTTGATCTGGCAGAGTCCGCAGCGCCTGGCCGGGCTGCGGCGCGCGGCGCTGGCCGTAGTAACGTGCGTGGCTGTCATCGCCCCTGCGACACTGCACAACTGGTGGGTCAGCCGCGACCTCTTCTGGGTGCAGGCGGTGGGCGGGATCACGCTGCGGCTGGGCAATCACCCCGGTGCCGATGGGACGTACGCACCGCTGCCGGGCATCAGCACGCGCCGCGACGAGATGCACGCCGATGCCGCCCGCGTGTACCGCGAGGCGACCGGCCGTGACCCGACCTGGGCTGCGGTGGACCGCTACTTCCGTGAGCAGACACTGGAGTACTGGCGCTCGGATCCGTGGCATGCGGTGGGCTTGGCGGCGCGCAAGGCGTACTACTTCCTTGCCGGTCGCAACTACGGCGACATCTACCAGCCGAACTCCGAGATCACCTACGGGCTGTCGCCCTGGCTGCGATTGGCGCCGGTGCACGTGCCCTGGATCATGGGCGCGGCGCTGGTCGGCCTGCTGCTCATGTTGCGCCGACCGATGCACTACGGCCCGGAGTGGCTGCTGTTCATCGTGCCGTTCATCGTGACGGCGGCCTTCTGGTATTCGCCGCGCTTCCGGATTCCCGCCGTGCCGGTCATCGTGGTCGCGGCGGCGTGGGCGCTGGTGCAGGCGGCGGACTGGCGGCGGCGGCCGTACCTGACGTTGGCAGTCGCGGTCCTGCTCGTGCTCGGCTTCGCGTCGGGTCCGATTCACCAGCGGATCGGTTTCGACCTGCAGGATCCGTCGAGCGCGTTCTTCAACGCGGGCGGCGCGCTGCAGCAACAGGGACAGAACGAGCAGGCCATCGAGATGTGGCGGCTGGGCCTGAAAGCCAAGCCGCACGACGGGGCCGCGCACGTCACGCTCGGCGATTTCCTGATGAGCCTGGAACGGCTGGACGAAGCCCGCGTGGAGTTCGAAGCTGCGGAGGCGCTGCTGCCCGACGATGCCACGTTGCCCGGCCGCATCGGCAAGCTCCTGCTCCAGCAGCGGCAACCGGCGGAAGCTGAACGCCGGCTGAGCCGCGCACTGCAGCGCCACCCCGCGGAGCCCGTGCTACTGGGCCTGCTCGCCGACGCGAAGCAGGGCCTTGGGCAGACAGCGGAAGCGCTGGAGTTGTTTAAGAAGGCGCTGTGGCTCGCGCCGGACGACGCGCGGCTGCGGATGGCGTACGCCGATCTGCTCGGGCAGATGCAGCGCTGGGCGGAGGCGCGGGAAGAGTTCCTGCGGGTGGCGCAGGCGTTGCCATCGGAGCCGGAGGTCCATCACCGGCTGGGCGTGATCCAGGCGCAACTGGGTGATCTGTCGGCGGCGAGTGTGAGCTTGGAGCGCGCGGTAGCGCTGCGACCGCAAAGCCCCGAGCTGCTGTACGACCTCGGTGTCTTGTATGTGAAGCAGGCGCGGCTCGACGAGGCCGAGGAGACTTTCCGGAAGGCACTGGCGATCGATCCGGCGTCCGATCCGAATCGGCGGGGGCTGCTCAAGGTGCAACAACTGCGGGCCACGCCGCCCGCCGACACGCAGCCGACCTCGGCGCCATAGCGGCAGGCCGCCGGTCAGCGCGACGGCGGTCAGAGCCCGAAGCGGCAGTGCCGGGCCCGCGCAGCGCGAGTAGTGTGGCACGGCCGCGTTGTCGCGGCTCGGTGGCGGGACCAGGCAAAATCATCTGAGCCATGTTGAACCACACAGCCGGGGTCTCGTATGAGGGTTTGGTCGGGCGGCGATGCCTGGCACATCCTAAGCCGACGATGGCTGGCGAACACCAGGGGCACGACCATGAAGCATGTGTACGTGGCGCTTGCGGGCATCACTGTATTTCTGGGGGTCGGCTGTTCGGAGGTGCCCGACGTCCAGCGCGTGATGCTGCGCTGCCAGGCCCGTGAGGAGAAATGCTTCGGCTTCTACTCGTTCGCAGCCGGCGAGTTGAAGCCGCCGCTGGCAGATCCCGGCCCAGTCGACCTTGTGTATTATTTTGACGGCAACGACTGCTCCCGAGGTGCGCTCATCGGTCATGATGATCGTCCGGGTTATCTCTTTCCGGTCGGTCACAAGTCCTGGAGTGAGCTGATGACGCTCAAGCCTCCCGCGGAAGATCGCGAATCCGTGGGCGGAATCTTGCCGCTCACCAAGGACAAAGAGGGATTGGCGTTTTGGGTCAAGTCCAAGAACGGACAGTACACGCTGGCCAGAATCAAGACCGTGTACCCGGCGTCACACGCGGATCTGGTCGCGGGCCAGACTGCAACTCTGGAGTTGGAGTGGCGTCGGCCCCGATGACTGGAACCGGCGAACCGGGGGGATGGCAGCCGGTCTTGGCTGAAGCCGGGTGCTGGGGGCCGCGATCGCGAATCGCGCGGAACGCCAGCGACGTGATTGTGCGCTACTTGCGTTGGACGTCAGTCAATCCATCGGTATGTGAGCATGGCCACTGTCGTGATCCCGCAGCAGCCAACGAGGCTTAGCGTCGCCATGACTGCCGCGGCGATTACTGGTGCACGCGACCCGTGCGCTGGCGTCCAGATTCGCAATAAGGCGACGGAGGTGAGAATAACGGCAATCTGCACCGCCAGCCCGGCCAGGCCTAGCAAAGGAAACGCCCGGCGGTCGATCGTGCCAAGAAACGGCGTCCAGTTGAGGGTGACGCCGACCAGCGCCCCGACAAAGCATGCCCAGCCCGGTCCAGCACGCGGCGCGACAGTCGAGTACGTCGCAACGTCCGAGAGGTCGAAGGACCGCCCGCACTCCGGGCAGCGCGGCTCAGGTAGGCCATCGAGGATGTAGCCGCAGCCGAGGCAGCGCTTGCTTTTGGGGGTTGGCATGCGGGCCATTCCATGCGCAAAGCCCGCTGAAGCCCGGCTGATGCGCCTGAAGAATAAAGGGAGAGAGTCGCGGGTGCCACTGACCCCACCGACTGAAGTCGGTGGCAAACACTGGCCGGCTAAAGCCCGGCCGGGCGTCGAGAGAGTGGAGCGTAAAAAGTGGAGATTAGAAGGGAGATGGGTGTGGTCCGGTGCCGCGCTGCGAATCCGGCACATGGTGCCCTGCATGCAACTTTGGCGTATGGCCTATGGCTCAAGGCTCATGGCTCAGGCCTTCTGGCTTCCGTCCGCTCCCTCCGCAAGCATATTCGTCGGCCCGCGGCCGCCGCCGAGCTTTGGGCTGGTGCGGATCGCGTGCGTCACGAACGCCTTCGCCGCCTGCACCGCGCTCGGCAGGTCCTCCCCGCGCGCCAGCCGGGCGGTGATCGCCGCCGAGAATACGCAGCCCGTGCCGTGCGTGTGCGATGTGTCGATGCGCGGCGCCGCGAAGCGGTGGATGTCACCCTCTGCGTATAAGACGTCCACTGTCACCCCTTCCAGTCGCCCGCCCTTGACCAGCACGTTCGGGACACCGCAGAGGGCGATCGCCGCTGCGGCCCGCTCCATTGCCGGCAGGTCGGCGACTTCCATCTCCGCCAGGGCGGCGGCCTCGGGCATGTTCGGCGTCACGAGCAGCGCGTGCGGGAGCAGCTTGCGGCGGAGGACGGCGGCGGCCTCGGGCTCCATCAGCGGCGCGCCGTGCTTGCTGATCATCACGGGATCAACGACGAGCGGAAAGCCGAAGTCCGCGGCGCGGGCGCCGATGGCTTCGATCAGCGCGGCGCTGCCGAGCGCGCCGGTCTTGGCGGCCACGGGCGGAATGTCGCTGAGGACAGCGTCGAGCTGCGCCAGCACGAAGCGCGGTTCGAGCGTCTGCACTTCGCTGACGCCGCGCGTGTTCTGCACGGTCAGCAGCGTGACGACGCTTTCGCCGTACACGCCGTGCTGATGAAACGTCTTGAGATCGGCCTGCAGGCCGGCGCCACCGGAAGGGTCGGAGCCGGCGATCGTGAGGGCAACGGAAATCATGCGGGGTACTTTAGGGCCTCGACCGGCGGTTGACGACTAGCGCGAGTACGTGCCGATCAGCTCGCCCTCGGCCACGATGTGGCCGCGCATGGCGTCGAGCAGTTGCTTCTTCGTCAGGCCGGGCGAAAGCGACAACGCCTGGTCGAGCGCGTAGAGCTTGAAATGGTAGTGGTGCGTGCCGTGGCCGGGCGGCGGCAGCGGCCCGCGATACCCGACCGTGTTCCACGAGTTCTTACCCTGAATCGCGCCCGCCGGGTCGTCGAGCTGCTCGTCGCGCGGAATGCCCGCGCGCAGACTGGTCACGGTGGGCGGAATCTTGGCGAGCACCCAGTGGATCCATGGCTCCGGCGTCGGCGCATCGGGGTCATCCATGATCAGCGCGAGTTCGGCGGTGTTCTGGGGCACGCCGGTCCAGGTGAGCGCGGGCGACACATCCGGTCCTTCGCCGGTGTATTGCTTGGGAATGCGTTGTCCGGCGTCGAAGGCGGTACTGGCGATGATGAGTTTCATGGTGGCGGCTCCCGTTTGTTCGCGGTCGCTGGTGGGCGCGCCCGTGGGCGTCGCCGGCGACCGGATGCATGCGCTCCACGTGCCGGCCACGACCAGCACGCTGAGCATCTGCGGGCCAACGCCGCGTAGGTCGTGCGAGTGCCTGGGCATGACTCCGTTCTCCGTGTGATCGGCCACGGCGCATGGTATTCTATGCGCGCGGGGCACGGCAATCCGTTTGCGCGGAGCACGTCATGCTGGCGATGGTGCTAAACGAAATCAGTCCGATTGAGACATCGCCGCTGCGGGCGGACGAGCGACCGGTGCCGGCGCCGGGAGCCGGCGAAGTCCGGCTGCGCGTGCGTTGTTGTGCGATTTGCCGGACGGACCTGCACGTGATCGAGGGCGATCTGCCGCGGCACACGCTGCCGATCGTGCCCGGGCACCAGGTGGTGGGCGTGGTGGACGCGCTCGGTCCCGGCTGCGCGCGGTGGCGGGTGGGCCAGCGGATCGGCGTGGCGTGGCTGCGCGGCACGTGCGGATGTTGCCGCTTCTGCCGCGCGGGGCGCGAAAACCTGTGTCAGCAGTCGGCGTTTACGGGCTATCACGCGGACGGCGGATACGCGGAGTACGCCGTAGTGCCGGAGGACTTCGCGTACGAAATTCCGGCGGCGTTTGCGGACGTTGACGCGGCGCCGCTGCTGTGTGCCGGGATCATCGGGTACCGCGCACTGGAGCGCAGCCAGGTGCCGCCCGGTGGGACACTGGCGCTCTACGGGTTTGGCTCCTCGGCACACGTCGTGCTGCAGATCGCGCGGCGGCGGGGCTGCGATGTGTACGTAGTGAGTCGGGCGGCGGGGCACGTGGAGCTGGCGCGAGCGCTCGGGGCGAAATGGGCCGGGCTCGATGCGACCCAGATGCCCGTGCGGGTTGATAGTGCGATCATCTTCGCCCCGGCCGGCGCGCTGGTGCTGCCCGCGCTCGAGCACCTGGAGAAGGGCGGTACGCTGGCGCTGGCTGGCATTCACATGTCGGCGATCCCCGAATTGGATTACGAAAAGCACCTCTTTTATGAGCGGAATGTACATTCGGTCACCGCGAACACGCGGGCGGACGGCCGCGCGCTGCTGGCCGAAGCGGCCGAGATCCCCATTCGCCCGCACGTGACGCGGTATGACCTCCACGACGCAAACCGCGCGTTGCAGGACCTGAAGGCCGATCGGATCAACGGCACCGGCGTGCTGGTGATGTGACGCGGGCGCTGTGCCGGATGTTTCACCCGGTGAAACACAAAACGACTTTTTTCTGCGAATGCCGCCTGGTATGATGGCGGTGCGGATCCGTTCTTGTTCCGCTGCCAGGGGTTGTAGCGCGTGAAACACGAATCAGCGGCCAGTGATGCGGGAGGAGCGTCATGGCGGATGTGGGCGTCGATCGAATCGTCGTGCGGTGCGCGTGCGGCGCGAAACTGAAAGTCGCGGCGCAGGCCGCGGGACGCACAGGCCAATGCCCGAAGTGCCATCAGAAGTTCACCGTGCCGCACGCCGCGGCGGCGCCGGCCCGCGCGCCCACGGCGTCACCCGCCACGGATGAGAGCGCGGGCTGGCTGGACGATCTGGCCGCGAAGGAGCACGCGGCCGCCGCGACCGGGCCGGCGGCGGGGCTGCCGGCGGGGGGCGGCATGCCGCGCCCGTGTCCACATTGCGGCGCGACGCTGGTCGGCGGGGCCGTGCTGTGTACATCGTGCGGGTACAACGCCCAGACGGGGCGCATCATGAAAGCGGCCGCGCTGGGCCCGGGCGCCGCCGCGGTGGCAAGCAAGGCAGCCCAATGGGCGGGGACGTTCGTGCTTGGCTGCGTGCTGAGCCTGGTGGGGGCCGCGATCGGGGCGGCGCTGTGGTGCTTCATCGCGTACAAGACGGGCTACGAAGTGGGCTACGTTGCGTGGGGCATCGGGCTGATCACCGGGTTTGGCATGGCGCTGGGCTCGCGCATGAGTGGTGTGCTGCCGGGCGTGGTCGCGGCGACGGTGGCGCTGCTCGCGATCATCGTCGCCAAGATACTGCTCGCGGTGGTCGTGTTGGCTGCCATTCTCACGGGGGACACCAGCAACACTGAACTGAAGAAGGCGTATGTGATGCGCCACGTTGCAGCGGAGGTGCTGACGGAGCAGGGCGTTGACCCCGAGCAGGCCACCGATGCGCAGTGGGAGCGCGCCGGGCGGACAGCCGAGCGGCGGGTGGAGGCCATGAAGAAAGCCGAGCTGGAGCGCGCGATCGAGCGCTACCGGGCCGACGATGAAGCCGCCGCGCAGGTGGCCGCCGGGGACCAGGGACCGGCAGCCGAGCAGCCGACACCGGACCGCGCGGACGTCGAACTCGCCGCCGGTGAGGATATTGCCGCCGACGACGGCCCGGCGGA
Organism: Phycisphaerae bacterium; assembly: GCA_017999985.1. Taxonomy (NCBI): domain Bacteria; kingdom Pseudomonadati; phylum Planctomycetota; class Phycisphaerae; species Phycisphaerae bacterium. Next base: position 317,141 of record JAGNKU010000001.1, on the reverse strand, counting down.
GGCCGTGGGGGAGATGTTCTGGGCGCTCTTCGGCTTCATGGATGTCGTTTTCATCCTGTTGGCCTTGAGTACCGCGTACAAGGTTGGCTCGAGCGGACTGGCGTTCGCGCACGGCAGCAATGCGGACGAATAGACTCAGGTGCCGAGGGCCGCGAGCACTTCGGCGTCGTCCGGGAAACGTCCAGTTTCATGCTTGCTGAAAACGAGGCGGCCATCGACCTTCACGTCAAAGATTCCGCCGGATCCCGCGATCAACTGCGGCTCGATGCCAAGGGCTTGCTGGATGGCGGCCGCCAGACCGGCGGCGCGGGGCAGGTAGTTTCACTGCGAGCAGTAGGTGATGCTGATTTTCATCGTGCGACTCCGGTAAGCGACACCGTTGGTTTTCGATCATAGGAGCGAGGGGCGGCCCGGGCAACGCGCCGGCGGGCGCGGTTGGCAGCGCGGGCGGGGGCCGCTAGACTGTTACGGGAGGGTCATGGTACCGCTTGGGCTGGGACCAAGGAGTGCGGCGATGCGACGTCCATGGCGTGCATTCGGATTAATGCTGGTGTTGCTGGTGAGCAGCGCGGCGCTGGCACAGGGGCGGCGCGGTGAGCAGCGCCGCGAGCAGGACAAGGAAGAAGAGAAGGCCCCCGAGGGTCCGGTCACCGTTGCGCTCGGCGAGCGCGCGCCGGAGCTGAGCGCGGACGGGTGGACCAACATCGAGGGCACGCCCCGGCTGGACCGCTTCCGCGACCGGATTGTCGTGCTGTTCTTTTTCCGCACGGACGATTCATCCGCGGACTCGATCGCCAAGGTCAACGAAATCCACAAGAAGTTCCAGCCGCTGGGCGTGGTGGTGGTTGGCATGACGCCGCAGAAGAAGGAGGCGGCCGAGGACGTCGTGAAGGGCAAGGAGATCAAGTTCGTGGTCGGGTACGGCGTGGATACGGAGGACCGGTACGAGGTGTCCTCGTTCCCCAAGGTGTACCTGCTCGACACGGCCGGGCGGCTGGCCACCCGCTTCCACCCGGACGACGACCTGGAGGGGCACATTCGAGCGCAGATGCGCAAGACGCCCCCCGCCGGCGCCGACAACACCAGCCTGAAGAAACGGCTGGAGCGGGCGCGCGCGGCGCTGAAGGAGAAGCAGTATGGCCGCGCCTATACGCTGGCGCAGGGGGTGAACAAGCTGGCCGAGGGCAACGCCGCGAAGGACGCCGGCGAGCTGATGAAGAAGATCGAGGAGGCCGCGCGGCAATGGCTCGAGGAAGCGAGGGCCGCGGCCCGGGCGGATAAGTTCGACGAGGCCTGCAAGATTCTGGCGGACCTGAGTGTGCGCATGGCCGGGACCGAGCTGGGCTCCCAGGCGGATGAGGAGCGCGGGCGGCTGATGGGCGACGGCAAAGTCAAGCCGAAAGTGCTCGCCGCGATGGAAAACGCCAAGGGCGAAATGGTGAACGACCAGGCCGCCGAGCATGAGAACGCGAAGCGCTACCTAGAGGCCCTGCGCCTGTACCGTTCGGTGACCGAGGAGTACCCGGACACGGAGGCCGCGCGGGCGGCCAGCACGGCCCTCGAGCGTCTGGATGGCGACGCGGAAGTGCAGCAGACCATCCAGAAAGTCAGCAGCGAACAGGAAGCAGACCGCTGGCTGGACATCGCCGACCGGTTTGCGAAGGTCGAGCTGTACGGCAAGGCGCGGGAGTTCTACCAGCGCATCGTGGATGCACACGGCGATGCCCCCGCCGCGCGACTCGCCAAGGAGCGGCTGGAAAAACTGCCTGAAGAGAAGCCGGACGAGGTGCCGCCGCCGGCCGAGGACGCTGGGGAAGACGAGGCGGCGGCCGGCGACAAAGGGTAGCCCGCGACCTCAATCCAGCGCGGCCCGCAGCAGCTTGCGATCAAGCGTGGTCAGCACGTAAGCGTCCAGTTCGGCGGGGGGTACCCAGCGCCGATCGAGATTGCCGCGCGGATGCACCACGCCGCGCGGCCATTCGCACGCGTGGACGTGCACGCGCAGCCGGCGGTGTGTGAATTGATGCCCGACGGTCGCGCGCTGTGCACCGACGATGAGCCCAGGATGCAACAGCGCCCGCAACCGTCGTACCGGCGATTGTCCAACCCGCAGCTCCGCCGTCGGCAACGTCCACATGCCACCCAACAACCCCGGCGGACGTCGCACCAGCAGGATCTGGCCACGCCGACGCAGGACACCCGCGACCGCCTCGACCTCCGGCACACGCCGGCGGTTTCGCCGGACGGGAAGATGCTCCGGCTGACCGGCGGACAGGCCCGCGCACCAGCGCTGCACCGGGCAGTCTGGACACCGTGGCCGGCGCGGTGTGCAGACGCGCGCCCCGAGCTCCATCAGTGCTTGGTTGAAATCGCCGGGGGCCTGTCGGGGTAGAAGCCACTCCGCCCGCTCCCAGATCGCGTCCTGGCCGGCTTGCGTGTTCAGTGGTGCCGTGTAGTTGCACAGGCGCGCGAGCACGCGCCGCACGTTGCCGTCGATGGCAGGGACCGGTTCGCCGTACGCGATGCTCGCGACTGCGCCCGCGGTGTAGCGTCCGATGCCGGGCAATCGCTGCCACTCGGCGGCGGTGCGTGGGAACGCGCCGCCGTGTTCGGCCACGATGATCCGTGCGGCGCGATGCAGGCTGCGGGCGCGCGTGTAGTAGCCCAGGCCGGCCCAGAGTCGCAGGACACGCTCGAGCGGCGCGGCGGCCAGCGCGGCGACCGTCGGCAAGGCAGCCATGAAGCGCTCGTAATACGGCTCGACGGTCTCGACGCGCGTCTGTTGTAGCAGGATTTCGGAGAGCCAGATGCAGTAGGGGGCGCGCGTGCGGCGCCAGGGCAGGTCGCGGGCCGTCCGGCGATACCACGCGAGCAGCGCTCGACGGACCGCGGCCCGCGCTGACGTGGTGATGCCCATCGCGGTCGCCGACTGCGCGCTCATCTGGCGAGACCGCCCGCCCCCCTGGCGAGCTCGGCAAACTGCGTCCCACGCGCCCGGTAGTCGACGAACTGGTCCCACGATGCGCAGGCGGGCGACAGCAGCACGGCGTCGCCGGCCTGGGCGCGCTGGCGGCAGGCCGCGACCGCCGCGGTCAGATCGGCGCAGAGCTCGGCCTGTCCGCCGGCGGCGCGGATCGCGGCGACCAGCCCGGGGCCGGTCTTGCCGATGCACGCGGCAAACTTCGCGCGCCGGGCGGCCTCGCGCGCGACCGGCGTAAGATCGCTGCCCTTGTCGTAGCCGCCGAGGATCACGAGCAATGGTGCTTCAATCGCACGCAGCGCGGTGAGCGCAGCCTCCGGCGTCGTGGACTTCGAATCGTCGTAGTACGTGACCCGGTCGCGCTCGGCCACCTTTTGCAGCCGGTGCGGCAGGGCCTCGAACGTCGCCAGCGCCGCGACAGCCACTTCGTCCGGCACACCAAGTGCGTGCGCAACGGTCAACGCCGCCGCGGCGTTCTCGCGGTTGTGCCGCCCCGGCACGCCAAGCTGCAGTCCGTCCCAGCGGAGCCGACGGTCATCGCAATCGGCAGCAGGGGTAGATTGCTGTACGGCCGTCGGCACGTCGCCGTCGAGCCCGTAGCGCCACAGCCCGGACAAGTCGCCATGAAGCTCGTCAAATGTCTTACACAGGTCCGGCGTGTTCTGAATGACGACGAAGTCGCGTCGCGGGTCTTGGAAGCGCACAAGGTTGAGCTTCGCCGCCACGTACGCCGCGAAGCTGCCGTGCCAATCCAGGTGGTTCGGCGTGATGTTCGTGATGACGGCCACGTGCGGGCTCCAGCGCACCAGCGGCGTGCGCTCAAGCTGGAAGCTGGACAATTCCAGCACGACCAGATCATCGGCGTTGATCTGCCCCAGCCCGTCGAGCAGTGACTTCCCGATGTTCCCACCAACCCACACCCTACCCTGCGTGCCTCCGTGCCTGCGTGCCTGCGTGCCTTCCGTGAGCACATGCCCGATCATCGCGGTCACGGTGCTCTTGCCCACGCTCCCGGTGATGCCGACGCAGCGGGCCGGGCAGCGTTCGACGAAGAGGTTGATCTCCGTCGTGATCGGCACGCCGGCGTCGCGGGCGGCGTGTAGAAACTCGGACGACTCGGGCACGGCGGGGTTTACGACGACGAGGTCGGTGGCCTTGAAATCCTGCACATCGTGCGCGCCGAGGTGCAGCGTGAGGTCCAGGCCGGCGAGCTGCGCCAGGGCGGGCCGGAGCTTCTCCGCTGGCGACTTGTCAGTGAGCGTGATCCGGGCGCCATTGGCCGCCAGCCAGCGGGTCACGCCGACACCGCCGCCGAACCCGCCGAGCCCCATGACGGTCACACGTTTGTTCTGCCAATTCTGGATCATGTCGAAGTTCGCAGCTACTCTACTTATATGAGCACGATCATTGTACGCCGGGCACAGCTCGCCGATGCCGACACCATCGCGGCCTTTAACCGCGCGCTCGCGGAGGAGACCGAGGGCCGGCGTCTCGATCCGGCCATCGTGGCCAGCGGCGTCCGTCGCCTGCTGGCCGACCCGGCGCTGGGAGTGTACTACCTCGCCGAGCGCGACGGGAGTGTCGTGGGGCAACTTCTGATCACGACGGAATACAGCGACTGGCGCGATGGCGTGTTCTGGTGGATTCAGAGCGTCTACGTGCACCCGGCGGCCCGGCGGAGACAGATATACCGGGCGCTGCACGAGCACGTCGAGCGGGCGGCGCGGGCGGCGGGGCACGTCTGCGGGCTGCGGCTGTACGTCGTCCGGCACAACCTGGCGGCGCAGCAGGTGTACCAGAGCCTGGGGATGCGGCAGACCGACTACTGCGTGTACGAGAACGATTGGACCCGGGCCGGGGAGCAGCCCCGCTGAGTCGCTTCGACGGGGAGGCGCTCCAACGGGCACGCGAGATTCACAGGTGTGAGTGCATGTCCGACACGCCGAGCCTGGACCGCGACCTGTACTGCCTGACGTGCGGCTACAACCTGCGTGGACTGACCGGCGATCCGGTGCGCTGTCCGGAATGCGGCAATCTGAACCCGATCGGCGACGTCGAGATTCCCGCCCCGATCATCGCGACCCAGCTTCGCCGGATGGAGACGAGCCCGGCGGCGTGCCTGGCCGCGTTGATCGTCGGCGTGCCGTTGCACGTCGTGTTCTGGTCGCTCGTATGGGCGGGGACGGCGACACATTTCGAGCTCAATGGCATCGTGTGCGAGGCGTTGCCGACGCTCTTGGCGACAGCCGTCTGGTACGAGTGCTGTCGCCGGTTTCGCGATTCGTGCCTGCGCAAGCCGGGCTGGGGCACGGCGCTGCTGATGTACCACGTCTACGGCCTCGCGGTGCTGGTGAGCACGATCGGTGGCGTCCCGTTACTTGTGGTGCAACTGATCCGGTTGGGAGATCGGTATATCTCGGCCTTCCCCGGGTCCGAGCTGGTCTGGCTCCTGGTCGCGCTCATGTTGGGCGGACCGGCGGTCTATTTCTGGGTGCGCTGGCTGTATCGCCTGGCCACTGCGCGACTCATCCCGTTGCAGCGAGAAGTCGCGGTGACCATCGCTCGGGATCGCGTGCGGCGCGACCTGCTCCGCGAGCGTCGTGGGCTGTTCCGTTGACCGGGCGACTGGCTGACACAGCATAGCCGGCTTCACTCGCCACCCTTGACCCGCTACGCTTAGCCCCATGAAACACGACAGCCTTCAGAATCTACTCACCGCGCGGTTCGCCGCTGCCATTGCGCAGGTCGCCGGCACGTCGCCGGAAACCACCGATGCGGGCGTGCGGCCGGCGGGCGATCCGAAGTTCGGCGATTATCAATGCAATGCGGCGATGGCGCTCGCGCGGACGCTCAGGAGCAAACCGCGCGACGTGGCGCAGCGGATCGTGGACGCGGTCACGCCACAGCTCGCCGACATCGCGGAGCCACTGGAAATCGCGGGCCCCGGGTTCATCAACATCCGCTTGCGGGATGCGTTTCTCGCGGAGTACCTGGGCGAAATCCCGCCGCCGGCCGACTCCGACCGCGTCGGCCTGGCGCCGGTCGAGCGCCCCCAGCGTGTCGTCGTCGAGTATTCGCAGCCGAACATCGCCAAGCAGATGCACGTCGGGCACCTCCGCAGCACGATCATCGGCGACGTGTTCGCCCGCGTGCTCGCGTTCGAAGGGCACGAGGTCATCCGGCAGAACCACATCGGCGACTGGGGCACGCAGTTCGGCATGCTCATTCGCTGGTACCGCGAGCATGCGCTGCCGACGCCGCAGACGCACACAGACGTGCTGGAGGCGATCGAGGCGGACTACAAGGCCGCGAACGAGCGGTTTCAGCGCGACGAGGCGTTTGCCGCGGAAGCCCGGCGGGCGGTCGGCGAATTGCAGTCCGGCGATGCGCAGGCCCGGCACGTGTGGGAGCAGATTCGCGACGTGTCGCTGGACGCGGTGCACGGCATCTACGGCCGGCTCGGCGTGCTGCTGCGGACCGCAGATGTCTGCGGCGAGAGCTTTTACAACGAGCGCCTTGCGCCGCTGGTGGGTGAGTTGCGCGCGCGATTCCCCGACAACCCCCCTGTGGTCCCCCCTGGGAGGGGGGACGGCAATGCATCGCGTGCGGTGGTGCGCGAGGATGCCGGCGCCGTCGTCGTGTATCTCTACGATGCGCAGGGCGCGCCTCTGTTCAAAAACGCGGACGGTGACGCCCTCGGCATGATCATTCAGAAATCGGACGGCGCGTTTCTCTACGCGACGACCGATCTGGCGGCGATCCGCTTCCGGCTGACCGAGATGCGGTTCCCGTCGGGCGTTGGGGCGCAGCGGGTGATCTACGTCACCGATGATCGCCAGAAGCTGCATTTCCAGCAGTTCCTGGCGTGTGCGCGGGCCGCGGGCTGGATCACGGACCAGGAGGTCGATCACGTCACGTTCGGGTCCGTGCTGGGCGAGGACCGCAAGCCGCTGAAGACAAGGACCGGCGGGACGATCAAGCTGAGCGAGCTGCTCGATGAGGCAGAGGGGCGGGCGCGCGCACTGCTGGATGAAAGGGACCAAGGGAGCGAGGGATCGAGGGATCGAGGGGAGGAGCCGCCGGCGGCGCCGTTCACCGAGGATGAGAAACGGGAGATCGCGCGGCGCATCGGCATTGCGTCGGTCAAATACGCCGATCTGCGCAATGATCGCAATTCGCCGTACGTGTTCAGTTGGGACAAGATGATCTCGTTCCAGGGCAACACGGCACCGTACATGCTGTATGCGTACGCGCGGATTCGGTCGATCTACCGCAAGGCGGCCGAGCGGCTGGGGGCGGCGGATGTCTATGCGGCCGGCGTGCGGCTGATCGTGTCACACGCCGCCGAACGCGCCCTGGCCCTGCGCCTGGCGCGGCTGCGCGAGGCGATCGACAACGTAGCGAGCGAGCTGACGCCACACACGCTGTGCACTTACTTGTACGACCTGGCGGCGGATTTCATGCGGTTTTACGAATCGTGCCCGGTGCTGGCGGCGGAAGACGAAAGCACGCGACTGAGCCGGATGCGGCTCTGCGATATCACGGCGCGCACGCTGAAGCTCGGCCTCGCCCTGCTGGGCATCGAGGTCATCGAGCGGATGTGATCCCGACCGAAACGCTTCCTGACGCCAGTTTCAGGAGAGGACGATCGGCTCGATACCCAGGAACTCGCACGCGGCGACCAGGGCGGCGACGTGGTCGCCCATGACCGCGTGAATGTGATTGCTGCTGTAATTGTCCCGCAGACGCGCCAGCGGCATGTCAAACCGCGCGAACGCGTGCGGCCATTCGTAGGTGGTCTGCTTCGCGAGCCGCTCCTCCTTGGCACGCGGCACCTTCACGAAGGACCCGGTGAAGATGTGCATCACGAACCGCCCGTTGCGACGGACGATCCGGCCGAACGTCACTCGCGGCGCCGGCGCCGCGTAGAACTGCACGCTGCCACCGCCGCCGCGGAAGTAGAACTCCGACGCCGGGCGAATGTGCACCTCGTTCCAGTTGCGGCGGAAATCCGCGGAGCGCTTCGCGAACCACGGGGCGTGCTGGCCGCTGTTGACCAGGTCGTAGAGGTCCTCGCGCGCGTGGTAGTGGCGCAGGTCGGCGAACAGCGCCGGCGTGCCAGTCAGATGGTGCATGAGCTGCATGGTCAGCGCGCCATTGCTGTCGCACTCGGTGGCGCAGATCAGCGGGTGCTTCTTGCTCTCTTCCCAGTCGGCGGTGTCGTTGAGCAGGGCTTCCTGCAGGTCGGCGATGCACAGATCGGGCCACTCGGTCAGGTCGAGCTGGCCGGTGAGTCCGCAGAAGTCGATGCCTTCCTGCTTGCAGAAATCCTTCATGGCCAGGTACATGCGAACCTGCCGGGCGAGCGTGCCGTCGAGGCCGGGCGTGAGTTTCTTCTTGTCCCAGTGAATCTCGCCGCAGTATTTGTCGAGCCAGGCCAGGCCCGCCTCGACGCGCTCGGGCGCGATCCGCTGTGCCATCTGCCACAGATGAAGCTGGCCGCGGTGATAGACATGCACGCCGAGCTGCTGCATCCACTGCGACGGATCGACATGACCCGTGTACATGCCCATCGACGGCCCGTCGAACTGGCCGTACCGCTGGCCGTTGAGCAGGGCCGCAGCGCGCTCGCCGCGGGCACGCTGGTCGGGGTCATGCAGGGTCAGAAACCGTTCCACTTCTTTCTGCACGTCGGGCCTGCGGATGTCGCCGAGGACGCGGCCGAACGGGCGATCGATCTCGTCGAGCGTGCCGGCGGAAGCAAAAAACGCGACCCAGCCCGGGTGCGAGGGCAGGATGTTGCCGATCATCAGGATCGGCACCTCGGGGATCAGGTTTGCGACCTGGGCGGTCAGGTCCGGGAAGGACCAGACGCAGAAGTTGAACACGACCACATCGGGATAGGTCAGGGCGATGCGGCGGGCCTCGCTGCGGGCGGTGGCGTAGTTCCAGACGATCTTCTTGGCCGCGACGACGTCATGCCGGCGGCGGAAGTGGGTGACCAGCCGCTCCTGAAACGTACGGCAATCGCGCTCGGTGGCCTTTGCGACGCGCGCCCGGCCGTCGGTGAACGTGACAATCCCGATTTTCATGGCCTGCTCCGTGTTCCGCTGGTGTCCGTGTAACGTGCCCGCAGTCCGGGCGCCGGCCGTATCGTTGCCCGTCGGCGGCCGATTCGCAAGCGGGGGGCGGCCACTCCACCGGGCACAGCCATTGTGCCCCGGACGTGGTATCCTACAATCGTGATTACATCAGCGCGTGCCGGCGGACCCGGCCGGCGTGCGACGGAAACGGAGATCTGTCGTGGCGACACGCAAGAATCGGCCCGTGCTGTTTGAGGTGTTCTCGCGCTCACAGCGGGCACGCGGGCGCGGTGTGACGCAGCGGCCCGCGGCCACGCCGGCGGAGGCTGCGCCGGGGCGCGCTGCGGCGCCGCCGCGCAACGAGCCGTCTGGAGGGACTGCGCCCCGGTCCGAGCGCGCGCGGACGGAACGGGGCCGGCTGGTGCTGACGCTCGGCTGGCCACACCTGGCGGTCGTGCTGGTGGGGGCGGTGGTCGTGCTGGCGGCGGTATTTCAGGCTGGCCGGCGCAGCGCCCGGCCCGCCGCCGAGGGTCAGGCGGCGCTGGACGAGATCATGGGGGCGTCCGCGACGGTTCCGACGCCCCCGGTCGAACCGGCGCGCACAGCCATGGCGGCGCCGACGCCAGGGCAGGGGCGCGCCAGCGGGCCAGTCGCGACGCCGAGCGGACCGTCGGTGGAGGAAAACGCCACGAAGGCACCGCCGCCGGTCCGGCCCGCGCCCACCCCGAAGCCGACCGAGGCGCAGGAGGATTACGCGTTTACCGCCGGCGCGTACTATGTCGTCGTGCAGCATTTTCGCACGCGGGACCGGGAGCTGGCCCTGGCGGCACAGCAGTTCCTCATGTCGAAGCGCGTGGCGTGCGTGGTGCGCAAGGGCGGCGGCGACCTGGAGCTCGTCGCGACCGAGGCCTTCACGTCGGAGCGCGCCGCCCAGGAACTCGTCCGGCGGGTCGTGGAGTTTGGGAAGGAGTACCGCGCCGGCGGTGGCGGATACGATTTCGCGCAGGCCAAGGCGCGCAAATTCTAGACGTGCGGGCACGTCGCAGTCGCTGCAGCACAGGTGTGCAGACGCATGTCACGCCTCGAGAAACTCCGGCAACTCGCCGCAGCGCAGCCGGATGATCCGCTGACGCACTACGGGGTGGGTCTCGAGTGCATGGGGTTGGAACTGTGGATGGACGCGCTGGCGGCCTTCGATCGGACGCTGGTGATCGACGCCCAGTATTCGGCGGCCTACCTGCAGAAGGCACGCACGCTCTTGAAGCTCGGCCGGCGGGACGAGGCGGCGGCGGTGCTGCAGGCCGGCGTGGCGGTGGCGGCCGCGCGGGGTGAGACGCACGCCGTCAGCAAGATGCAGGAACTGTTGGAGACGCTCGGATGAGCGCGCTGCGCGTGGTGGTCATCGGTTGCACCGGGCGGATGGGCGCCGCCCTGTTGCGCGCGATCGCGAGTGACCCGGGTCTCCAGCTCGTCGGCGCGGTGTCCGTGCCCACGGACCCGCGCATCGGTCAGGACGCCGGGCTGGCGGTGGGAGTGGAGCCGCTGCACGTTTCCATCGGCACACAAGTGCCATTGCCATGCGACGTTGTCCTCGAGTTCACGGCGCCGCTGGGCTGCGCGGCCTGGGCGGACTGGTGCGCGGAGCACGGCGTACCGCTGGTCAGCGGCACGACGGGGTTGAACGACGCGCAGCAGGCGCGGTTGCAAGCTGCCGGCCGGCGGATTCCGCTGGTGTGGGCCCCGAACATGAGTGTGGGGGTGAATGTCCTGCTGGCGATCGTCCGCGACCTCGCGCGCCGTCTCGATGCGAGCTGGGATATCGAGATCGTGGAGGCGCATCATCGGCGCAAGATCGACGCGCCCAGCGGCACGGCCCGGGCGCTGCTGGAGGCGCTGTCCGCCGGCCGCGGGCAGCGCTCCGCGGATGTGGCGGTCTATGGCCGTGCGGGGGATTGCGGTCCGCGGCCGCCGGGGCAGATCGGCGTGCACGCGCTCCGCATGGGCGCGCTCGTGGGTGAGCATGAGGTGCATTTCACGAGTGACGCCGAGGCGCTGACCATCCGGCATCGCGCGTTTGCGCGGGACACGTTCGCGGCCGGCGCGCTGCGCGCGGCGCGCTGGGTGCAGGGCCGCGCGCCGGGCTTGTACGACATGCAGGCGGTCCTGTTTTCCTGAGGTCATCTCTGGGCGGGGGGCACTTATGGGCCACGTGAGCTTCGGACGTGGCATGTGCACGTCCCGTAAGCCGGCTTACATCCGCAAATAGCGCGGCGGGGCGCCGCCCCGCGCGCGTCGTTTTCGGATTGGCTGATAAGCCCGGCACGCGACCGGCGGCACCGGGCACAAGTGAGCGCGACCGCGCCGTCAGCCGAATGGCACAGCACAGGGTGCGGGCAACTGCAGCCCGCTCGCGGTAACGGACTTATGGGGCCGGCCGCTGCGCACGGCGTCAGACGTGCCAGGGCCGGCCTTCTCGGAATGCTGGGGAAAGCCGGAGAGCCAGATGCTGACGCGCTACTGGGAACGTCGCCGCTTCATCCGTGTACCGGTGTGCGGCCCAGCCCGCTTCTGCTCCGGCTCGCAAGCGGGACACTGCGAGCTGCGCGACATCTCGCCGGGTGGCGTGGGGTTGCGCATGCCCGTGCGCAAGGCGACCCGGCTCGGGCCGCGCATTACCGTCGAGGTCGAGCTGGCCCCCGGCGAGCACTGGTACGTGGCGCGGGACGCGCGCGTGGTGCGGCAGACACCCGATGACGACGGCATGTGCCTGATCGGCGTCGAGTTCGCCTGCGAGCGCACGACAGCGCCGGATCTCGACACAGACACCCCGCCTCTGTCGGCGACGGGGCACGCCGCCCTGCGGTCAGCAGCGCCAAACTGATTCAACCCCCGGCCACCAACGACAAATCTTCAATTTCGCGTCAAATCGGACTATTATGATCTCTATTGGGAGTGGTGCGGGCAACCGCGCCGTGCTCCCGGTCAACCGCGCAGCGTGGATCGGGCCGACGGTGCGCGGGGCAGAGGCTTTCCGGTTCGCGTGGCGCTGCCACTCCGGATCGCCCCCCCATTGCGGCATCGGCTGGCGTCGAGCTGGCCGGAGTGCCCGCCACTTTCCGTGAGGGTCGCAGCGCCAACGGGCCGGCGGCTGCGAAAGCGCCCCACGCGGCCGCCGGCCCGGAGGCTGGCCGCCGGTTACCTGTGCCCACTCAGGAGGACACGTCATGTTGATCTGCACGCAGCGCACTCGGCTTGTCACCATCATCGCCTGGCTTCCACTCGCGCTGTCTGCCGGCGCGCAGGAGTACTGGGACCTGGCCGGCCCGCCGCCGGCGTTCAACGCCAACACGAACGTCGGCTATGACACGGTCCCGTACTGCACCATGCCGCCCGCATCATGTGCGCTGCAGGATACGCGCAACGTGGTCTGGCCCGGGTTCTGGGGCAACGATTTCGGCGGCTACCTCTATACGAATTGCCGACTGCTCAACTGCGCGCACGACGGCGAGGGGCTCGTCTGGGCGCTGCTGGACGGCGTGGGGGCCCAGACCGCGCAGCTCAACTGGATGCTCATGGGCGGCGGCGAGATGCACTGCGAGTGCCCGCCCGGCTCCGGCGGCCCACACAACTTTGTGAACGGGACGGCCAACGTCGCCACCACCGTCGATCTGAAGATCAACACGATCCCGGCGGGGCAGACCGTCACCGTCACCGCGGACTGGTGGGGCATGCTGCTGATGGATGCGCAGGGCGCGGGGGACATCGCCTGGGTCGATCAACTCTCGCTCCAGATCAATGGCCAGGAGCTCGTGCCGCCGAGTTGGCAGTCCTTGACCACGAACGGCATCAAGACGCTGGCGTATTACCCGCCCCCCGGCGCCGCGCCGCTGGTCATTACGGCGTTCGATGGCGACATATTCACCATCACGCTCGGCGGCCAGGCGGGCGGATTCGCCGGCTGGCCCGGCGTCGAGGACAACTACGGTTGGTCTGACTGGGCCGAGGCGTCGTTCCAGGGCACGCTGTACCTCAGCATCAACACGCCGCCGCCGAGCACGACCAACCCCGCGCAACAGGCCGGCGCCCAGGCGCTCTTCTCGCTCGACATCGGCTCGGACGCGGAACTCAGTGATAACACCCCCGAAGGCAACGAGGTTTTCGATCCCGGCGACCTGTACCCGGTGCAGGGACCGCCGCTGCCGGCGGGCGGCGCGGACGGCCCGTTCGACGATGCGCTGATCTTCGGTGTCGACTACTGGCCGGCCACCCCGGACACCGTCCCGCCGTCGACGGGCGCGTGGACGTGCGCGGGCGTACCGGCGGCGCAGATTCCGGCGCTGCTGGATGATCGCTTCGACCTCGACGGGACGGATGTGCTCGACGTCGATCTGCGGTTCATCATTCCGCCGCTGGTGCCGGTCGCGGATCCGATTCCGGCGTTTGCATCGGACACCATCCATGACGGCCGGTACCTGCTGTTGTCGTTCAACGATGACTGGAGCGGCCACTACGCGGGCGCGCTGTGTGAAATCCCCGTGGCGCGCTCGTCGCCGGCTGGGAACACGTGGGGCCGCGCCAACCGCCGCGATGAGCTCGTCGGCGTGGTCCTGCTGGGCAGTGGCGGTCCGGGGTCGCCGGTGAGTATGACGGTGAGCTACCCGGTGTACAACGAGGCGGAGCTGCATCCGAGCCTGGCGCCGAATCCCGGCGCGGACGAGGACCGCGATGACGACACGGACGCGCTCGACATTGACCTCTCCGGCAACGGCACGCTCTGGTACTTCTCCGCCGATCACGAGGCCACGGGGCTCCGGGTCGGTTTCGGGCCGCTGGATCCGGGCACGATTTACCTGGCGTCCTCCATCGGCGGCTTCCCGTCCCCGGTGGTGATTCCGGGCGTCCACCTCGGGTTGCCGTCGGGCGTGGACCTCGACGCGTTCGAGTTCGTCTGGCTGCGGCCGTGCGACGTGTGCGGCCCCGCGCTGGCGCTCATCTTCAGCGTCGCCGAGGATGACTACCTCACGATCGGCGTGGACGAGTCCGGCGGGCTCGCGCCGCACAAGCTGTATGGCTCGTTCCTGACCGGCAGCAGCTTTGAGCTGGCGGCCAACCCGCTGCCGGACGACATCGACGCGATCACCGCGCTCCCGCGCCCGTACGTCACGAGCGCGCCGCCGGTCGTGTGCCGCGGCGATCTGAACTGCGACGGGCTGATCGACTTCCGCGACATCAACGTGTTCGTGCTGCGGCTGAGCAGTCCGGCGGCGTACGCGGCGGCGTATCCGAACTGCCCGCCGGACAACGCCGACATCAACGGCAACGGCGTAGTCGGCTTCGACGACATCAACCCGTTCGTGGCCCTGCTCAGCTCCGCGCCGCTGCCGATCGTGTGCCCGTAGACCCGGGAAAAGGGTCCAACCCCTAAGAAGGGTCCAGCAACCTTTACAGAAAGGTTGCTGGACCCTTTTCCCCCGGATAGCGGCTGGAAGTTGATGCCGCACGACCCGACCGGCTGGCCGCCGACACGAGATCCCGCAGCGACTACGCGCCCGTCAGCAGTTGCACAAACGCGTTGATATCGCCGAAGTTGACCACGCCGTCGCCGTTGATGTCGGCGGCGAGGATTTCGCAGTCGGCGTATGTGGCCGCGTAGGCGTCCGGGCTGGCGAGAGCGAGGACAAACGGATTGATGTCACCGAAGTTGACCACGCCATCGCAGTTCAGATCGCCGACCAGCAGTGGCGGGCTGGACAGGGAGTACACCATGTCGTCCAGACAGTAGTGCTGCTGATTCGTGCCTCCGCCGCCGACCAACTGCACCGCCGTGAAGGGCGTGTCGCAGACAAACCCCCAGAATTCTCCGCCATAGTTGTTGGAGATGGCTCCCAGATACAGAGGCGGATCGACCACATAGACCAACAAGCTGTTCCCGGAGCCGCCCGGCCCGCCCAGCGTCCAGTTGCCACCGTACGCGATGATTGCCGGGGTGAAATACCAGGTGGTCATGGGTTCATTCTGGCTCTGGGACGCCAAGACATCCTGGTAGCACTCCTGCGTGGGGTTTATGTGGCCGGACTCGGTGGAAACGAAGCTGACGCCGTCGTTGAGCTGGTCGTCACAAAAGTCCTCCGTCAGGAACTGCCCTGACAAGGCGTTCAACCATTCGGCCTTGTCCGTGTAAACGGTCACTGTCGCAGCGAAGGCCCAGGCTGTCCACGACAGGCACGTCACCAAGGTTGCGCCCCGCAGTGCTGATGTTCGCATCTTATATCTCCATTGGTTCCAGAGGCTCAGCCCACGGGCCGCCTCAGCCCATCAACCGACATTGGCGATTTGACTTGGCCCGGCAGCGTGCCAGACCATCCTGGGGCATTCTATCGCGCCCCGGCTGTCCCCCAAACGGTTTTCTCGGGGTTTATTCCATGACCTGTGCGGCCCGCGGGGTGATATGCGTGCAGGCCAAGTAGAGCCGGGCGGCGCAGTGGACGACCTTCCCCTCCCAGCCGATCAGGAGCCGCCGGAAACGGTTGAACCACGCGTGCGTGCGTTCGGGTACTTTTATTTAGGGACAGCCACCGATAATCTTGTTTATTGAGGGACAGCCACCTATAATCTTGACGGTTTATTGAGGGACAGCCACCTATAATCTTGACGGGATTGTGCAGCGTATTGCGTTGTCTTGCACGCTGCGGGGGCCCGGTCGCTGCCGCGCGGGGTTCTGGGCGGAACAGCGGGGCCGTGTGCCGCACCGGCGGAAGTAGAAATCCGGGAACGGATGGACGCGTCGTCTACGGTCTCGAAGACCCTGGCAACCAGCGCGCACTCCGGGCGAAAGCTACGTGCGTCCGCTGTGCCTACGCCACAGCTCGAGAGCAGTGCCACAAGCTGCGCTCAACCGCACGCCGATCCGCGCGCGGCGCTTACGGCGCCTCGGGCTGATTGACCAGCTCCAGCCGGTCCGCGTCGTACCCCCAGTCAGGCATCTGCGCGACCAGTGCGGCGTAGACCGCCGGGTCCATCTGCGGCGTACGGCTGAGAATCCAGAACGTGCCGCGGCTCGGCTCGCCCACGACGGCGTACTCGTAGTCGTCGCCGAGCGCGAGCACCCAGTACGGCGCGCCAAACGGCGAGGTGGCGAAGAACACGCTCAGCTTGCCCGGCTCCGCTGCGTCCGGCCGCGTCGCCCGGCCCTCGATCCGGCTGGCTTCGGTGCCGTCCGCGTTGCGGCAGATGTTGAGCACGCCGACCGAGCCGTCGTCGCGCGGCGTGTACTCGGCGGTCACGCCCTCGCAGCCGCGTTCGAACCAGTTCGGATAGCGGGCGATCTCGTACCACTTGCCGGCGTAGCGCGCGAGGTCCAGCTCGGGCACGGTCGGCAGGGGCGGGTAGAACCCCGCGAAGTCCAGTGAACATCCCCCGAGCCAGAGTCCGAGACCACAGAGGATCAAGGGGGCCATGGTGCTGCGCATCGCATCATCTCCATCAGCGGACGGGCCGGTGTGCGGTGCCGGTGCCGCCATACCAGTACTGGTCGCCGCCGCTGCGTCCGCGCTGCGACGCCGGGCGTCGGTGCGAGGGATTATTGCGTGATCCGCCGCCATTTCCAGTCGCGCGCTGTACTGACGAAAAAGGGTCCAACGGGACGGAGTCGGAGCGGAATCGGGTCCTGGAGCCTTTCCCCGGGGGCAGGCGACGACGAAGCGATGTAGCCGGCCGGGGCCACGGCGGAGGTGGCCGCGGCTGGCGGCGCGCTCCACCGGGCCCGGCCAGTCGCCGGACGATGCGCGGGGCGAGCCCGCTCTGACCGGCGGACGCCCGCAGGCCTTTCCAGTTTGGCCAAGGTGAGACCGGCGGGCCGTCACCAGGTCCTGTCCGCCTGGCGCCTGCTTCTGACGGAAAATCCCCCACGGCCGACTCCCTGGGTGCCGTCAGGTGGACTTACTGCGGCTGCCGCGCTTCGAACCGCGTGTCGTCGGACGTGGCTCGGGCTTCGCGGCCTCCGCCTCGGCCGGCTGCTCGGCCGGGGATTCCGCCCGGCGGCTTGTCGCGGGCCGCGCCGACATGCACAGGCGGATCAGCTCGGTGAGCTTGCCCCGAATGACCGTGTCGTCATCGCCGCGTTTAAGCGCGTGCTCGATCGCGATGGCGGCGTCCGTGATGGCACCGAAGCCGATCCCGGCCGCCTCGCCCTTGAGCTGGCGGGCCTCGCGTTCGAGTTCGCTGTAGTTCTGCGTGCCGTACGCGGCCTCCAGCCGGTTGACAGTCTCGCCCAGCCCGGCCACGAAGCCGTCAATGAGGTCGGTCATGCCGGGATCATCGAGAAAGGCGCTGACCAGCGGCTCAGCGCGATTGCGGTCCACCACCGCGGATAGCGTCTCGCGGGTCAGCGGTTTGGCCAGGAAGTCGTCGCACCCGGCGGCGAGACACCGGGCCCGGTCCTCCGGCTCGCACATCGCGGATACGGCGACGATCGAGCGAACGTAGCCCCTGCTCCGCAGCGTCTGGACCGCGGACAGGCCATCCATTTCGGGCATTTCCAGGTCCATCAGGATCAGGTCGTACGTGTTCGCCAGTGCATTCTCGATCGCCTCGATGCCGTTGCATGCGCAGGTCAACTCGACGTTCATGGTCTGGAGGAGATGCTCGTAGAGCTTGAGCGAGACGCGGCTGTCGTCGACCGCGAGAATCCGCGAGCGGGTGGCCGTGGGCGCGAACGACGCCGGGTCAATCGGATGGTCGAACCGCACGAAGATTTCGTGCACGCCCGTGGTGCCGGCGATGTACCGGCAGCCGGCCACCCGGCCGCTGACGGTCTGCCAGTTGTTGCGGACGGTGACGAGGTGGACGCGGCAGACGCAGTCGGTGTGCAGGAGGTTGCTGGCCAGGAAGTAGATGCCGGCGGAGCCGAGCTTGCGCGAGGGCACGATAAGGGCGTCGGACTCGTCGCGGGACAGGTCGACGTCGACACGCAGGCCCGGGATGCGGTACGAGTGGAACTCCCCGGCGGCGTCGCGGCCAGCGTCCGGCCGCGCGTCCTGCGCATCCAGCTCTCCGAGCAGCTTTCGCAGCGCGGCGTCGTTGAGTCTGAGCTTGCGCATCGTATCTGGCGGGTCCCGTGGGGGCGGCGCCCTGGGCCATGGCAGCCGCGCGGCGCGGCCCGGCCCGGTATCCGGTGTCCGTCCGCCAGTGTCTATCGGGTATTCGGGCGAGCGCATCCAGCGCCGGACGACGCGGCGGGGCGTGGGGGCGACTTCCGCGGGACGAGCGACCCGGTTTAGCGGACGAGTCGCGGCCGACCGCAGCGGTAGCGTTGCCCGCCGCCGATCCAGCCGACGATATGCGCGGGCCGGACGGCGCGCGCCCGATGCCGTTATCGGGCGACCGAACGGCGCGCGGTCGGGCGAGGAGTCCACGAAGGTGCCACACGTGAAACAGACGCGCAGATCCCTGGGGCGGCAGACGCGCATCTTGCACGTTTTCGAGATGGCGGCGTCCTGTGGCGACGCTTTCACGCGGCTGTCGGGCAGCGAGCTGCCGTTGGTGTGTCAGTCCAGCGTGACGCTGGTGGAAGCGATCCTGGACTACCGCACGGTGGTCATGCTCGGCGACGACGGCGCGGGACAGGTACGATTGCTGGCCGAGCTGGGGCTGACGGCGGACACGCGGCCGCGGTGGACGGTGGGGCACCCCGTCCTCGCGGACCTGTGGCGCGACATCGACCTGCCGACGATCGTGACGCGCGATGCACCCAGCTGGAGCCTGGCACAGGCGCGCCGCGACCTGGGCCTGAGCGAACCTTTCCTGGTGGTTCCGCTTGGCTGCGCGGATGCGGCGGATGCGTCGCGCGGGTTGCTGTTCGCGGCCGGCGCGCCAGGCGGCTCCGACCCGGTGATCGATTTGCTGACGCTGGACCTGATCGGCAGCCTGATCACCGGTGCGCTGGTCAACTGCCGGGCCCGCCGCGCCCTGGAACAAACGAACGCGACGTTGCGCAGCGAGATCGCGGAGCGCGAGCGCGCCCAGGCGGAACTCAAGACCAAGGCCCACGAGCTGTGGGCCGCCAACCTCGAGCTGCGCGCGCACGAGGAGCAATTATGCGCGCAGCAGGCGGAGCTGACCGCGGCCAACCAGGCCCTCGCGGAGGCTTCCGCGCGGGCCAAGGCGGCCAACCAGGCCAAGAGCGAGTTCCTGGCGACGATGAGCCACGAGATCCGCACGCCCATGAACGGCGTGATCGGCATGACTGACTTGCTGCTCGACACGCCGCTGACGTCCGAGCAGCGCGATTTTGTCACGACCATCCGGGACAGTGGTGAGGCGCTGCTGTCGATCATCAACGATCTGCTGGACCTGTCGAAGATCGAGGCCGGGCGCATCGAGCTGGAGCACGCGCCGTTCGACTTGCGCGCCTGTCTGGCCGCGGCCCTCGACCTGTTCCCAGGGGCGGCGCAGCCCGGGCTCGAGCTCACCTGTGAGATCGATCCGCGCACCCCGCAGGCCCTGGTAGGCGATGCGCTGCGCCTGCGCCAGGTGCTGGTCAATCTGCTCAGCAACGCCGTCAAGTTCACGGAGCGCGGGCGGGTGGTCGTCTCGGTCACCGCGCAGCCCTGCGCCGAGGGCACGTACGACGTGCGCTTCGCCGTGACCGACACCGGCATCGGCATCCCCCCGGAGCGGCTCGCGACACTGTTCGTTGCCTATGCGCAGGCCGACCCATCCACCGCCCGCCGGTACGGCGGCACCGGCCTCGGGCTGGCGATCTGCAAGCGCCTCGTCGAACTGATGGGCGGCACGATCGGCGCGGAGAGCGTGGTGGGCCAAGGCTCGACGTTTCACTTCACGCTGCGGCTTGCGGCCGCCAACGTTCCCGTGCGGCTGCAATCGAGCCGGCGGGAATTGCCGGCCAGCCGCCGCCTGGCAGACGAATACCCGTTGCGCATCCTGGTCGCGGAGGACTTCGCCCTGAGCCGCAAGCTCGTGGTCGCGATCCTCGCGCGGCTCGGCTACTCCCCGGACATCGCCACGGACGGTCGCGAGGTGCTGGCGGCCCTCGCGCGGCACACCTACGACGTCGTGCTGATGGACATCCGAATGCCGCAGGTGGACGGTCTCACCGCGGCGCGGGAGATTTGCGCGACCTACGCTCCGGAAGACCGGCCGTACCTGATTGCCCTCACCGCGAGTGCCCTGCCCGAGGATCGGCGTGCGTCCGCGGAGGCCGGGCTCGACGATCACCTGACCAAGCCGCTGACACTGGCTGACCTGCGCGAGGCCCTGCACCGCGCCGTGGAGGCGCTGCGACGCCGGTCTCCTGAGAGGCGGTCGGCCCCGCCGGCGTCGGCGGAGCCTTCGGCGGACCTGTTCGAGGGGGCGCCGTGGCGCGAGCTGTTCGCGCCAAACACGCCGGATTACCGGGCGATGGTCGAGAGTCTGCTGGATCTGTTTCGCGCGGAGATCCCGCCCTTGCTGTCGGCGATGCGCGTGGCGGCGGCCGAGCGGGACGGTGACGGGCTGTGTCGCGCGGCGCACGGGGTGAAAGGTTGTGCGAAGAACCTGGGCGCCGCGCAGATGGTCGCGTTGAGTACCCGCCTGGAAGACCATGGCCGGGCGGGCGTGCTTGACGAATCCTGGCGCTTGCTGGAAGAGCTGGAGTGCGAGTTCAAGCGCGTGTGCCAGGCGATGGAAGGCGAAGCCGCCGATTAGCGGAACGCGGGGGACGCGGGGATTTTGCCGCCAGAAGGCCGCCGGGACGGCGCGGCCGGCTGCTATAATGGGGCTCGGACTGACCCCTGCACCTCTGGAGGTCGAGAGCATGCGCAGCCCGAGTCGAGTTGTACTCATGGTGGGGACGATCTGGTTGTGGCCATGGGGCCTGGCCGCGGCCGCTGAGACGCCGCGCCGCTACGACGGCTGCCAGGTGGCGCGCGTCTGGGGGACGGATGAGCAGGCGTTGGCGCCGCTGCTCGCGCGGGGGGCGGATCTCTGGACCGAGCACGTGGGCCGCGGGCCCGTCGACGTGCTGCTGCCGCCGGGGATGCTGGCGGAGTTGGAGGGGCTTGGGGTCCCGTACCACGTCTGGATCGAGGACGTGCAGCACTTGATCGATACCGAGCAGGCGGCGGCCCCACGCGGCTGGTTCGACGCCTACCACGCCTACGACGACATCGTGACGTATCTGAACCAGCTTGCGGCGAGCTACCCAGACCTCGCCGCGGTGATCAACGTCGGTACGTCCCTCGAGGGCCGGACCATCTGGGGACTGCGGATCGCGGGACCAGCGCTGCCGCCGACCAGCCCAGCCGTCGTCTACTTCGCCGGCCTGCACGCCCGCGAATGGATCGGGCCGACTGTGCCACAGTACGTGGCCACGCACCTGCTGGCGAATTACGGCCTCGATCCGGCGATCACCGACGTCGTCGACCACGTCGAGTGGTTCCTGATCCCGGTGGGCAACCCGGATGGCTACGTCTACACGTGGACAAACGACCGGCTCTGGCGGAAGAACCGGCGCGACAACGGCGGCGGGGTTTTCGGCGTCGACATCAACCGCAACTTCGGCATGGGCTGGGGGCTGAACGGCTCCAGTGGCTTGCCCAGCTCGCAAACGTATCGTGGCCCAGCCCCGTTCTCCGAGCCCGAAACCCAGGCGCTGCGCGACTTTTTCATCGCGCATCCGCAGGTCCGCGCCATGAACGACATTCACAGCTACTCGCAGCTCATTCTCTGGCCTTGGGGCTACAAGCCGGAGTTGCCGCCGGACCAGCCAGCGTACCAGGCCGTCGGGCTCGCCATGCAGCAGCTCATTCAGAGCGTGCACGGTCTCACCTACACCGCCGGACCGATCTATAGCACGATTTACCCGGTGAGCGGCGGCTCCGCGGACTGGACGTATGGGGTGCGCGACATCTTCTCGTTTTCGTTCGAGCTGCGCGACACGGGCACGTATGGTTTCATCCTCCCGGCCAGCCAGATCATCCCGAACAACGAGGAGGTGCTGCCGGCGCTGCTGCACCTGACGAACTCGGCGATGGTCCGCGCGACGCAGTTCCGCTTCCCGGATGGGTTGCCCGCGCAACTGGTCGTGGGCGCGGACACGCCGATCGCCGTCACGATCACCTCGGCCGACGAGGTGCTGGACGTGGGCACGGCCCTCTTGCACTACCGGTATCACGCGGACGAGGCCTTCACGGTCGTGCCGCTCACGCATCTGGGCGGCGCCTCATTCCTCGGCGCGCTGCCGCGGACCCATTGCGGCGCAACCCCCGAGTACTACTTCAGCGTCGTAGGCGACGCCGGCGTGACGCTGGCCCCGGCCGGCGCGCCGGGGGACCTCTATGCGGCGGGGATGGTCAGCGGCACCACCGTGTTCGAGGATGACCTGGCCGCCAACCCCGGGTGGTCAACGGAGGCACAGTGGGCGTGGGGGCAGCCGACGGGCGGCGGCGGGGCCCACGGCGGACCGGATCCCACCAGCGGGCACACGGGGCCGTACGTGTACGGCTACAACCTCGCCGGCGACTACACGAACAGCCTGCCCGAGCGGCACCTGACCAGCCTGCCGTTCGATTGTCGTGGCCAATGGGGCCTGCGGCTGTCGTTCTGGCGCTGGCTGGGCGTCGAGCAGGCGCCCTACGACCGGGCGGCGGTGGGCGTCAGCCGCGACGGCGTGAACTGGGTGACGGTCTGGCAGAACACGACGGAAGTGGCGGACAACGTTTGGACGCTGCAGGACTTCGACATCTCCGCCGAGGCGGACAATCAGCCGACGGTTTACCTGCGCTGGACGATGGGGCCGACCGACGCGGGCTGGGCGTACTGCGGCTGGAACGTGGATGACGTGCAGGTCTATGCGACGGGTTGTGCGGAGCTGCCCGGCGACGTGAACTGCGACGGCCGGCTGGATTTCCGCGACATCAACCCGTTCGTGCTGGCGTTGACCAACCCGGTGGCGTACGCGGCGGCGTTCCCGCACTGTGACGTGAACCACGCGGACTGCAACGGGGACGGCAGCGTCGGCTTCGGCGATATAAATGCTTTTGTACTCTTGCTTAGCGGGCCGTGAGCGTGAAGTTGGGGTTGCATTCGGCAGTCCGGGCCCGTAGGATAGTGGCTTGAGGAGGGTGTGCCCGGGTACGCTGGGCCGCGTCGGGACGGCAGAAGCACGGCAGGGTGCACCGTACGGTCATCAGGGTCCCGTTTGCGTGGAGCGCGCTGCGCGCGCCCGGTCGGGCGCTCATGTCTGAATGCACGCGGCGACGCGTTCGCGCGTAGAGGAGGATCAGAATGGTGAATCGGAAAGAGTGGATGCATGTGAGTTTGATTGTGGCAGTGGGCTGTGTCGTGGGCACGGCGTTGGCGCTTCCCCCGATTCCGGCCTACGTGGTCGTGCGACAGGGCGACACGCTGGGCGTGTCGACCGTCAGCACGCTGAACTCGCCGTTTACGGATGGCAACGGCCGGGTCGGCTTCGTCGGGAGCCTGGCGGACAGCCAGCGCTTCATCTGGTGGAACACGGGACCGGTGTTCTTCTCCAATGACGCCCTGCCGGATGTGCTGACCGGCGGCGAAAGCACGATGGGCGTGAGCGACACGGGCGGGTTCATTTACAGCCCATCGGTGAACGGCAACGACGCGGTCCATACGCACGCGGGCACGTTGCTCCAGAAGGGCGACCCGATTCCGCCGCTGCCGGGGCTGTTCAGCTCCTTCAACAGCCGGCCGACGATGTTGCCGGACGGGACGGCGTACTGGGTGGGCGGCTCGACGCCGACCCAGGGCAGCAGCACTTCGACGAACCGGCACCTGTTCAAGGCGACGGACCCAAGCAACCCGGCGTCGATTACGCGCGTGCTTGGTGGCGGCGACCTGATCAACGGGATACCGATCAAGACGACCGCGAGCAATTTTGACTACTGGATCTCGGACAACGGGCTGCACCACATCCACGTGCTCGACATGGACACGGGTTCCACGACCAACAACGAGCACGTCTACCTGGACGGCGCGTTCGTCGCGCAGGAAGGCCACTCGGCCGGCGGCGGCGAACTGTGGGAGAGCTTCGACATCGTGGGTGTCAACAATGCCGGCAACTACATCTTCACCGGCGACACCAACGGTGCGGTGGCGACCGACGAGTTCCTGGCATACAACGGCGTGATCGCGGTGCGCGAGGGCAACACGCTGGACGGCCATACGCTCCTGTCGGGCTATGCTCTGCGAGCCGCGAGCATCAACAATTTCGGCGGCGTCGTGCACATGTGGGGCCTCAGCGCCGACGAGCATCTGTTCTACGGCCTGGGCGATGATCTTGCCAATTCGGTTCAGTTGCTGCAGACGAATGACGAGATCGACACGAACGGCGATGGGGTTTCCGACTACCTTGTCACCGACTTCAAGGCGAGCACGACTATCGGGCCGGGGCTGTGCCTGGCCGAGGATGGGTTCGTATATGTGGAGGTCGGCCTCGTTCCGATCGGCAGCACGGGCGAAATCGAGGCGATTCTGCGGCTGGCGGTGCCCGAGCCGGGCGCGCTGACGCTCTTGGCGCTGCTGGGCGTGATCGCCCTGCGCCGGCGGTAAGACGAGGCGCATCCGCGGCCCGGTCCGAGGCCGGGGTGCGGTGCGCTGTGGGTATTGCGTGGATGCCGGGTCGACCCATTCGTCGGCCCGGCATCTTCTTCACAGGGAGTTGGGCCGGCGCGACAAACACCCGCTGCGCGGGCGATTCAGGGGCGCGCAACTATCGGACGCAAAATATATTTTGAGACCCGCATCTCTGTCGGTATATTGCAGGAGGGCGTCGTGGTGCTGCGGCACCGCATTTCGTCCGCCCTGCGGCGCAACCTGGAGGAGGAAGAACATGGCCGGGGTTAACCAGTTCATCGCCCTTTCGTGCGCGTTCGCACTGTTGTGCGGCGCGACCGCCCTGGCAACCGACCGGCATGTGCCCGGCACATACGCCACGATTCAGGCGGCCATCAATGCCTGTGTCGCCGGCGACACGGTCATCATCGCCGATGGCACCTACACCGGCACCGGCAACAAGAACCTCGATTTTCACGGTCTGGCGATCACGGTGCGCTCGGCGAGCGGCGCTCCGGCCACCTGCATCATCGATTCCGGCAACAGCGGCCGGGGCTTCTACTTCCACAGCGGCGAATCCGCGGCGGCGCTCGTACAGGGCCTCACCATCCGCAATGGGAATGTGGTCTACCCTGGCGGAGGCGGTGTGTACTGCATCTCCGCCCACCCGACGCTGAGCAACTGCGTGATAACGGGCAATACAGCCCAGTTCTTCGCGGGCGGGCTGCACTGCGAGCACGCCAGCCCCACGTTGCTCGACTGCACGATCAGCGGCAATGCGGGTACCGGCGGCGGTGGCGTGAGCTGCGAAGCCTCCTCCAACGCGAGCCTGACGAACTGCCTCATCGTGGGCAACACGAGCATCAATAACCTTGGCGGCGGCATCTCCAGCGTCGATTCCAGCCCGACATTCACCCACTGCTGGATCGCCAACAACACGGCCGGCAACGGCGGCGGCGTGTACTCCGCGAATTCCGGTGTGATCTTCACCGGCTGCATCATCACGCGCAACACAGGAACGAATAACGGTGGCGGTATTTACTGCGCCGCCGCCGGCACAGCGTTGCGGAACTGCACGATCGTGGGCAATATCGCCGGCACCGCTGGGGGCGGCCTCTACTGCCAATCCTCAAGCCCGGTCGTTACGAACTGCATTCTCTGGGCCAACACGCCGCAGCAATTCGACGGTTATTTGGGCAGTCCGGTCGTGACCCACTGCGACGTACAGGGCGGCTGGAGCGGCGACGGTAACATCGACGCCGATCCGCTCTTCCGCGACCCCGACGGGCCGGACAACGATCCGAGTACGATCGCGGATAACGATTACCGCCTCACGTTCGCTTCGCCGTGTCTCGACGCGGGCGATAATGGCGTGGTGCCCGCGGGGTCGCTCGACCTCGATGGCCACCCGCGCATCGCGCGGTTCGTCGTCGACATGGGCGCCTACGAAATCCCGTTTGGCGATCTCGACTGCAGCGGGACGATCGGCTTCGGCGACATCAATCCCTTCGTCCTGGCCCTGAGCAATCCGCCGGCGTATGCGCAGATGTACCCCGACTGCCCGCCGCTGCACGGTGATATGGATGCCGACGGCGAAGTCGGGTTTGGCGACATCAATCCGTTTGTGGCGGCGCTGACCGGCGGTAAGTGAGGCCGGGAATACCTGAGCACGGGCCACTGGCCGGAGCCACACTGGGATGGGCGTGGCCGCGTGCAGCCTCCCCACCGTTCCCTGCGTCGCTTCACTTCCCCACATTCGGCTCGGGCAGGTCCATGTCGCGCGACAGCAGCAGCGGGCCGACTTCCGCCTCCACCGCTTCGAGAATCGCGTTTGATTCGATGAGCTGCCGGATCGCCTCGATGTCCGGGTACAGCACGCGATCGTCCTTCAGCATCGGCACCTTCGACCGGATCAGGTCGTACGCAACCTTCGTGCCCTTGCCCGGCCGCTTGCCCGGGTAGAAGTCGAACGCCTGCGCGGCACACATCATCTCGACCGCCAGCACCGCCCGCACGTTCCGCAGGATCTCCCCGCACTTGCGGACCGCGATCGGCCCCATGCTGACGTGGTCCTCCTGGTCCGCCGACACGCTGATCGAGTCCACCGACGCTGGATGCGACAGCACCTTGTTCTCGGAAACCAGCGCGGCGGCCGTGTACTGCGCGACCATCAGCCCGGAGTTGAGGCCGTTGCCCTGGACGAGGAAGTCGGGCAGGCCGGAGAGCACCGGGTTGAGCAGGCGATTCGTGTGCCGCTCGGACAGGTCGGCGGCCTCGGCCAGCGCGATGCACAGGAAGTCGACCGCCATGCCGATCGGCTGGCCGTGGAAGTTGCCGGCCGCGAAGTATTGCTGCTCGTCGGGGAAGAAGAGCGGGTTGTCCGCGGCGGAGTTCGCTTCGATGTGGACCATCTTGCGGACATGTTCCAGCGTATCGAACGAGGGGCCGAGCGCCTGCGGCGTGCAACGCATGCTGTAGCCGTCCTGCACCTTGCCGGTCTTGTCCGCCATGATCTGACTGCCGGCGAAGAGGCGCACGAGATTCGCCGCGATGGCGTTCTGCCCGGGATACGGCCGGGCGCGGTGGATCGCCGGATCGAACGCCCGCTCGACGGCCCGCAGCGCATCGAGCGTCATGGCACCCGCGATGACGGCGTTCTTCAGCACGCGCTCGGCGTCATAGCACAATAACGCCGCGCCGCCGGTCATCATCTGCGAGCCGTTGATCAGACCCAGGCCCTCCTTGAACGTGAGATCGGTGGGCTGCACACCGGCCTTGCGCATCGCATCGGCGCCGGACATGAGTTCGCCCTTGTAGTACGCGCGGCCCTCACCGATCGCGACCTCGGCGAACTGCGACATCGGCGAGAGGTCGCCACTGACGCCGAGCGAGCCTTTCTCATTGATGTAGGGGATGACGCCCTTGTTGAGCATCTCGACGACGGTGTCAAGCAGGCTGAGCCGCACGCCGGAGTAGCCCTTGGCGAGCACATTGGCGCGCAACAGCATGGCGGCGCGGACTGCGTCCTCCGGAAACGGCGCACCCGTGCCGGCGGAGTGGCTGTAGACGATCCGGCGGCTGAGCTCGGCGCTCTGCTCCGGCGAGATGCGGACGCGCGCCAGCTCGCCGATGCCGGTGGTGACGCCGTAGATGGCGATGCCGTCCTTGACGCACTTTTCGAGGAAATCGCGCGAGCGCTGGACCTTGTCGCGCGCCGCGCGGGCAATGGCGACGGTGGCCCAGTCGCGCGCGACGGCGACGATCTGCTCGATCGAAAGCGAGTTCCCATCCAGGTTGACTTGCATGCTCAGACCTCACGCGGTGGTTGGATGTGTCCCGGCGGATCGCGCGGCGGGCACCAGCGACGCTGGGGCGGCGCGTCGAACGACCTTGATGGTTCGGAGTATATCCGAGACCCTCGGCGGTGTGACCCGCGCGCATCGGCGCGCTCCTGCCGGGCGGGGACGCTGTTCGCGGGAATCAGAAGCGGCGGGAAAACAAAATGTCCGAGCGGGGGGCCGACAGGCCGGGGGGGAAACCTGTACGTGCCGCGCTCCGCTCGGACACATTTAAGTATATAACGCTTTCAGAAACTTACCAGTGAAAAATCGCTATTTTCGTCGAGATTTCTGCTATTTGACAGGTTCCAGTCGCAGGTAGTCGAGACCGAACATGTGACCCGGGATGGCCTTCTCGTTGCGACCAATGATCTCAACGGCCAGTTTGTTGTCCTCGGGCAACAGGTTGAATACGCCGATCAACATTTCGTCCGAAACCGTCACGCCATCGTTGTAGAAATCGAACGGCTCGGCGGCAGCCTGGTCATTGACCGACAGCTTCACGATCCCGTAGTCGCCGGCCTTCACGAAGCGACCAAACACGCGGTACTGGCCGGCTGCCGGCGCGGGAAACGCGAGCACGAGTTTGTCGGCGGGCTTGCCCTCGCGCCACCAGAGGTGGCGCTCGCCGCTGCACTTGTCGATGTCCTGCGGGCCGACCTGGCCGGTCTGCGCCAGGATGCGGAGCTCCTCGCCCTCCAGCGCACCCGCGACCTTCGGCGGCACGTAGGGTGGCAGCGTGACGAGTTGGAGGTCCGCCGGTTGCGGGGCCGTGCGGTTGCTGGTAGCGCCCGGGCGCGCGTACCAGTAGGTCATGACGGACATCTCCGGCACGATGCCTTCCCACCAGTGCCAGAGCTCCATGTCGAAGCGAAAGTCGCGCTGGAACGGGATGCGGTCGAGAATGTGCCAGCGGTTTACGGCCGTGATGCCGTAATTGCCCGGTCCGTCACAGCGTGGCTGCGCGTGGTAGGCGTTGGTGTAGAGCGCGGGCGAGCCCCAGGCATAGCCGTAGTAGTCCTCGGTGCCCGTGCCGAAGTGGCTGGGGAACTCCTCGCCGTCGACGTAGATCTTCTCGTCGCCCTCGCCCCACCAGGCCTTGGACGGGTTGGCGAGTGTGAACGCCGCCCCGACGAAGATACCCTGGCCCTTCACGCTGACGTAGTTCCAGTCCTGGAAGGGACGCGTCGGGACGTCACGCGACACACGCCAGCCCGCGCGAAAGTACATGGTGCGGTCTGTCCAGGTATACGGCGCCGCCTCCACGTGGCGTTGATTGAGCGTGATCGCCTGCGCGCCCGCGTTGCGGACCACGACGCGCGCCGTGCTGCGGAAGGGCATGACCCAGTGCGACCACAGCACGCCCTCCGCAGTAACACCTAGCGGCAGCGACTCGTAGGGCCGCGCGCCCGGACCCGCGCCGAAGAAGTCGCCCAGCGGGCAGACGACCGGGGACTGGTCGTCGAACTCCAGCACGAGCAGCAGCTCGCGCAGGGCACGCTCGCGCTCCGCGGCCTGCACCTCGAACGCGAGCCCGCGGATCGCGGCCGGCGCACTGGCCGACTTCCACACTTCCAGCTCCTTCCCGGGCTGGACGATGGCTGCCTTCTCATCGCGCGGCACCGCGCGCTCGCCGGACGCTGCCGACGGGGCGGCGAGCGCTTTCGCGACCGCGGTCACGTCCGCCGCGAGGGCCTTCAGATCGTCCGGTGTGAAGGTCGTGACGGCGGTGCCGGCGGGATACGTGCGATAGTTGACGTGGTAGTAGAAGCCGCCTTCGGTGTTCGTGATGCGGCAGTGCGTGGCGTAGGGGATGGGGAAATAGCTGTTCCAGCCTCGGCTCGCCTCGTGTGCGATGGGCGTCGGGATGCCGGCGAACTTCCCGCCGAGCAGATCGGCCATCGGCACTTCCAGTGTTGGCTGGGCGCTCTTGTCGAGGTAGATGCGCAGGGTGCCCTTCGGGTTGGCCGACCAGATGCGGACGATGGCACCGGGGCCGTCCGCGTCCATCATCACATACTCCTTCTGGCCGTCGTGCTCCTCGATGCGCAGGTACTGATTCGCATCCGCGTTGGCGAACCACTTCTCCTGGTCGGCCGGTGACGTCGAGGCGCGATCGTAGCTGGAGAACTGGCGGCAGGTGTAGGGCGGCTCGGGAAACTCGGCCAGCGCTCCCAGGTCCGCCATCTGAGCCAATAAACTGCGGGTCGTTACAGGGTCCGCCGGGGCGCTGCCCGCGGCGAGGACCGCCACGAGGATCAAACCGGTGATGATCGCCAGGTTGCGCATGGTACAACACCTCCACGTGATGAATGCTTCGCGATGGCTTGGGCACGAACCCACGTTCCGGCGCCGCGCTCGGAATCGAACGTAACGGTGAACCCTACCCCCGCGCCCGGCCGCCGTAAACCCGGCGCCCCAATGAAAACGGCCCACGACGCGTCGCCGTGGGCCGATTCATGCGACCTGGAGTGGTGGTCGCGCTGCTATCTTCGGCGGAGCAGACCGCAGACGCCCAGACCCAGCAGGGCCAGGCTGGTCGGCTCCGGAATGGCGGACGAAGTGAACGCGGCCGTGAACGTATACCCGTTGGACGTGGGCACGGGGTTCGCGAAACTGAACGCGAACGTCTCGTCCGTCAGTCCAACCGGCAGGCCCGGTCCCGAGATCGTTACCGCCTGCCCAAATACGTCGGATGCACCGAATCCGAACAACGCCAGCCCCGCGAAATCAAAGTCGATCTTTAGGATCTGGCCGCCCCCGTCGGTCACACTCTTGAAAAACTCGAGCGTGCCGGCGGAAAGCTGTCCAGGACCGATAAGCGTCAAGGGGGTAAGTGTAAACGTGGCGTCGTTCCAACTCTGACCCGTGAACGGTACTTCCAGCGTCAGGCCAGTGCCGCTCCAGCCGCCGGTGAAGGAAGCGCCAGCGAGCGTGAAGAGCGGAGTCGCGCCATCCGGGGCCGGATCGGCGAACGTCGCCACGGTGTTCGCGCTGGCGGCGGTCACGATGGCTAACATGCCGACAGCAAGCAAAATACGTGCGGTAATTTCCAGTTTCGTGGACATCTTCCACTCCTTGGGAACCACGTTCGTGTCCATCGCGGGCTGCCGTGCTGCCGGCAACGCGCGGAGCCCCGCTCGAACCCGCGGCTCATTCGGTTTTAGGACCGTCGGTCATCGGAATTCAAGCTCCATGAATTGATGTGTGCGTCCACCGCGACCCGTTGACAGGCCCGCACGCGAGGTTATGATCCTTAATACTTCGTAATACCACTGGGTGTTGCTACGTGCCTCGGGTTTCGGGTTGATGCTTCCGTCGCGTCACTGGGTTGTGCTCGTCGTGCTCGGCGCATGTACGCCGACGCTGGTCGCTCCGATCCAGGGCTGGCACCATCATGCCGCGACACCGGCTGATGACGAGCGCGGCGGCGATCCCGGCAGCCCCCACGATTGTTCGTTGTGCGCGCTCGCGCCGGCCATTGTCGCCGAGCTGCCCGTCGGCCTGGAGCTGGCGGATCCGCGGCCGGCGCTGGCAGCCGGTGATGCACCAACGATCATCACTCACACGCGCAGCGCTCCCGTGGCGTGCGCGCGCGCCCCGCCGTCATCTCTCCTCCCCGCAGTGTAGTTCTGCACTCACAATTACCGAGCTTCCGCGCTGGGCCGCAGTTCCCGGAGGAGCGACATGGCCATGGTGACCGGCCGGCAGCGCCCCGCGCTGCGCGGGTTCACGTTGATTGAGTTGCTAGTCGTTGTGGCGATCATCGCCCTGCTCGTGTCAGTGCTGCTGCCGGCGTTGGGGCGCGCGCGTCAGCAGGCGCGCGCGGTGGTCTGCGCGAGCAACCTGCGCAGCCTGAGCCTCGCGGCGTTCATGTACGCTGAGAGCCACAACGGCTGGCTGCCGGAGTTTGGCTACATGCACGGCGGCGGGGAAGCGCATGCCGCGCACTCGTGGATCCTCGAGATGACCCGCGAGTACGGCGACAATCGGAACGTTCTGCGCTGTCCGGCCGATGCGAGTCCGCACTGGACGCAGCCGTTGACGCCGCAAAGCGGCCCCCTGCGCCGGACGAGTTTCGCGACGAACTTCTATGTCGCGGCGGGCGGGATCGACAGTCCGCTCTGGGAGCGCGACGGGCACGCGTACAACCGCTTGGATTGGATTCGCCGACCGGTGGCGACGGTTCTTTTTGTCGAGCTGGCTGAGACCGGGCCCTACGCGCTAGCGGACCACGTGCACCCGGAGCTCTGGGGCGAGATGCACCCGGCGGAGAAGCGCGAGGCGGCGACCCAGGTAGTCCTGGAGCGCCATCTCGGGCGGGGAAACTATGGATTCATCGACGGGCACGCCGCGCGGCATTCATTCGAAGAGACGTTTCTGATCGATCAGCAGCCGACCGACCCCGGAGGCACGGTCACCTGGCTGTTCAACAAGTATGACCCGACGGTGGCGCGTTGAGCGCACGGCGCATTGCGCGTCACTTTCACTTCGGAGGTTTGAAACCCATGACACGATTTGCTTTCGCATTGACGGTCCTTACTGTTGCGGCGCTTACGCCGGCGATTACTTGGGCGCATGCCCACGGCGAGGACTTTCTCATTGGCGTGAATGCGCCGACCAACCAGCTCGAGGTCGAGTATGACCCGGACCTCTATCCTTTTGCGTTGCCGCGCTCAGAACACCTATTGCTGGTTGGCTGGGCGCTCGACGATCCGGGCCTGATCGGACTGGATGGGCCGGATCCGGACGACCCGGATTTCGTGCCGGTGGACGCCGCGGCGGACATCGGATTCGAGTTGCTGGCGGTGAGCGGCACGGCGTTCAAGGTGTGGAATCCGCTGGGGCCGGGCGAGACGGGCTTCCAGATTCTGGCGGGGCAGACGTACAACTTCCCGGGCCTGGGGGATTTTCACGAGCACGTCTGGTGGCACATCGACACGACGGACCCCCACTACGACCCGACCGTGACGGCGTGGGACGTGACATTTCGGTTTGTGGATCTGCGGACCGGCGCTGCGCATCTGGCCAGCGATCCGGTGACGGTGACGTTTGCGCCCGAGCCGAGCGCGGCGTTGTTGCTGGCGGCGGGCGTGCTGGCAGTCGCGCGTCGGCGGCAAAGCGTCTAGCTTGCGAGCGGTGTGATTTCGGAGGCATTCCCATGTGCAGTTTCAGCAGTATACGTAGGACGGTGGTGGGACTCCTATGGCTGTCGTTTGCCACGGTCGCCGCGCTTGCGCAACACTCGGGTGATATCGGCGTCGGGCACTCGGCGGCAGGGCAGCTCAAGTGTCGCCTGTCCGACGCGCAGAATCCGTGCTTTGAGCCGGCGGTCGGGATCGGCCTGTTGACGCCGATCCCGGACCCGACGGCGCCGACGAGCTGGCGGGCGACGAGTCCCGGCTTCGATGCGAACTTCGCATCCGATCCGGCGCAGGACTACTTCCTGCTTGACTACGGGGCGGCGATCTACCTCGTCGCCTACGAAGACTTGCAGCCGGCGTTTCGCGTCAAGTATGGCACGACGACCGTCCACGAGGCGGGTGAGTCGCTGCCGCTGGGCTCTGCGACCTTGCACCGCCACGTGATCTTCGTCGTGGACTGCGCGGACCCGCTCTACGACCCGCTGCGTACATTGTGGTACGGGACGTTCAGCCTGGAAGACCGGGGCAGCACCGGCTACGCGGATTCGGAGCCGTTCACGCTCCGCCTCTCCGTCGTGGAGTGCGAAACGGGCGACGTGGACGGCAACGGTGAAGCAACCTTCGCCGACATCAATCCGTTCGTCAGCGTGCTCGTCGATCCGGCGGCGGCGAGCGTGGCAGCCCGCTGCGGTGCCGACGTGAATCGCGACGGTTATGTGACCTTCGCCGACGTTAATCCATTCGTGCTGCTGCTTACTCAGGGGTCGTGAAGCCCCACCGCGCGGGGCGTGTTGTGGACGCCGACTGAGTGGCCTCGTGCGTGGCCGCGGCGGCGTTCGGGGTTACAGGACGTGCATGCGGCGCTGGCCGACGAAGGTGGGACCCTCGTCGGCCGCGCTCCGCGCGAGTCGTCCGTCCCCGGACGCATTATCGGACAGCCAGGTTGGCGCAGCGGCGCCGTTTGCACAGGGCGGTGGCAGCCGGCGGCGGTGGGACCGGGCGGGTGGCGAGTGCGATTCCGCAACGGCGGGGACCTATTCAATTGTCGCCGCCCGCCGATCGATAACGCTGATGGTTGTTGGAAGCGCGGCTGACCGGCCACGGCCGGCGCGCTGCGCTCTTCACGAGCGACCGTTGGCCGCGACACGGCCACGGCCGTCTGATCCGGGCTGCACGGCCGGCGCGCGAGGTCGCGCGACAGACAGGACTAACCACGCTGCGGCGCGCCAGCCCGGTTGCGGTGCGCTGTACGGACAGAAACACGGACCCACATGCGCATGGGGCAGTCATGAAACAAGCAGTTGAAGCGGCAATCGCGGGCCTGCACGAGGCAATCTCGACGCCCCCGGAGAGGAACGACCTGGGGCGCCTGGCGCGCATGCACTCCTGGGGCCAGAGCCTGGTCGAGGCGGCCTCCCCGGGCGGTGGCGCGGTCGTGAGCCCGCCCATCGGGCAGATGGCGGAGAGCCTCGTGCTGCTGCTGGAACGCCTGATTCTCGACGAGGCCGCCAACCCGGAACTCGGGATTGCGCTCGTCTCCGAAGCCGCGTGCCTGATTGAACAGGCCCATCAAGGCCAGACGGTTGCCGCGGACTCGCTGGTGACGCGCATCCGCGAAGCCGTCAACGGCCCGGCGGCGGGGGCCGGCGCGCCTCCGGCGCCGCCGGCCGTCGCCCCGTCGCCCGCGCCGCCGCCCAGTGCGCCGGTGAACGCGGTGACGCCGGCCCCGGCGCCGCCGTCGGCGCCTGCGGTGCCCGAGCGCGCGGCGTCCGCCCCTGGGGCCGCAGCGCCCGCGGCGCCGGACGAGACATATGTCAGCGAGCCGCTGGTGCTCGATCTGAGCGAGCGCGAGCACCTGGTCGGCTTCCTCGACGAGTCCACCGAGCACATGGACGCGATCGAGGCCGGGTTGCTCGCGCTCGAGACAGACCCGACGGACACGACCAAGATCGACGAGCTCTTCCGACCGTTCCACACGATCAAGGGCATCGCCGGTTTCCTGAACCTGCGCGACATCAACCGGCTGACGCACGAAATCGAGACGATCCTGGACCAGGGCCGCAAGAACGAGCTGCGCATCACGGCGGGCACCGTGGACCTGATCTTCGCCAGCGTGGACGTGCTGAAGGCGCAGCTCGACGCCATCCGGCGCTACATGGCGGCCCCGACCGGTGGGCCGTGCCCGCAGCCGGAGATCAGCGCCGTCATGAGACAGCTCCGGCGGGCGGCCCAGCCGGGCGCCGCGGCTCCGGCGGCGACCGCGCCAGCCCGCCCGATGCTCGGCGAGCTGCTGGTGGCCGAAGGGGCCGCGACGGCGTCCCAGGTGCACGCGGCGCTGCGGACGCAGGAACGGGATACGCCGCCGCAGCGCAAGCTGGGCGAGGTGCTGGTCGACGAAGGCGCGGCCAGTGTCGGCGACGTGGAGCGGGCGCTGTCGCAGCAGTCGGCGGGCAAGCCGGTGATGGATCACTCGATCCGGGTGGACACGCACAAGCTGGACATGCTGGTGGACGCGGTCGGCGAGCTGGTGATCGCGCAGTCGATGGTGTGCCTGACCGAGGCGGTGACGGGCGACGAGAAGCTGCACCGCAACGTGTCGCAGGTGACCAAGATTGTCCGCGACGTCCAGGAAACGGCGATGGCGATGCGGATGGTGCCGATCGGACAGACCTTCCAGAAGATGCGCCGGCTGGTGCGCGACGTGGCCCGCAAGGCCAACAAGCAGGTCGAGCTGGTGATTAACGGCGAGGAGACCGAGCTGGACAAGAACGTCATCCAGCAGATGTCCGACCCGCTCGTGCACATGGTCCGCAACGCGGTGGACCACGGCATCGAGCCGGTGGCGGACCGCCTGGCGGCCGGCAAGCCGGAAGTCGGGCAGGTGCTGCTGAACGCGTATCACCAGGGCGACAGCATCGTGATCGAGATTCGCGACGACGGGCGCGGGCTCGATCCGCAGAAGCTGATTGCCAAGGGTATCGAGCGCGGGCTGATCACGGCCGACGACCAGCTCTCCGACCAGCAGGCCTTCGCGCTGATCCTGCAGCCCGGCTTCTCCACCGCGGAAGTCGTGACCGACATTTCGGGACGCGGGGTGGGGATGGACGTCGTGCGGCGGAACGTGGAACAGCTCCGCGGCAAGATCGAGATCCAGTCGGAGAAGGGGCGCGGCAGCGTCTTCTTCATCCGCCTGCCGCTCACGCTGGCGATCATCGACGGCATGCTGGTGCGCGTCGGCAGCGAGCGCATGATCATCCCGACGATCCTGATCGAACAGTCGCTGCGGCCGGAGCCGCGGCAGATCACGAGCGTGCAGCGGCGGGGCGCGATGCTGCAGGTGCGCGGCGAGCTGTGCCCGCTGATCCAGCTCGGGGCGCTGTTCGGCTATGGCGCGCCGATCGACCCCTGCGAGAACCTGGTGGTGATTGTGCAGTGCGAGGGGCAGAAGATCGCCCTCGTGCTGGACGAGCTGATCGGCCAGCAGCAGGTCGTGATCAAGACGCTCGGCGAGCGTTTCAAGAGCGTGCAGGGCGTGTCCGGCGCCGCCATCCTCGGCGACGGGCGCGTCGGTGTGATTCTGGAGCCGACCGGGCTGCTGGCGCTGCACAAGCAGCGGGGCAGCGCGGCGTACCAGGCCCCCACCGTTTCCCCCGGGTCGGCGGAGCGGCCGCCGTCCCCGCTCGACACGGAGCCAGACGAGTACGGTTGCGACGCCGTTGGTGCGGCGTTGCCCAGCAGCGGTGTCGCGTGCCCGGCCGAGCCGGTCACCGCGCCGGCCTAGGAGTGTGAACCCATGCAAGCAGCGCAGATCGAGAAGAGCAGTCGGAGCCGCAACACCGCCCAGGGCGGCAAGTACCTCACGTTCAGCCTGGCCGCGGAAGAGTACGGGCTGGAGATCCTGAAGGTCCGCGAGATCATCGGGATCATGGACATCACGGCGATGCCGCAGATGCCCCCGTACGTCAAGGGCGTGATCAACTTGCGCGGCAAGGTGATTCCGGTCATCGACCTGCGGACGAAGTTCGGGCTCGAGTCGGCGGAGTACACGGAGCAGACCTGCATCGTGGTCGTCGATGTCGGCTCGCTGGTGGGGGTGATCGTGGACACGGTGCAGGAAGTCCTGGACATCGATGGGACGCAGATCGATCCGCCGCCGCCGTTGGGCGCGTCGGTCGATACGACCTTCATCATGGGCATGGGCAAGGTCAAGGACGACGTGAAGATCCTGCTCGACATCGACAAGGTCCTCGGGTCCGAGGAGCTGGTGGCCGCGCTCGAGGAAGCTGCCGGCGCCGCGAGCGAGTCGTAGGCCCGTCACCGCCGACCCGTTTCATCCGCGCCGCGCTGTGCCGCGTGGCGCGGGCGAACGGGCGCGCCCCGCAGAGTCCGTATGGCCCTCGTGGTCGTTGACATTGCCGATCTGGCCGTGGCCGCCGAGCCGGGCAGCAGCCTGATCACCTATTCGCTGGGCAGTTGCATCGGCCTGGCGATCTGGGATCCGGTGGCGCACGTCGGCGGCATGCTGCACTACATGCTGCCGGAGTCGCAACTGTCGCCCGAGAAGGCCCGCAGCAGCCCGGCGATGTTCTGCGACACGGGCGTCCCGCGGCTGTTCAAGGCGGCGTACGAGCTGGGCGCGGTGAAGAGCCGGCTGGTGATCAAGGTCGCCGGCGGCTCGCAGTTGCTCGACGACAACGGGACGTTCAACATCGGCAAGCGGAACTACCTCGCGCTGCGGAAGATCTTCTGGAAGAACGGCGTCATGATCAGCGCGGAGAACGTCGGCGGCTCCGTGAGTCGCACGTTGAAGCTCGACGTGGACACCGGAGTCGTCACGGTCAAGTCGCGCAATCAGGAGGTGCCGCTGTGAGTCCCGTGGTGGTCGATCGGATTGTCGAGCGCGTGAACGCGCTGCCGCACCTGCCGGCCACGGTGCTGCGCTTGGCCGCCGTGGTCAGCGACCCGCGCAGCACGCTGCCGCAGATCGTGGACGTGATCCGCTACGACCCGGCGCTGACGGCCGAGGTCCTGCGGCTGTGTAACTCGGCGTACTACGGCCTGGAACGCAGCGTCGAGTCGCTCGACGACGCGGTGTGCCTGCTGGGCACAGTCCGCGTGTTCCAGCTCGTCATGGCCACGCATGCCCGCACGCTGATGAGTCCGCCCCAGGAGGGCTACGGCCTGCCGGCGGGCGCGCTCTGGTCGCACGCGATTGGGGTCGCGGTGACGGCGCAGATCCTGGCGCGGCGGATGCGGCTGACGCAGTACGGGATGCTCTTCACGGCCGGCCTGCTGCACGACACGGGCAAGCTGGTGCTGAACGAGTTTGTGCGCGAGGAATACGCCGAAATCGTGCGGCGGGTCAGCGAGGACCGGACGTCGTTCCCCGAGGTCGAGCAGGAGCTGCTCGGCTACACGCATGCGGAAGTCGGGGCGCGCCTGGCCGAAACCTGGAGCCTGCCGGCTTCGATCGTGCGCTGCATCCGCTATCACCACGACCCCGGCGCACTGCCGACACCGGACGCGCTGGTGGACGCCGTCTATCTGGCGGATGCGGTTTGCCTGCTGTTTGGTGTGGGCACCGGGGACGACGGGCTGGCCTACCGGGCCGACCCGGCCGTGCTGGGGCGCGCGCACCTGACCGAATCGGACCTCGAAGGCATCGGGGCCGAGGCCATTGGCGAATTGCGCGCCGTCCAGGCGCTGTTTGCCAAGAA
The DNA here is from genome assembly GCA_017999985.1 of Phycisphaerae bacterium. NCBI lineage: Bacteria > Pseudomonadati > Planctomycetota > Phycisphaerae > Phycisphaerae bacterium. Next base: position 278,297 of record JAGNKU010000001.1, on the reverse strand, counting down.
GTAGGAACATTGCCATGCCTGCGAACATACTGGTTGTAGACGACTCCGGAACGATGCGCGGCATGATCAAGCGCACGCTGACGATGTGTGCGCTCGACATTGGCGAGGTCTACGAGGCGGGCAACGGCATCGAGGCGCTGGCGCAGATGTATGAACACCCGATCAGCGTGATTCTGCTGGACATCAACATGCCGGTGATGAATGGCATCAAGCTCCTGCAGCGGATGCACGTCGACCAGCGCATGCGTGATATCCCCGTGATCATCGCCTCCACCGAGGGCAGCGAAACCCGCATCCAGGAACTCATGGCCGCCGGGGCGCGCGGCTTTGTACGCAAGCCATTCCGTCCCGAGCAGCTCCGCGACGTGCTCATGCCCATCATCGGGCGCCCAGCGCAACCCGCCAACCAGGCCAGCGACGACGACCAGGCGTTCTGACAGCGCGCAGCCAGCGCGCTGTGCCGCATGGTCACGGGGGAATTCGTTGCAGGCCATACCCTTCCGCCCTTGACACCGCCCGCCGTGACGCGTAAAGGTAGTCTTGCCGGTAGAGTCACACGCTAGCCGGCGATCTGTTACCTTTTCCATTTGAGATTGGAGAACAGCCCATGCCTAGAGCCAAGCGCCGCCCCAGGGTTGCCAGCCAGACACGCCGTCCGCGCAAGCGGGGCCGCTCGTACGGACCGGTGGACATGCGCGGCGCCATCAGCAGCCTGCAGCACGCGCGCGGCCAGCTCATCAGCCAGCGTGACCTGCTGGACGCCCGCATCCAAGCGGTGGACAGTGCGCTCGCGGCCATGGGCGCGGCCCTGCCGCGCGGCCCCGTCGCCGCGGGCCCACGCCGCGGGCGGCCCGGTGGCCGTGGCCCGCGCCCCGGCTCGCTGAAGTCCGTGATCACGACCGTCCTCACCGGCAAGGGCATCATGGCCGTCAAGGACATCACGGCCGGCGTGCTGAAGGCCGGGTACAAGACCAGGAACAAGACGCTGGCCAAGAGCGTGGGCATTGCCCTGGCCGAGATGAAGAACGTCGCCAAGATCGGGCGCGGCCGTTTCCGCCTGAAATAGAGCGGCCGTCATCGCACGGCGCACCGGGTGGGTGTCGCCGGGGCGCGCGGGCGTGGCGTGGCCACGGATGCTGCCGCCCCGGTGACACTCTGGTCTTGCCCGGCGGGTGTGCGGCGCGCGCTGCCGCTGGGCCGTTTCCGACGACACGTTCCTGCCGCTACAATCCACCCTATGATGACTGACTTTCTATCCGACCTCGAGCAGCGCCATCTCATCCACCAGGTCTCCGCGCCCGAGCTGGCGGAGCTGCTCCGCACGCGCCGCGTGGTGGCGTACGCGGGTTTTGATCCGACAGCCGACAGCCTGCACGTCGGCAGCCTGATGCCGCTGATCACGCTGATGCGCTTTCAGCGCGCCGGGCATCGGCCGATCGGCCTGCTCGGCGGTGGGACTGGGCTGATCGGCGACCCGAGCGGCAAGGAGGCGGAGCGGACCCTGCTGACCCGCGCGCAGGTCGAGCACAACGTGGCGGGCATCCGGCGCCAGATCGAGCGCTTCCTCGAGCTCGGCCCGGACGAGGCCCTGGTCGTCAACAACGCGGAATGGCTCTGCGAATTGAACCTGGTGGACTTCCTGCGCGACATCGGCAAGCACTTCTCGGTCAACCAGATGATCGTCCGCGACTCGGTGCGCATGCGGCTGGAGACGCGCGAGCACGGGCTGTCGTACACCGAGTTCTCGTACATGCTGCTGCAGTCCTATGACTTCCTGGCGCTGCACGATCGGTACGGGTGCTTGCTGCAGATGGGCGGCAGCGACCAGTGGGGCAACATTCTCTCGGGCGCGGACCTGATTCGCCGCCTGCGCGGCGTCGAGGCCTTCGGGCTGACCACACCGCTGCTGACCCGCGCCGATGGCAAGAAATTCGGCAAGTCGGAAGAGGGGAACGTCTGGCTCGACGCGGAACGCACCAGCCCGTACCAGTTCTACCAGTTCTGGCTGAACGCGGACGACAAGGACGTCGTGCAGTACCTGAACACGTTCACCCTGCTGCCCGTGGAGGAGATTCGCGCGCTGGGCGCGACCGTGACCGCGGCGCCCGAGAAGCGCGCAGCGCAGCGGGTGCTGGCGTCCGAAGTGACGCGCATGCTGCATGGCCCCGAGGCCCTGGCCCGCGCGCAGCGCGCCACGGACGTACTGTTCAGCAAAGACGCGGACTATCGCCAGCTCTCCGCGCAGGAGCTGCGGGAGGCTTTCCACGGCGCGCCGAGCACGCCACTTGCCGCCGCCGCGCTGGGCACGCCCGCCGCCGGTCTGCTCGCGGCGGCAACCGACGCCGGCCTCTATCCGTCGCGCGGCCGCGCGCGGCAGGAGGTGGCCGCCGGCGGTCTGTCGGTCAACAACGTGCCGGTGCGCGATGCGGGCTACACTTTGTCTGCCTCCGACCTGCTGCCAGGTGGCTACGTCATTCTGCGGAAGGGCAAGAAGCACTTCCACGTGCTACGCGTGGCCACAGAATAATGCCGCCGCGCCCGCCGTCGCCGAACCCGCCGCGCTTCTCTCCAGATCCCGTGCCGGCCCTCACCGCCGCGCTGGCGCGCCGCGCGGCCATCCTGGCCGAGCCGCAGACCAACGTCTGCCGGCTGTTCCACGGCGCGGCCGAGGGCGTGGACGGCCTGGTGATCGAGCGGCTGGGCGCGGTGTTGATCGCGCAGTTGCACGCCGGACGGCTGGCGGTGGACGCGGAGCAGGCGCGCGACCTGTGCGCACTGGCCGCCGAGCGCGTCGGCGCGACGGCGGTTTACCGCAAGGTCTATCCCAGGGATCGCAGTGCGCCGCGCGCCGCGCTGGACCAGCAGCACCGGGACGCCACGCCGTGGTGGGGGCAGCCCGCATCGCCGGAGTTCGCGGTGTACGAAGCCGGGCTGCAGTTCCTGGTGCGGCCCTACGACGGCTACGCGACCGGGCTGTTCCTGGACCATCGCCACGCGCGGCAACGCGTGCGTGAGCTCGCCGCCGGGCGGCGCGTGCTGAACGTGTTCGCGTACACGTGCGGGTTTACCGTGGCCGCGGCGCTGGGCGGGGCACCGGCTACGGTCAGCGTGGACATCTCGAAGAAATCACTTGAATGGGGCCAGCGCAATCTGGCGGCCAACGGCATAGCGCTGGATACCCACCGCTTCATCTGCGACGACGCGTTCGCCTACTACCGTCGGGCGACGCGGCAGGGGCAGCGTTTTGACTTCATCATTCTGGATCCACCGACCTTCGCACGGCAACGCACAGCGCGCGGCGTGTTCTCATTGACCGACGATCTGGCGCGGCTCGTGGCGGGCGCGCTGACCTTGCTCGATCCGGACGGACTGTTGCATCTGTCGGTGAATCACCGGGGCACGAGCCTGGAGCGGTTGGAACGGGTGGTCGCGGAAGCGGCATGCTCCGTGGGGCGCACCTGCGCGGTCGCCGCCCGCCCGGCCCTGCCGGACGACTTCTGCGGCGACCCGGACTACGCGAAATCAGTCCTTTTTCGCATCGGTTGAGCCGGGCGCCGGTGCCGGGCGTACGATGTAGATCGGCCGCTGCTTGACTTCTTCATACAGGCGCCCGACATACTCGCCCAGAATCCACAGCACCATCAGGTTCACGCCGCCCAGAATCAGCACGGCGGCGAGCGTGGAACTCCAGCCCGGTGGAATGTTGTCCGTGAACAGCCGGGCCCACAGGATGAAGATCAGGTACCCGAGGGCGGCCAGCGACACGAGGCCGCCTGCCAGTCCTGCCACGCGCAGTGGCCAACTGGAAAACGAGAAGATCGCATCGGCGGCCAGCCGGAACAAGGCGCGGGTGGAGTACTTGGTTTCGCCGGCCAGGCGGGGCGCGGCGTCGTACGGGACTTCGGTGTAGGCGAAACCGATCCACTGCACGAGCGCGCGGTTGCAGCGGCAGCGTTCGCGGCATGACAGGAACGCATCAACCGCCGGGCGACTCATCAGTCGGAAATCAGCCGCGCCGGGCGTGACGCGCAGATGCGTCAGCGCGGACAGCAACCGATAGAACCACCGCGAGCCGGCGCGCTTCAAAACGCTCGCATCGGCGGGCGCACGCCGGATCGTTTGCACGACTTCGTAACCCGCGCGCCACTGCTGGACCAGCGCCGGAATAACCTCGGGCGGATGCTGCAGGTCGCCGTCCATGGTGATGACCGCGGCGCCGCGCGCGTGTTCCAGGCCGGCCACGAGCGCAGGCTGATGACCGAAGTTGCGCGACAGGTGCACCAGCCGCACGCGCGGGTCGTCACGGGCGAGGCGCTGCACGTGTCCGGCCGTGTCGTCCAGGCTGCCGTTGCCGACGAAGATGATCTCGTAGCTCAGCGCGAGCTCGGCCAGCACGGCGCGGATGCGTTCCACCAGCGGCACGATGTTTTCGCGCTCATCGAGGACGGGCACGACGAGTGAAAGGGTGACCGCCGGATTGTCGCCGCCAGGGGCCATGGTCCGCCATGATACCGCGTCGTCGCGGGCCCGGGGTATTGCGCGGGCCCGCCGGATTTTGGCGGCGGGGCCGCATTGACACACCGCCGCGCCCGTTTCAGAATACGCGTCTGATCATCGAAGCGGCTGTTTCCCTGCCGGCGCGGCGGGGGCCGCGGCGAGTGGGTCCGTACACGGAGCCTGGACATGTGGAATTGGTTTGGTGGCGGTTGGTGGACGTGGCTGATCTGGGGCGGCATCGCGATCATTCTGTACACGATTCTGACCACGCAGCAGGCGGCCTAATCGCGCCCACCGCGAGATCGGTCGTCCACTGGACAGACCGGATCTGAAACGCGTCGATCGCTTGCCCATCGGCAGTGAATCGACGCGTTTTGCTTTGCGCCGCGCGGCGTTGCGGGTCCGCGGCGTGCGCCGTACCATCCGGCGCTTCCATCGAGTTCGGAGTCCTGAAGCATGCCGAGCCGCTATCTGGTCACCGCTGCCCTGCCTTACTCCAATAACCGGCTGCATGTCGGGCACATCGCCGGCGCCTATCTGCCGGCCGACACGTACGTGCGCTACCTGCGGGCGGCGGGCCACGAAGTCCGCTTCATCTGCGGTAGCGACGACAACGGGGTCGCGATCGAGATCTCGGCGCTCCAGGAGCAGAGCACGCCTGAGCAGATTGCCAGCCACTATCACGAGCGGCAGGCGCAGGACTTTGCCGGTCTGGAAATCGAGTTCGACGTCTATGGCGGCACGCACCATCCGGACTATGTTGCCCTGCACGAGCACTTCAGCCAGGACTTCTTCACGCGGATCCACGCCGGCGGCTACTTCACGAAGCGCCGCACCCAGCAGCTCTACGACGCGCAGGCCGGGCGCTTCCTGCCGGATCGCTTCGTGCGCGGGATCTGCCACCACTGCGGGTTCGAGCGGGCCACCGGCGACCAGTGCGAAGCCTGCGGCCAGATGATCGAGCCGCTGCTGCTGAAGAACCCGCTGAGCGTGATCACGGGGCAGCCGGCCGAGGTGCGCGAGACCACGCACTGGTACCTGCGGCTGAGCGACTTTGAAAAGCCGCTGCGCCAGTGGCTGGAGTCGAAGCAGGGGCAGTGGCGGGCGAACGTGCTGAACTTCGCGCTGGGGCAGATCAAGCAGGGCTTGCCCGAGCGCTCCATGACCCGCGACATCGCCTGGGGCGTGCCCGTGCCGCTCGATGACCCGGACGCGCGCGGCAAGGTGCTGTACGTCTGGTTCGACGCTCCGATCGGCTACATGTCGTTTACCGCGGCCTGGTGTGCCCGGCACGCCGGCGACTGGCAGGATTACCAGAAATGGTGGTGCGCTCCGGATTGCGCCATCATCCATTTCATCGGCGAGGACAACACCGTCTTCCATGCCCTGACGTGGCCGGCGATGCTGATGGCGCACGGCCGCCCGCAACTGCCCACCGCGGTGGTCGCGAACAACTTCATGAACCACAAGGTCGCGGGCGAGCTCCAGAAGATCAGCAAGAGCACGACCGCCGCCGATGCGCCCGTGTGGGTCGAGGAATACCTGAAGCGAGGGCTCGACCCCGACGCGCTGCGCTACTACCTGACGGCCCAGGCGCCCGAGGCGGCACGCACCGCGTTCGATCCCGAGGACTTCGTGACGCGGAACAATTCCGAGCTGGTCGCGGCCCTCGGCAATTTCGTCAACCGCGCGCTGACCTTCGCGGCCCGCTACTTCGAGGGCCGGGTGCCGGACCCGGCGGCACAGACCGACGCCGACCGGGCCCATCTAGCGCAGGCGGACGAGGCCCTGCGGAAAGTCGGCGCGTGCCTGGCCGAACACCGTTTCCGCAACGGCCTGGAAGAGCTGATGGCCTACGCCCGCGTCTGCAACGAGTACTTCAGTGTGCGGGCGCCGTGGTCGTCGCGCAAGGACGATCTCGCCGACTGTGCCGCGACGATTGCCACGTGCATTCACGCCATCGAGTACCTGGCGATCATGTGCTGGCCGTTCATGCCGGGCGCTGCCCGCAAGCTGCAGCGGATGCTCGGACGGCCCGCTGAGACGATCCAGTGGGCGGCGCCGCGCCCGCCGAAGTGCGGCACGCCGCTCGGTGAGCCGACGATCCTGTTTGCCAAGCTGGAGCCGGGGGCCCTGGGGTAGCGTCATGTGTACGTGCATCGAACACGCGCGCGGCTTCCGCCGCATCGGCTGCGGGCTGCTGCTTGTGCTGGCGGCGTGGGGCGGCTGCCGGCGCGCGGCCGCGCCGTCGAGTCAGCCCGTCGCCGGCCCCGAGATTGTGTTGACCTCCCCGGAGGCCGCGGCGCGCAGCCTGCTCGAAGGCTTGCGGGCCGAGCTGGCGGCCGTCGCGCGGCGGGATCACGCGGCCGCCGCGCAGCAACGCCAGCGCCTGGCGGAGCAGGTGCTGGCGCGCACGGACATCCTGGCGCGCTACAAGGCGCTGCCGGGGCATGTCGCCCAAGATGACGCGCAGGTGCTCGACACGCTAGTGAAAAGCTGGGGGGCGACGATCGCCTATTACGCCGACGGCCTGGCGCTCGATCAGCTGCGCCTGGCGGCGGCGGGCGCCGAGGGGCGCAAGGCCGTCGTGGACGTGCCGGCCCGCGTGCGCGACGATCGCGCCGTGCTCCGCATTCAATGCCTGCGCAGCGCGGATGAGCGCTGGCACGTCGGGGCGGTCGAGTTCGCGCCGGCGGAACGGTCCAGCACGGCGCCGGTAGCAACAGCGCCCGCCACGCAACCGGCCCGCGAGCCGAGTGGCGACCGCTAGCGTGACGCGGGGGTGCGTTCCACGAATCGTGCCGGTTTGTAATTTCGGGCCGGCGCTGCGCGGTTAGTATTTGAATAGAGCACCGGCGGTGGGGCCAGCACAGCTCGCGGTGGCGCGCACCGCCGACGCCGATGGGAGCGACTCACATGCAACTCCTGGAGTGGCAGAGTCTGATCTTCCTGCTGCCGATCGTGGCCGGCGCGCTGTACCTGATCCTGATGGCCCTGGGCCTGTCGTGGGGCGAGCACGGGGCCGGCGGCGACCTGGCGCACGGTCCCGCCCTGGACCATGACGCGGACCTGGATCACAGCACGGATGTTCATCCGGGCGTCGACGCGCACCCCGGCGTGCTGGCCGGGATCGCCGGCTTCCTCGGTCTGGGCAAGGTGCCGCTCGCCATCCTGGCGATGAGCTACTGCTTCGTCTGGGGCGCGGCGGGTCTGGCGAGCATCACGTGGCTGGGCCCCGCGGCGGTCTGGACGGCCATGGCGATCGCCCTCGGGGCAGCGGTGTTCGTGACGCGGCATCTGGCCGCCGGCATCGCGCGGCTGGTGCCGGCGGTCGAGACGTACGCGACGCCGGCGCGGGCGCTGCTCGGGCTGCATGGTGAAGTGCTGTATGAGGTGACGGACCGGTCCGGCGTGGTGCGGGTCTGCGACCCGGAGAATGTGCTGCACGATGTTTCGAGCCGGATCGTGACGGGTGATCTGCCGCTGCCAGCCGGGTCGCTGGTGGTGCTCAAGCGCTACGACGCGGCGGCGAACTGCTTCTACGTGGAGGCTGAGGAGTCCGCATTCGCAAGGGGAAACCGATGAGTCGCAACAGCGGGTCGATGGCGTTTGTGCTCTTTCTGGGGATCGTGGCGGGTCTGGCCCTGATCGTCGGGCCGTTCTTCGTGCCGGCGCTGCCGGATGCCTCGCGCATCGTGCTGCTGGGGTTCGGCGTGGCGCTGCTGCTGGTATTCACGGTCCTGATCGTGATCACGCGGCTGTACCGCAAGACCGCGGCCGATGAGGCGTTCGTGCGCACCGGCGTGGGCGGACGCAAGTGCATCATCGACGGCGGTGCCATCGTGATTCCGGTGGTGCACGAGGTCATTCCGGTCTCGCTCAAGACGTTCAAGCTGGACGTGGACCGGACCGGCGGCGAGGCCCTGATTACGGCCGATTTCTTGCGCGCCGACGTCAAGGCGGTGTTCTACGTGCGCGTCCAGAAGGAGCCGCAGGACATCGTCCAGGCGGCGACGTCGCTGGGCATGAGCTCGGGCAACCCGCAGGCCGTGCAGCAGCTCATCTTCGAGAAGCTGGTCTCGGCACTGCGCACGGTGGCGGCGACGCAAAAGCTGTACGACCTCAACGCGAAAAGGGCCGAGTTTGCCGAGGCGGTGCAGCGGATTGTCGAGCAGGACCTGAAGTCGAACGGCCTGACACTCGAGTCGGTCACGATTTCGAGCCTCGACCAGGCCCCGGTGCAGGCGATGCGCCCGGAAGAGAACGTGTTCGACGCGCAGGGCGTGCGGACGATCGCCGAGCAGGTCCAGGCCCAGCGCGTGGCGCGCAACTCGATCGAGCGCGAGGCCGATCAGCGCGTGAAGGAGCAGAACGTCAAGACCTCGCAGTACGTCGCGCAGCAGGAAGTGATCGAGGCCCGCGCGAAGGTCGAAGCTGAGGCCGCCAAGAACATCGCCGCCGCCGAGAACCAGCAGAAGGCCGCCACGTTCGCGGCGCAGCAGAACAAGCTGGCTGGCGTCGCTCGCGTCCAGGCCGAGCGCGAGGTGAAGCTCGCCACCGTCCAGCAGACCCGCGACATCCAGGTGGCGGACCAGGAGCGCGAGAAGGCGGCCCTCGTCGCCGGCGTGGAGAAGGAGAAGGCGGTCGAGCTCGCGCGGCGCGAGCAGCAGATCACCGTCGCCGAGGCGGAGAAGCGCCGGGCTTCCGCCGAGGCCGCGCAGCTCGAGGCCGAGCAGGAGCGCAAGGCCGCCGAGCAAGCGGTCGTGACCGTGCAGGTCCGTGCCACGGCCGAGCGCGAGAAGGAAAAGGCCGTGATCACCAAGCAGGCCGAGGTCGAGCAGCAGCGGATCGAGCAGCAGATGCACGCCGACGTGGCCGCGTACGCCGCGGTGAAGCACGCCGAAGGCGAGCAGCTCGCCGCGGACAAGCAGGCCTCGGCGCGGATCACGCTGGCCGAGGCGACCAAGCAGGCCAAGTCACTGGAGGCCGAGGCCGAGCGGGCCGTGCAGATGGTGCCGGTCAACGTGGCGCAGGAGCAGGTGAAGGTGCAGGACGCGCAGGTGTCGGTGAAGATCCGCGACCTCGAAGGCCAGGCGCGCTTCGAGAAGATCGCCCGCGAACTGCAGGTCGAGCTGGCCAAGATCGCGGCCGACAAGGACGCGCGCATCGCCGCGGCACAAGCGTTCGGACAGGCGCTGGCCAACGCCCACATGACGGTCTGGGGCGACCCGACCACGGTGCAGCGAATGACCGCCGCGTTCTTCCAGGGCCAATCGGCCGGCATGTTTGTCGAGGGTCTCGACCGCTCATTGCCGCCGGATGCGAAGAAGGCTGCGGTTGCCGGGGCCGCCGCCGTCGGCGCCACCATCGGCGCCGTCGCCAAGAAGGTCGTCGACATGGCGACCGGCAAGAATGACCCGGCTGAACCGGGCGCGCGGCGCAATCCGCCCGCGCAAGACGAGGCGTAGTTGCGGTCCGGGCCGGTCTACCGCGGGGTGACCGGCCCAGCGCATGTCCCGCTCCGGAGTTCGTGCTATGCAGGTCCCGGCGCTCAGCGACACGATCGTGGCCGTCTCCACCGGCTGGCAGCCGGCCGCGCTCGGCATTGTCCGCCTGAGTGGCCCGGACGCGTTCGCGCTGGTCGGGGAGCTGGGGCCCGTGCCGCCGGCGACGGCCCCGGCCTGGACGGACGCGCGGGTGCGCCTGGACGACGTCCACACTCTGCCGGCCACGGCCTACTGGTTTCGCGCGCCGCGCAGCTACACCGGGCAGGACCTGGTGGAGCTGCATGTCGTCGGCTGCCTGCCGCTGCTGCGGGCCCTGTCCGCCCGGCTGCTGGAATGCGGCGCCCGACGGGCGCTGCCCGGCGAGTTCACCGCCCGCGCTTTCCTGAACGGGCGCCTCGCAGCGCGGCAGGTCGCGGGCGTGCTCAACCTCATGCAGGCGCAGCACGCCGCCGACGTGCGCGAGGCGGCGCGGCTGGCGCGCGGGGACGCTCGTCGACGGATCGCGGACCTCCGCGAACGCGTGACGCGCCTGCTGGCGCTGATCGAGGCGGGGATCGATTTCGCGGATGAAGACGACGTGCGGTTTATCGCGCCGGCCGAGGTGGTCGCGACGCTTGACGGGCTGCTGGCGGACCTCGACGCCGTCGAGGCGCGGTCCGGCCACGATCCGCACCTCGGGCGCCCGCACGTCGCGCTGGGGGGTTTGCCCAATGCGGGCAAGAGCACGCTCTTCAACGCCCTCGTGGGGTACGAGCGTGCGCTGGTGTCGCCGGTGCTGGGCACGACGCGCGATGTGCTCTCGGCCGAGGTGGAATTCGGCGGCCTCGCCGCCGTGCTGCAGGACTGTGCCGGGCTGGGGTCCAGCGCCGATGACCTCGAGCTCGCCAGCCACCTGGCGAGCGAACGCGCCGCCCAACAGGCGGACCTCGTGCTGTGGGTGCATGCGGCGGACACGCGGTGGGACACGCGCGAAACCACCGCCCTCGAGCGGATCGGTCCGGCGAAGCTGATTCTCGTGGTCAGCAAGGCGGATCTGGCGTCGGTTGTGACGGAGCCCACGCCGGAGCAGAGATTCGTCGCGGAGGTGCGGGTGAGCGCGCCGCGCGGCACAGGCCTGCAGGAATTGCGCGCGGTTGTTTCGCGCGAGTTGGGCGAATGCACGGCGGCGCGAAGCGGCGGACCGGCGGTTGGCGAGTTGCGGGTGGCGTGCGCGGCGTTGCGGCGGGCGAAGGAATTGGCCGCGACGTCGGGCGGGGTCTTGTCTTTGCCGGAGCTGATCTGCGTCGAGTTGCGGACAGCGTTCCAAGTCTTTTTCTCTGAGACATTTGCGCCGCTTGACGAGCGCTTGCTCGACCGCATCTACGCGGAGTTTTGTGTCGGAAAGTAGGGCTGTGGAGACTTGGACATGGCGCGGCGATGTAGCCTGACCGGCCGGCGGGGATGCCGGCCGTACTTGGGCCTGAGCGCGGTCCGTGCGCGATTACGGGCGCCCCTCCAATACCACGTTGGATTTCCTCAACTTTTTCGGCGACCCAACCGATCTAACGGTTGCGGCCCGCGGCGCGCTTTTGCGTAAGCCCTGCAGCGGGCAGGATTTTGACGAGCGCGGTTGCACAGCGCTATACTTCAGGAGGAGTAGATACCGGACCCTGTGGAGTAGGGTCAGTCGTATCTGGCTTCTTTCCCCTCCGGAGAGCACCGGGTCGCCTTCGGGCCCCTGGTGCCCTCTTTTTTTGCGCGATGCCGGCGAACGCCGCCGGGCGGGTGGCAGCAGTTGCGTCCGGCGGCCGCGCGGCCGCGCGTGCCCAAGTGATATAATCCCTCGGTGGTATGGCAAGCCCGCGTATGCGCCCCAGACCGACCAGCGCGGCACGTGCCAGCGCGGAGGCGTGGTGGGATGCGAGACCCTCGGGCAGCTTGCGATCCCGCGACCGAAGTGATACACACATCCTGCATTCACGTCCGGAGCCGGCGTGCCGCCAGCGTGCGTGGTTGCCATGCGGCCGCGGGCCAGTCTGACCCGCGGTAACGCGCCTCGAACCTAAGGAGCGACAGCGATGAAGGCGTACAACGGCGCGACGAGAACGGACACCCAGTTCTCCGTGTTCCTGGCTAACAAGCCCAACGTCCTCGCCCAGGTCTGTCAGCGCCTCGCGGACGACCGCGTGAACATCCTGGCCTTGAGCATGATGGATGCCACCGAGCACGGCGTGTTGCGGCTGGTGGTGGAGAACCCCGACCGCGCCCGCCAGTGTCTCACCGCGCTCAACGTTCCGACGGCGGAAACCACCGTCCTGCTCACGACGCTCCCCAATCGGCCGGGTGCCATGGCCGATGTTGTCGCGCGCCTGGCCAGCAACCACATCGGAGTCAACTACGCCTATTGCACGACCGGGGCGGCGGGCGGCCAGACGCTCGGTGTCTTCCGCGTCTCCGACTTCAAGAAAGCTGCGCAGGTGCTGGACGAGCGGAAACCCCGGCGCAAGCTGGCCGAGACGGCGCGGACGCCGTCACGTCCCCGACGGATGTAGTCCTTGACCGACGCGCTGGAGGAAAAGCCGGTCCCCCCGACGACGTGGAGTCCGCCGCGCCCCGCGTCTCGCACGGCCCACGTGCGGCTGTGGGCCGGCGTGGTGTTGCTGGGCTGCGCCGGTTTGCTCGGCCTCGCCGCGTACCTGCAGCCGGACCCGCGCGGCTACGGGACGCACAGCCAGCTCGGCACCGGCCCGTGCGGCATGCTGATCATGACGGGCTATCCGTGCCCCACCTGTGGGATGACCACCGCGTTCGCTTACACGGTGCGTGGTCAGTGGCTGCGGGCCTTGTGGGCGCAGCCAGGCGGGTTCATCCTGGCGCTGGCGACGGGCGCAACGGGGCTGGTCGCGGCGTGGATGGTGATGGCGGGGCGCTGGCCGCGTGTGAACGTCTGGTTTATTACGCCGTACCGGGCGTTTCTGGCGCTGTTGATCCTGCTGCTGGGGAGCTGGGCCTTCAAGGTGGTGGCGGGCCTGCTGGACGGCGGCTTGCCGCTGCGGCCGTGAGGATCCGGCTGGCGGGTCCGGGGGTGCTTCTACTCGGCGGCGCTTTCGGTTATACTCGGCCCACTCTGGAGTTGTGGCGCGGTCCGGGGCCGTGGTAGAAGGGCGGCCCTGCGCCGTCGACGCGAACGCAAAGAACCGGGATGGCCAAGGCAGAGAAGACAACCGAGCCGCCGCAGAAGCCCGAGTTCTCGGATGCGGACAAGGCGCGCGCCCGCCAGTGGTTCAAGAAGGCGATGGATTGTCGGGAACGCCGCGAGTACGACTACGCGATCGAGTGCTACATCACCGGGCTGAACTACTGGCCGGAAGCGGTTGAAGAGGGGCACATGCCCTTGCGGTCGCTGGCGGTGCAGCGGCAGCAAGCCGGGGGCAAGAAGCCCGGGCTGATGGACGGGATCAAGCGTTCGATCAGCGGCAAGGATCCCAAGCAGAATATGTTCAACGCGGAGCACCTCCTGAGCATGGACCCGCCGAACGGGAGCTACGCGGAGGGCCTGCTGAAGAACGCGATCAAGGCGGGCTACCTGGAGACGGCGAAGTGGGTGGCGCCGCTGGTGTTCGACGCGCTCCGCAAAGACAAGAAACCGAACAAGGGGCGGTTTCGAACGTTTCGCGATTCGCTGGTGGAGGCGGCGGAGCTGGCGGACGCGCGCGGGGAATCGGCCCTGGAGACCTGGTTCCTGGATCAGGCGGTCAGCTCGCTGGAGTACGCCATCGTGCGTTTGCCGGCGGACGATGATTTGCGGAACGAGCAGCGGGACTTGGCCGGCAAGCTGACGATTTCACGCGGGAAATACCAGGACGCGGGCGATTTCCGCGAGTCGTTGCGTGACGCGGACAAGCAGAAGCTGCTGCACGACGCGGAGCGGGTGCAACAGGGCGAGGACACCCTGGAGGCGCTGGTCAGTGCGGCGAAGCGCGAGTGGGAAGCCAGCCCCGATTCGCAGAGCAAGCTGAACGCGTACGTGGACCTGCTGCTGCGGGCCGAGCGTAAGCCGCAGGAGGATGAGGCGATCGCGCTGTTGCGGGCCGCGTACGACAAGACCCGCAACTACAGCCTGAAACTCAAAGCCGACGACATTTTGCTGCGGCAGTTGGCGCGTGAGGCCCGGGCCCTGGCGGCGAAGGCGCGCGAGACGGGCTCCGCGGACGACCGGCAGCAGGCGCGGCTGGCCGCGCTGGAGCAGCGCCAGACCGCGCTCGGCGTGTTCCGCGAGCGGGTCGCGAAGTACCCCACCGACCTGCGCCTCAAGTTCAAGCTGGGCTCGATCCTGTTCGAGGCCGGCGAGTACGACGAGGCGATCCCGATGCTGCAGGCTGCGCAGGGTGACCCGCGCAGCCGGGATCGCTGCGAGCTGATGATGGGCCGCGCCTTTTTCGAAAAGGGCGACCCCGTGCAGGCCGCGGCGGTGCTGAACGAGGCGCTGGCCCACGCCGAACTGGCGGACGATTTCAGCAAGGATCTCTTGTACTGGCTGGGGCGCGCCCAGGAGGCGGCCGGCAACGCAGCCGCGGCCAAGGACGCGTTTGGGCGCCTGCTCCGCCAGGACTACAATTTCATGGACGGCGACGCCCGGAAACGACTCGAAAGTCTGCAGTGATGGACGCTTGAAGGAGGTCTTGTGGCTCATTCGCTCTCATCGAAGAAACGCATTCGACAGAACGCCACCCGTCGGGCGCGGAACCGCGCGCGGCGCAGCGCCCTGCGCGGCAAGCTGCGCAAGTGCAACGAGACGCTGCTGCGCGGCACGCCCGGCGACGCGGACGCGGCCCTGCGCACGACCGCGCAGGCCCTCGATCGGGCCGCCAATCAACGCACGCTCCACCGCAATGCCGCCGCCCGCCGCAAGAGCCGGCTGGCTCGGCGCGTCAACGCGCTGAAGCAGAAATCGGCGAATTGAGCCAGCGGCGGGGCGCGCGGGGTCCTGCCAGCGTGCGGTGCCGACTGGGCCGCGCGCGGCCGGTGCTGTTCGCGCCCGATCAAGTGCGCTTCCGGAACCGTCGATGGGTAGGATGAACTCGTACCCGCAGGCAGTATCGGACTGTGTTTAACGCCATCCACGTCTCGCATGAAGCGGTGCATAAGGTCGGGGGCATCGGCACCGTCCTCGAAGGCCTGATCAACAGTCGGCCCTATCGCGACGGCGTGGGCCGCACCGTGCTGGTCTGCCCGCTTTACTACCCGGACAATCCCGAGCGCCTCGGCCCCGGCGGCGTCATCGAGTACTCCTCGCTGGATCAGCGCCAGGACGGGCCCTACGCGCAGGCCTTTCGCCAGATCGAGCGCGACTACGGCGTGCGGCTGGTCTACGGGCGCCGGCCGCTTGAGGATGAGCCGTCGGCCCGCCGCACCGTCTGCGAAGTGCTCCTCGTCGATCTGCGCGGCATCCTTATGCCGCGCGTGAACGAGCTGAAGGGGCGGTTGTGGGAGCACTTCGGCCTGCGCTCGGACTCGTACGAGCACATCTGGGAATACGAGCAATACGTGCGGCTGGCCCCGCCGGTGGTGGCGGCGGCGGAGGCCCTGCGGCTGGGGACGAAGGACGCGCCGGCGGTGGTGTTTGCGCACGAGTTCGTGGGCGTGCCCACGGCGCTGGCGCTGCAGGCCCAGCACCCGCAGCGCTATCGCACGCTGTTCTATGCCCACGAGGTCGCGCCCGTTCGCCGAATCGTCGAGCGCCACCCCGGGCACGACGTGATGTTCTACAACGCGCTGCGGGCGGCGGCGGACGGCGATCTGTACCTGGAGCACGTCTTCGGCCCGCAGCACGACTACCACAAGTACGCGGTAGTCGAGGCGGCCCGGCACTGCGACGGGCTGCTCGCGGTCGGGCACCGCGTCGTCGATGAACTGCGCTTCGTCAATCGCGACTTCGACGACGCTGACATCATGCTGGCGTACAACGGCGTGCCGTCGCGGCCGATCAAGCTCGAAGACCGGCAGGCCAGCCGTGCGCGGGTCGGGGCGTACTGCGAGAACCTGCTCGGCTGGCGGCCCGACCGCGTGTTCACGCACGTGACGCGCATGGCGCAGAGCAAGGCCATGTGGCGCGACGTCGACGTGCTCATGGCGCTCGACGAGAAATTCGTCGCGCATGGCCAGCGGGCCGTGATGCTGGTGCTGTCCACCGACCAGCCGCGGCGCTCGGCGGCGGATGTCCTGCACATGGAGCAGACGTGGGACTGGCCGCTCACGCATCGCGAAGGGCCGCCCGATCTCTCGCCCGGCGAGGCGCGTTACTACCAGTGGGTGCAGGCCTTCAACGCGCGGGCCCGCAACACCCGGATCATCTACATCAACCAGTTTGGCTTCGGCCGCGAGCGCGGCGGCCGCCGCGTGCCGGAAGACCTCGAGTTCCTCGACATCCGCCGGGCCAGCGACGTCGAGTTCGGCCTGAGCCTGTACGAGCCGTTCGGGATCTCGCCGCTGGAGACGCTCACGTACGGCGGGTTGTGCCTGGTGAGCACGACCTGCGGCTGCACGGGTTTCCTGAAGAAAGTCATGGGCACGAAGCGCGTGCCGAACGTCATCCTCGCGAACTACATCGACCAGGTGCGCCGGCCGCGGACGGTGAAGGACTCGCTGGCGATCGAGGCGGACGAACGGCGGGAAGTCGAGGTCAAGCTCGCCGAGCAGCTCGCCGACCAGGTCTTCAAGCGCCTGCCGCAGTCGCCGGAGGATGAGGCCAAACTGGTGCAGGCGGGGCATGGCCTGGCGAAGGAGATGGGGTGGGACGTGGTCGCGGAGCGTTTCGTGTTTCCGGCGATTCGGCGGGCCTGTGCGCGGCGGCGCATTCTGAGCGTCGCATAGCTGGCGGCGTGGGAACGTGAGCGCGCGGGTACGGCGGGGGAGTGCGCACCTATCTTGGTAATTTGGTGGTTCTCTTCGGGCGCGCGAAGGTCCTGCTGAGCCGTTGCGGTCGCTTGATTTCCCCCGGGTCTCAGACGGCGCGCACCGTGGCTGGTGCGCGGCGTCCGCCCCCCGCCGCACGTCGCGGGCGCGTATCGCCGCGCGACGGCGCGCCGGACCGGGCCGCCGCTCGCGGCCCGCCGCGCGCTTCCCCGCTCGGCCGGCGACGTGCGTCGCGCATGCCGGAGCTACACGTACATGTCGAGGTGGCCGGCTTGGAAGCCGCTGACGCTGGACGCCACCTGGATGCTACCGGTGGCGTCGAGGACGTCGGCGAACTGCCGTGCCGAAGAGCTCAGTTGCTCAAGCGCCGAGGGCGCGCGGGCGAAATTGGAGCCCGCGTCCCGCTGACGCAGTTGGGCGTGCGCTGTGCTCTCCACGACCCGCTGCTCCGGCTGCGGACGGCTCACGGGTGTCAGCGCCGCACCAGCCGCCGCCGCCGCTCCCACTGAGAAATCCTGGCCGAACATGACAACGCTCCGATCGGCGAAACGCCGAAACGGAAGTTGCGCGTCCCTGGAAGTGATCGTGTCCCGTAACCCAAGGGCCCGGGTAGGGGCCCGAGGGGGAGTATCCAATTCGTTCCCGCTCCCGGTCAAGTTTTCGCGACCCGGCGATGCAGAAGTTGCGGTAGCAGCTTACGGCGTCCCGTATTCGCGCGGCTGCGGGTTGACGATTGCGGCCGGGCTTTTAGGGGTGGGGGATTCCCGAATCGAACAGCGCTGGTGGCCACATGCGCAGCTCGGACCGGAGGCTGCCCTCGCGCGCTCTACGTCCGGATACTGGGGCGAGCGCCACGATAACCGGCGCGTAGTCCGATCCGGCGGCTCAGAATCCGTGTTCATCCGTGCTTATCCGTGGCCGTCAAGTCTCTGGTGACCGTACCGCCGCACTCCGGACACACGCCGCTGATGTTGCCGGTGAGATCGTACCCGCAATTGTGGCAGGTGCCGGGCTTGCGACCGCGGCTACGGTACCAGCAGATGCACGAGAGCCCCGCAGACAGCACCGGCGGGATCCACAGGGGAACGCAGACGCAGCCCACCCGTGGTTCTGCCCAGATCGATATCGATGGCCAAGGTCGTCCTTCCACCGCCTGCAAGTAGCACCAAGTGAGGCCCGCTTCGCCGTGCCCAGTGGTCCACCAGTAACAACACGCCTGACGCCAGCAAATCATGCAGCCGATGCCTGCTTTCTCGCTCCACGGGCCGACCCAAAGGCGATAGCTGAACGGGTACACGGCCAAGAGCAGCACGGCGAGCAGGCTCGTTGCCCAAGCGCCTATGCGGAATCCACGCCGTGAGATTCTCATCGTGTCATTGTACTACGGCTGACTCACGTGGATTCACCCGTCGTGGTGAAGCCGGCGCCTATGCCTTACGCGTCGAACAGGCCTGGCTCGTTATTGGCCCGCTTCGGCGTTGCGAGGCCCAGGTGCTCGTACGCCGCCGGGCGGGCGACTCGGCCGCGCGGAGTGCGGATGACGAAGCCGATCTGCAGCAGGTACGGCTCGACCACGTCTTCGAGCGTGTCGCGTTCGTGGCCCATCGTCGCCGCGATCGCCTCGATCCCCGCCGGGCCGCCGTCGTAGTGCTTGATCAGCGATTGCAGGTACGCGCGGTCGAGATTGTCGAGCCCCAGCCGGTCGATCTGCAGAATGTCGAGCGCCATGTCCACGACCGCCGGCGTCAGCGTGCCGTCGCCGCGGACATCGGCGTAATCCCGCACTCGCCGCAGCAGGCGATTCACGATCCGCGGCGTGCCGCGCGAGCGCGACGCCAGGCGCGCCAGGGCGGCGGGGTCGGCCTGGATCTTCAGCAGCGCGGCGTTGCGCTCGACGATGCGGACCAGCTCTGGTTCGGTGTAGTACTGGAGGTGGAACAGCAGGCCGAACCGGTCGCGCAGCGCCGCCGACAGCATGCCGGCCCGCGTCGTCGCGCCGACCATTGTGAAGCGCTTCAGCGCGAAATTCACCGTCCGGCCGCCTATGCCGCTCTCGGTCGTGTAGTCGACGCGGAAGTCCTCGAGCGCGGGGTACAGGAATTCCTCGACGACCTTCGCGAGCCGGTGCACCTCGTCGATGAAGAGCACGTCGCCGGTGTCGAGCTGCGTGAGCATCATCATCAGGTCGCCCTGGCGGGCGATCGCCGGCCCGCTGGTGACGCGGACGGCGGCGCCCATCTCGGTGGCGATGACGTGGGCGAGCGTGGTCTTGCCGAGCCCGGGCGGGCCGTCGAGCAGCACATGATCGAGCGGCTCGCCACGCTTGCGGGCGGCGTCGAGCGCGATGCGGAGCTGCTCGCGGACGACTTCCTGGCCGACGCACTCGTCGAGGCGCTGCGGGCGGAGGGAGGTCAGGAACCGCTCTTCGTCGGGGCCGGGTTGCGTGAAGACGCGTTCGATCGCCATGCGCAAAGGGTAGCCGGTTGTTCGCCGCGAGTTAAGGGGCCGGCCGCGCCGGCACTGTCGGGCCGGGGCCGTGTAGGCCCGTGCCGACCGGCGTGCCGCATTCCGGGCAGACGCCGGAGACGTTACCGATCAGGCTGTAGCTGCACTTGCGGCAGCAGTAGAGCCCCAAGAGGCGGACGACCTGCTCGTCTTTTACGCCCATGAGCCCGACGCGGAGCCCGGCCTTGCGGAGTGCCGTGGTGGCCTGTTGGTTGATGATCAGCAGAACAATCAGGTTCACGCAGGGCGCGAACATCAGGATTGTGTACAGCACGCAGACAATCACATGTCGCCGGAGCGCGACCATGAGGGTGACGACCGTGACGGCGACGCCGATCATCGTAGCGAACAGGATTACCACGAGAAGGGTGAACATGAGCGGATTACTAAACGACTGCGTGCGCAAGAACACCTGCAGTGCGAGCAGCCCCAGTACCAACCACAGAAGCAGGCGCTGCCGACGGGCCACGGTGCGCAGGTCCACGCCCTCTCGCACCCAGCCCGGCAACGGTGCGTCTTCGATCGCATTGAAGCCGCACGCCACGCACACCGCCGTGCCGGCGGCCATCTCCGTCCGACAGATCGGGCACACCCCGTTTGCCATCATTGCTTCCCATCCCGCGTCAAAGGCCGCGTCTACAGCGCCTGCTTCGCGCGATACGCCGCCCGGACGATGTCCTCGGGCACCTTCAGGCTCGGGTCGGCTTCCACCGCCGCCGCGATCCAGCGCTGCGCATCCGCCCGGCGATCGCCCCATTGCACGAGAATGTCGAGCGCGATCCGCTGCGCGTCGGTCAGCTCGGCGATCGGCGGCGGCACGGCCTCGGGTATCAGGAATGCCTGACAATGACCCTGCATTTCGGCCAGAATCTGGCTGGCCATCTTCTTGCCGATCTCCGGCAATGTCGTCAGCAGGCGCGTATCGCCGTGCTCGATCGCGGCGGCGAGTTGATGCGCCGGCACGCTCATCGCCCGCAGCGCCCGCCGACTGCTGATGCCCTTTACCTTCGTGAACAGGCGGAAGAAATCGCGGTCCGCCTCGGTGACGAACCCGACCAGCCGCGGGATCAGGTGCGCCCCCGCCGGATTGCCCTCGAAGTACTGCACCGTGAAGAGCGTGATGTCCTGCCCGATGTGGGTGTGGAGTTCGCCGATTGTCGCCGCGGGCACCATGACTTCGTAGCCGACGCCGCCGAGGTCGATGACAGCAGTCTCTTCCGACACGCTCACCAGTCGTCCGGTCAGCCGGCAGATCACGCGCGGGCCCTCCTCGTCGCTTTGGCCACGACGGACGCGGCACAGCGCAGCCGCGCGCCGGCCAGCGCGATCGCGATGGCGTCGGCCACGTCGCTCGGCTCGGGAATCGCGGGCAGGTGCAGCGTCGCCGCGACAGCGAGCTGCACCTGGCGTTTGCCCGCGTGGCCGTTGCCCGTCAGCAGCTTTTTCACGTTCGTGGCGGCGATGGAGATGATCTGCAATCCGTGGCGGGCGGCGCAGGCCAGGATGACGCCGCGCGCATGGGCCATCAGGATCGCCGTCCGCGGGTGTTTGTAGTGCGCGTAGAGCTCCTCGCACGCCAGCGCCTGCGGATGATGGCGCGACAGCAGCGTGGTCAGTGCGTCTTCCAGTTCGATCAATCGCGCGGTGAGTGCGTGCTCGCGCCGCAGCCGGATGACGCCGGCCTCGACGAGGTGTCCCTCGCGCGGCGTCGGTGCGGGCGCAAGCACCGCATAGCCGGTGCGCTGCAGCCCGGGGTCGATCCCGAGCACGAGCTCTGCGTCGCCGGACGGGTTCGGACGTGCCGTTGCCATGCCGGCATCATGCCGCATTTTCGGTCCCGCAAAAGGGGACCTGCGCGATTTTCCGCGCGCGGCCCGCGCGGGTGGCAGCGACTCGAACCGCCTTCTCAGGCCGGGGCCCGTCGCGGTCCGGGCGTTTTTCCGGGGCGGAGGCGGGCTGGAGGGCAGACAATACCGCGGCCGTGCTTTTTGTGGGAACTTGTCTGCGGCCGGCCGATGAGAAAGTTGCGACGTGGGCGGCGAATCCGCACGGTCGTATAATACGTACAAGGTGGGTGGAGCAGCGCTTTACCCATGCTGAGCGGCACACGGGCGGCCTGCGGGCCGCGTCGTTTTGAAAGGAAGTGTGTACATGGCAGCACGTTACGCGCGTCTGGCCTTGCTCGTCGGGCTCCTGCTGGCGCCGGTTTGGGCCGTGGCCGGGGACGAAACGCTCGCGACGGCCTACGCCGCCATCCTCCGCGGCGACTACGACGCCGGCCGGGCGACGATCGAGCGGCTGGCGACCACCGAGCACGATGCGGCTGCCGGACGTGTGCAGAACTGGCTGGAGGACTACCACAAGGTCGTCGCCTCCCGCAAGGAGCTGAAGGCCAAGACGTTCGAGTGGAACATCGAGCAGGCGCAGAAGGCGCTGGCGGACGCGAAGCCGTTTGTGGCGCTGAACTTTGTCGCGCAGGCGGTGCCCTACGCCCCCGAGGGCGACAATCTGACGAGCCTGCCGTGGGTCGTCGAGCTGACCAAGAGCGCCACCGAGACGGCCCGGCAGCTCGAGCAGGAAGATCACTGGAAGGACGCCCTGAATTACTACCTGCTGCTGACCCGCATTCACCCCAAGGACGAGGAGTTGCGCGCGGCGAGCGAGAACGCCGTGCGGCATGCGCGGATCGAGCTGGCCTACAAGGACCAGAAGTCCCTGCAGGAGCGGATCCGGCGCGTCGACAAGGGTCTGCTGCGCTCGGCCGTCAAGCTGATCGATCACCTGTACTACCGCGAGCCGGACTTCAGGGAACTCGCGACCGGGGCCTTGGACAACCTGGTGACGCTCGCCAGCGTGACCAAGCTGCGCGAGTACATGGACGGCCTCGGCAACCCGACGCTGCGCGAGCATTTCGTCAAGCGGCTGGGTGAGCTGCGCAAGGAGGTCCAGGCGGAGAAGAGCTACGGCCAGAAGGACCTGCTGCGGCTGTTCAACCAGGTGAACGATCTGAATCGCGAGAGCATCGAGATCCCCGAGAGCCTGCTGGTGGTCGAGTTCCTGGAGGGCGCGATCGGAAAACTGGACGACTACACCGGCATGATCTGGCCGGCCGACGCGGTCGATTTCGAGAAGATGATGATGGGCGGCTTCGAGGGCGTCGGCATCCAGCTCGGCATGGATGAGCGCACGAACCGCCTCAAGGTGGTCACGCCTCTGGAAAACTCGCCGGCGCTCGAGGCGGGTGTGCACCCCGACGACCTGATCATCGCCGTCGATGACCAGAGCACGTCCGGCTGGGACACCGACGACGCCGTCCGTAACATCATGGGGCCGGCCGGCACCGAGGTCGTGCTGACGATTCAGCGGCCCAGCACAGGCGAGACGATTCCCTTCAAGCTGTCGCGCCGCCGGATTGTCCTGCCGACGGTGCGGGGCCTGGAACGCGTGCCCGGCGACGCGAAGGCGTGGAACTACATGTTGGACAAGGACGCCGGCGTGGCCTACATCCGGCTGACCGGTTTTCACCCGGATTCGGCCGATGAGCTGCGCGAGGCGCTGGACGCGGCCAGGGCCCAGGGCATGAAGGGCCTGGTGCTGGACGTGCGCTACAACCCGGGCGGGCTGCTGGATGTCGCGATCGACATCGTGAGCACGTTCCTGCCGGAAGGCGAAGTCGTCTCGACGCGCGGGCGGGTGGAGTCGGATCAGCGCGAGCGCGTCGGCGGGGCCGCGGCGTACAAGGATCTGCCGCTGGTTGTGCTGGCGAACGACAGCAGCGCGAGCGCCTCCGAGATTCTGGCTGGTGCGCTGCAGGACCATCACCGCGCGCTCATCCTGGGTGAGCGGACGTTCGGCAAAGGCAGCGTGCAGCACGTGCGGCCGCTGAACGACGATGCGAAGCTGAAGCTGACGACGGCCCTGTACTATCTGCCCAGCGGGCGCAGTCCGCACAAGGCGCCGAAGGCCGAGCAGTGGGGCGTCGAGCCCGACTGGGAGCTGAAGCTGACGCCCAAGGAGCTGCGGCGGGTCATCGAGCGCGAGCGCGAGACCTACATCATTCATAACGAACAGAGTTCCGGCGAGAACAAGGCGCTCAGCGAGGACGAACGGGCGCGCGTGCTCGACGCGCTGAAGGCCGATGAGAAATCGCAAAACGAGGACCCGCCGCTGCTGAGCGAGGATGACATCAAGCAGCTCGAAGCGGATCCGAACGAAGCGCCGAAGGTCGATCCGCAGCTCGAGACGGCGCTGCTGCTGGTGCGCGTGAAGCTGGCGGCGAACCTGCCGTGGCCGCGCGAGTTCGTCGCGGCGGCCAAACAACCGTAGGGTACGCGCGGCCGGTCAGTGACGCTGCGGCTTTGTGGAACAGGGCCGTCCGCGGATGACACCGCGGGCGGCCCTGTTTCATTGGCGCTCCGGCGGTGGCGCGGACCCGCGCCCGGCTACTTCGCCGTGGCCAGCAGCATCACGAACGGGTTGATGTCACTGAACCCGAGCGCTCCGTCCTGGTTGATGTCGCCGTTCAGGATCGGGCAGGTCGGATACTGCGCTGCGTACGTCTCGGGGTTGGTCAGGGCCAGCACGAACGGGTTGATGTCCGCGAACGTCACGCTCTGGTCGCAGTTCATGTCGCCCAGCGGATACTCCGGGCCGGCCACGACGGTGAACTTGCCATCGCTCTCGTCCCAGGCGCTGTAGCCGCCGCCGCCGAGCACCGCCCGTACGCGCGCCTTGTAGTCCGTGCCCTCGGCCGGGGGCGTCCAGCTCGCGGCGGTCGCGCCCACCTCGGTCAGGGCGATGATGTCGGTCCAGGTCGTGGCGTCGCCGGTGAGCGACAAGTCGTCGATCCAGACCGTGTCGCTGCCGCCGCTCACGCCCGAGTCCTTGACGTATTCCCATTTCAGAATGTGCGTGCTACCGGCCGCGAGGCTGGTCGTGTACTGGACCCAGTTGACGTTGCCGGAGCGGTGGAGCTTCTGCACGCCGTCGATGTAGAAATTGAAGTAGTCGTAGCCGCTCTCCGAGCTGACCTTGTACCAGAAGCTCATCGTGCCGGGCTCGGCCGTGCGCGTCAGCCACGTGGACTGGCTGTGCGTGATCGTGCCGGCGCGGGCCGCGTACGTGCCGCCGTGGACGGTCCCGGTCGTCACGAACCAGGGGGCGTTGCCGCCCGTTGTGTACGTCGAGTCCAGCGCGCCGCTTTCAAAGCCGTCGGTGGTCTGCCCGGTCGCGCCGTAGTTCGCCGAGTACTGCACCTGGAACTGGGCCGTCGGGGCGCCGGTCCAGGTCACGGTCGTCGGCACGCCCGCCGTCAGCGTCTCGCCGCCATTCGGCGCCACCAGGTGCGGTGGGCCGGCCAGCGCGATATCGAGCCGCGTCGCCGGGCCCTCGACCACGGTGACCGGATAGATCACGGGGTCATAGCCGGCCGCTTCCACGCGGAGTTGATACGAGCCAGGGCGCGCCATGCGGTGATAGTCGCCAACGTCGGGATCAGTGTAGATGTTGTGGTTGCGGCCGACGATGCTGACGGTGGCGGCCAGCGGTGCGCCGGAGTAAGCGTCGGTGACAATGCCGCGCACGCCGGTGAGGCAGGTCTCCATGTACGCGAGCATCGAGTCACGGTTCTGGCTCCAGTAGGTCGGCATCTGCGAATAGGCCGGGCTCTTGGTCGTGCCGATCTCCAGCGTGACCTCGTTGCCGCCCATGTAGCGGTAGTCCCAGTCCTGCATGCCGCCGTCGATCGCGTACCACGCCGCCCCGTTCGTGATGCCGTGGTAGAACGTCGTGCTGTTCCACATCGGCAGGTTGTATTGCGAATACTGCTCGCTGATCCAGACGAACAGGTCTTCGTACGGCGTCGGCGACGGCACGGAGCCCATGTTGTCGTTGTCGAAGGGGTAGTTCGCGACCAGGGCCCCGCCGTGGAAGTTCGCCGCCAGGGTAAACGAGTGCGCGAAGCTCCAGTTCATGATGACGCCCACTTCCGCGGCCCGGCCGGTCGTGGTGTTCGGGTCGGGGTTGGGGCCCGAGCCTTCGGGGAAATTACGGTTCAGGTCGATGCCGTTGACGTTGTAACGGGTGTTGTTCATGTAGCCGTCGGGATTCATCGTCGGCACGATCCAGATTTCGACTTCGTTCACGAGGTCGGTGACGCGCGGCAGCGTGCCATAGTTCTGCAATAGGTAGTCGATCATGTTCAGGCACATGACCAGGCCGGTGACCTCGTCGCCATGGATGTTGGCAATCCACTTGAATTCCGGCTCGTCCTCCTCCACGGCCACGTTGTCGGTGATCTTCAGGGCCCAGATGTGACGGCCGGCGCTGCCCGCTGATGCGCCCAGGTCGAAGATCTGGCAGAGGTCCGGATACGTGGTCGCCCGGTTCTGGAGCGTCGACACGATGGTGTCGTAAGACGGATAGCCCGACGGCGGTCGGCCGGTGCTGGGCGGCTGCTCGTCACGCGGCCAGGCCCGCCGGCCGTCCTGATCCTGCACGCCGGGATCGGCGCCGCCGGCGATCAGCACCTCGGCCAGTTCGTCAATCAACGCACGCGCTTCGTCGGCGTCGCGCCGGTCCGCCCCCAGCACGTGCAGTGCCGTCTGCCCGTTGGCGTTCCGCGCGCCCACGTCCGCGCCGGCGGCGAGCAGAGCCCGCACGCCGTCCGAGCGCACCAGCCGCGCGGCCAGGTGCAGCGGGGTGTCGCCCTGCAAGTCGGCAACATTCACCTCGGCCCCGGCGGCGACAAGCAACTCGACGAGCGCGCCATTGCCGCCCAGGGCCGCGTGGTGCAGCGGCGTGCGCCCCAGCGCGTCACGCTGGCTGGGGTTCGCGCCAGCCTTGAGCAGCATCTGGACCAGTGTGACGTCGCCGCGCACGGCGGCCATGTGCAGCGCGGTCGTGCCGTCATTCTCGGTCGCGTTAGCGTCGTGGCCGGCGGCGAGCAGCGCGGCCGCCACGGTGCTGTCGCCGAGGCGTGCGGCCCAGTGCAGGTCGGTTTCGGCGCGGGCGGTGCCGGCGGTCAGTGTGCACAAGGCCACAGTGGTCAAGATCGCGGACAGACGACGGAAGTTCATTGGCAAGCCTCGGTGTGAGCAAGTAAGCATGGCGTCGGGATGGCAAACGTACACGGAGTTTCCATCACCAGCAGACCTCACGGTACCCTCTTCGAACGCGGAAAGCAACGCGAGAGTTCCAGGCCCGATAACGCACGGCGCTGCCAACGTGGCGCGGGCGCGCTCCCAGTTCATCAATTCCCTTCGACGAGTGCGAGCAGCCCCTTGAGGTCCGCGAACTCGAAGTCGGGCTCATGGTTGCCGATGTCGTGGATCCGGTGCGCCCGGTTGATCCAGACGCTGCGTATGCCCGCCGCCAGCGCGCCCCCGACGTCGCTGTGCAGCGAGTCGCCGACGTGCAGGACCGCGCCGCCTCGCCAGCCGGTCTGCCGCAGTGCCGCCTCGAAGATGCCGCGGTCGGGCTTGTACGAGCGCGCGTCCTCGGACGTCAGCAGCCCGGCGACGCGCAGCCCCAGCCGCGCCACGGCCGTCTCGATATCCGCGCGGTCCGCGTTGGACACGATGCAGACCGGCGTCGGGCACCGCGCGAGGAACTCGCGCACTTCCGGCTGCAGCGGGGGGTCGCGCCAATAGTCCACCAGCCCCTTGACGTACCGGTCCGGCACCACGTCGATGCCGAACGCGGTCATCGTCTCCACCAGCGTGCGCGCCTCGATTTCGAACAGGGTCGCGAAGGCAGGCCCGTTGGCGGAGTTCATCGCCTCGAAGAACCGCTCGCCCCAGATGACGCTCAGCTCGCGCGCGGACAGTGGCAGCTTCGTGTCGGCGATGATCTCGGCACACGCCGACTCGACGGCGGCGCGATCGCCGGTCGTGAGCGTGCCGTACATGTCGATGAACAGGCCGTCGAGTTGCATGGCTGGGCGCAGCCTCCGCGTAGCCACTACGGTGCCGGGGCGGAAGCCGGTTGCGTGGTGACGGGTGCCGGGCCGCCGAGCAGGAGATCCCACACCTCGAGCTTGCTCCAGTTGCGGAGGCGCTTGCCGTTCAAGTACACGACCGGCATCGCGGACAAGTCCAGCCGCGCGCCGAGCGCGATATCGCGCTGCACGCGGGCGGCGACTGCGGGGCCGTCGAACGCGGCCGTGAAGGCCGCCCGGTCCAGGCCAAGCTCCGCGGCCCAGTCTTCGAACAGCTTCTGCTCGCGTGCGTCCTGCTGCGCGACGGGGCGTGTCGGGAGTTGGTCCTGGCGCTCCCAGAGCAACGCGCGCATGGCCAGGTACGCGTCGCGTCCGCCGATCATCCGCGCCGCCTCGGCGGCCCGCGCCGCGCGGCAGGCCGAAACATTCCCGCCCGCGCTCCACCGTGGTTTCGGATTGCATTCCGGATCCTGCGGGAAGTACCGGAAGGCGACGCGCAGCCGCTGCGGGTATTTCGCGACCACGCGCTGCAGTGCCAGATGCAGCTCGCGACAGGCATGGCACTGAAAATCGCCGAATACGACGATCGTGTCGGGCGCGGCGGGGTCGCCCGCGAACAACTCGTCCTCGTCCAGCGGGATCGTCACGACCGGCTGTCGGTTGAAGTCCCACCGCACATACTCCGGATCGTTCAGCACCGCCTCGTATCTTGCCCGGTGCTCTTTCTGCAGCGAGTTGGCGATCGCCAGCCCCACGACCAGAAGGTGCAGGACGAAGGCCAGCGCGCCGGCGGTCAGCGTGGCCAGCACGAGCCGCGCGGCTGGATGGCGTGCATTCGGACGCGTCGGCGGGTGCCACGGATACGCCAGCGCGGTGAGCAGCAGCAACCCGCCATTCAGGGCGTGCGCAACGAGGCATCCGCCGCACCAGCGGTGCAGCACAGAATGCATGATGCGGATGTACTCGAGCGACTGCCACACGCCGAGCACCACGAACAGCGCGATGACTAGGTGCCACCAGCGGCCGGTGTGCGTCGGCGGCCCGACGAACAGGTACCACAGCGCGACACACGCGAAATACGCCATCCCGAACGCCGACACCGGAACCTGAATCGTGCCGGTCCTGGTCCGGAACGGCACGTACGCCTGCGGTGCGGTCAGTACGGAGGTGCAGTCGTTGTCCGGACCGCCGCCGCAGACCGCGTCGAAGAGCGCGCTCTTGGCCATGACCCGCGTCGAGACCAGGAACAGATCCAGCGAGGCGGCCCAGCCCGCGAACGCCACGATCACGCCCAGCCAGCGGATCAACTGCCGGGGTTGACGGAATTCAAGTGGCAAGACGGCCGAGGACGCGGGGGATTCCATGTTGTGCACCTGCTGCAACGCTGCGCAGCGCGTCACGGCGTTGCGCGGGGCACAGCAGTATACGGCAAGCGGTGCAGGCGCGACATGGGCGCGGCTCACTTCACGAACGTGCTGAGCGCGTCGTCGCCGTCGCTGAGCAGGCAGTCGAAGTACAGGTACCAGCGGATGCCGAGATACAGCTTGAACCCGAACAGAAGCCAGCACCCGACCTCGGCGGCGGCGTGGCGGCGGAGCGCGAGCAGAATTCCCGTCCCGATGCTCAGCAGGCCGAACTTGTAGGCCATGAGGAAGTGCTGCGGGCCCCCCAGCAGTTTGGCCGCCAGCGGGTTCATCTCGACGAAGTCGGCCGTCCCCGACTCGGCGAGCGTGTACCCGAGATCAAACACCGCCACGACCCAGACCGCGGCCAGCAGCAGCAGAATCCGTCGCGGGCGATTGAACCAGGCCCCGAAGCGCGGTCGGGCGGGCACGGCCTGTGGCGCGACCGCAGGTGGCGCCGCAGCGGGGCTGCCCGGCGCGCTCAGCGCGGCGCGGCAGGGCACGTCGCGCGTGCCGGTCGGCGCCGCCGCACGTCGCGGCGCGGGTGCCGTGATGACTTGAGACGCGGCCACGTCTCATGCATCGGGCGGCGCGGCGTGCAGTTGCAGTAAATGGAAGGTACGGTGCGGGTGTCCGCTAATCGTGGTCAGTCGGTTCCCGTGGCACTGTAGGGTGCGGGGTCCGTGAGTCCGAGTTGCCGGAACGCTTCCAGCCGCAGGCGGCAACTGTCGCAGTGCCCGCAGGCGCGTCCGGTATCGTCGGGATCATAGCAACTGCGCGTCAGGCCGTAGTCGACGCCCAGCTCACGACCGCGCGCGATGATCTGCGCCTTGGACAGGCGCAGCAGCGGCGCATGCAGGCGCACGGACTCGCCCGCAACGCCGGCACGGGTGGCGAGTGCGGCCATCTGCTCGAAGGCGGCGATGTACGTGGGCCGGCAGTCCGGATAGCCGCTGTAATCCACGGCGTTGACCCCGATGTAGATGTCCCGGGCGGCGCGCACTTCGGCCAGCGCCAGTGCGTGGGCCAGGAAGATCGTGTTGCGGGCCGGGACGTACGTGATCGGAATCTCGGCCGCATGCAGGTCGCGATCCTTCGGCACGGGAATGTCGGCGGTCAGCGCGGAGCCGCCGTACACGCGGAGATCCAGGTCGACGATCAGGTGCTCGGCGACGCGTGCGGCCTCCGCCACCCGGCGGGCGGCGTCCAGCTCCACCGCATGCCGTTGCCCATACCGAAAGCTGAGCGCGACACACCGAAAACCGTCGGCAGCCGCGATGGCCAGGGTCGTGGCGCTATCGAGTCCGCCGGAAAGAAGCACGATCGCGGTCGGGTGCGTGTTCATACGTTCAATCTATACAAGATGTTAGGTTCAATCCACCGGTTCGCGGTCGTGTTTATCGTGGTGGAGGGCTTGTCCGGGCGGGAAGTCGTGCGTATACTGCATTAGTGAGGTAGTGCACTACTTCACATGGAGCCTGACCTTGAGCGTCGATCCCCACAGTCCCGTTCCGATTTACCAGCAGATCGCAGGGTACATCCGGCGGGCGGTCGCGGCTGGCGTGTTTCGGCCGGGCGAGGCGATTCCCTCGCTCCGCGTGCTTGCGCAGGAATTGATCGTGAATCCCAACACCGTCCAACGGGCGTACGACGAACTGGAGCGCGAGGGGTTGATCGAGGCGCGGAAGGGGCTGGGCATGTTCGTCGCGCAGGACGGGCTGGCTTCAGCCCAGAGCCAGTCGCAGGCCGCGGTGCTGGCGGGCTTCGTCCAGACGCTCCGGGCCGCGCGGAGCGCCAAGCTCCCGCCAGAGCAGGTGCGCGCGCTGTTCGAGCGCGCCTGGGGCCAGGTGTCGGAAGTGAGGAATGACCCATGAACGCAGAACCGGCCGCAGTGGCCGCCATTGAAACGATGGGTCTCACGCGGCGTTTTGGCCGCACGCTCGCCGTGGACAATTTGAATCTCACGGTTCGGGCGGGCAGCGTGTTCGGATTCATCGGCCCGAACGGGGCGGGCAAGAGCACGACCATCCGCATGCTCATCGGGGTTCTGTCGCCGACCGCCGGCCGGGCGCGGCTGCTCGGCCAGGACGTGGGCCCGCGGGCCGAGGGGCTCAAGCACCGTGTGGGTTACGTGCCCGAGCTGCACTTCATGTATCGCTGGATGCGCGTGTCCGAGGTGATCGCCTTCTGCCGGACGTTCTACCCGACGTGGAACGACCAGTTCTGCGGCGAACTGCTGGACATCTTCGAGCTGGACCCGCGCCGACGGATCAAGCAGCTCTCGAAGGGGATGGTGGCGAAACTGGCGCTGCTGCTCGCGGTCGCGCACGAGCCCGAGCTCTTGATCCTCGATGAGCCCACGTCCGGACTGGACCCCCTCATGCGCGAGGAATTTCTCGACGGCGTGCTGCGGACGATCTGTGCACGCCAGAGAACGGTGTTGTTCTCCAGTCACACATTGAGTGACGTGCAGCGGCTGGCGGACGAGGTGGGGATCATCTGTAACGGGCGACTGCTCGCGCATTGCCCGACGGACGAATTACTCACGGGCACGAAGCGTATCCGGGCGGTGCTGCGCGATGGCTGTCGTCCGGGCGCGCCGCCGGCCGGGACGATCTGGCAGCGCGTGGCGAACCGCGAGTGGCTGCTGACGGTGCGCGGCTTCACGCCGGCGTTGGTTGACGCGCTCCGCGCCGACGCCGCCGTGGCGAGTGTCGAGGTCGTCGACGTGGGGCTCGAGGACGTGTTCAAGGACATGGTGCGCGGTCAGAAGGTGCCGGCATGAAAGCGCTACTCTGGAAAGATTTGCGGGCGAATCGCCTGTTGCTGCTCATCGGCGCTGTGCTGCTGGTAATGCCGTTCGCGGTCGCGGGCGGGTACGATCTGCACCGCTGGCTGCGCATCGGCGAGCTGCTGCCACTCCCCGGCGTCGTTTGCCAGGAACTCGCCTTCTTCAGCCTGGTCGCATCCCTGCTGACCGTCGTGGCCCTGGCCGGCAACGCCATCGCCAGCGAGCGCGTTGATCGCTCGGCCGAGTTCCTGGCGTACCTGCCGCCGACGCGCCGCCAGATTCTGGCGAGCAAGTTCAGCGTCGCGTTCGGTGCCTGCGCCGCGGTCTGGTTGATCAACTTGGCTTTGATCTACGTCGTGGCGCCCTGGCTGCCGAGCGTGCCCTGGGCGTTTCGCGCTGGGAAAGTGTCAGAGCTGCCCATCATTGCGGCGATTGCGGTATTGCTGTTTGGGGCGGCGTGGCTGGGGTCGGCGCTGCTCGACAGCTCGGCCTTCGCGACCGCGATCGGCCTGCTCGCGCCGATGCTCCTGGGCGCGGTCCTGTTCTGCATCAGCTGGAGCCGCGAGCCGGCGCCGTTTGACGCGGCCTGGTGGTTCAACCGCCTGGCCCCGGTCCTGGGGATTGCGTGCTTCGCGCTGGGAACGTGGTATTTTCTGCGACGCGTGGAGCCTTGAGTTGGTTACGGCGGCCGGGAGACGCGCGTCAGCCGCGGGCCGCGCGCACTGCGCGGCGCGGGCCATGATGATGCGCGGCCATCAGGTGCAGTAGCTCGCCGAGGTAGGCCGTCAGCGGCGGCAGCGGGGGAAAATCGGCACCCAGCTCGTCGCGCAGCCGCGAATTGTCGTACAGCACGTTCATGTTCAGGAACGGCAGGTAGTTTCGCAGCGCGGCAAAGATCCGGCGCTGCTCGGGCAGGTGGATGTACTGGCGGTGCACCTCGCGCGTCCACTGTGACGGAGCGATCAGCCGCAGCGGCGTGCTCCGCTCATAATAGGTGTCGAGGACCCGCGCCAACTGGCCGTAGTTGTCCGCGTTCGCGTTGCCGGCCGAGATATGGTAGCAGTCGTACCGCAGCCGCGGCCGTTGCAGCAGGCGGATGATACTGTCCACCACGAACTGCACCGGCACCGTGTCGGCTCGGGCGGCGGGGTTGACCGGCACCGCGTCCAGTTCGTTCAGCGCGGGGACGAAACCCAGGATGGCTTTCGCGAAGGCCGCATCGGGCACGCCGGCGCTGAGCACGATCGACGGCCGGGTGAGCAGCACGGGCAGGCCGCTGGTGCGCACCAGCTCCTCAGCCACCGCCTTCGAGCGCGTGTACTCGTTGTGGTGCGCGCTGTCCGGCCGGCAACTGTCTTCTTCCGAGATGCACGCGTTGGCGATGACGCCGCTCACGTACGCCGTGCTCAGGCAGACCAGCAACGGGTGGCGCTGGCAGGAGCGCGTGAATTCAATCAGGTTTTGCGCGCCGGCGATGTTGGTGCGCTGGCAGTCCGCGGCGCGGATGAACGACGTCTCGGCCGCGCTGTGGATAATGATGTCGGCCTCGCGGCGCACTTCGTCATAGTCCGCGTCGCTGAGCCCGAGCCGCGGGACGCTGACGTCGCCGGCCACCGCGCGCATGCGCACAGCCACGCCGGGCGGCGGGCCACTCGAACGCCGCAGCCGGTGGGCCAGCCGATGCTCAGGCGAGGCATCCTGGCGCACGCGCACCAGGGCCCAGACTTTGCCGATCGGCTCCGTGACCAAGGTCCGCACCAGCTCGCCACCGATCAGCCCGGTAGCGCCGGTCACGAAGACGTTCGATTTCTCCGTCAGCACGCGGCGTGCCCTCAACAACCAGATGACCTGGCGCCATAGCGGCCAGTTGTTGCCAGATCATAACACGCGCCGCACACGGCGCATATGCCTCCCCATTCGCAACCGGGTATTCTAGCCGTGGGGTGGTCACCCCGCCCGGGGGGACGGGAAAAAACTCCGCGACCCGGAACGCGTGCCAGGCGCTCACTTTCCGCGGCGAAAAACCGCCACGATGTCCTCGACCGGCACCACGAACAGCCGATTGTCGCCTTCGAAATCCACCGGGATCGCGTTCTTGGGGTTGAACAGCACCTTGTCGTATTGCGCCAGCGGGTAATCCTCGTCGCGCCCGATTTGGGCCGATACCGCTACAACGCGACCGGTGATGGTCGGGATCTCGATGTTGCCCGGGAGCTGAATGCCGCCCTTGGTCGTCTTCTTGTCCTCGTCCTTGCGGATCAAGACCCGCTTGCCGAGTGGCTCGACCGTTTCGATCTGCGGCTTGCTGTTGGCGGCCTGGTTCATACTGCTCCTCTCGTCGTCGATCGCCAGCAAACGTATACTACGGTGCCCGCCGGTCCGAAGCGAGTTGCGGCGGCGCATGACGGATGGCTGGATCCGACCAGCCGGGCTGGAGGCCCGCCCCTGAGCCCACAGGTGTTGCGAGAGCTGCTCGAGGATTTGGCCGCCGGGCGCACGACGGCGGCCGCGGTGCTGCGCCGGCTGGAGACCCTGCCGTTCGAATCGCTGGGCTTTGCCTGCGTCGACCACCACCGCGCGCTGCGCTGCGGCTTCCCCGAAGTCATCTTCGGTCAGGGCAAGACGCCCGAGCAGGTGGAGACCATCTTCGCGAAGCTGGCGGCGATGGGCGGCAACGTGCTGGCGACGCGCGTCAGTCCGCAAGCTGCCCAGCCCGTTTGCGAGCGGTTCTCCGCCGCGGTCTACAACACGTTGTCCCGCACGCTCGCGCTGCGCCAGCAACACGGCGCGCCCGGACCGGGCCGCATCGCCATCGTCTGCGCCGGCAGCAGCGATCTGCCCGTCGCGGAGGAGGCCCGCATCACCGCCGAGATGATGGACCAGCCGACGCAGACGCTGTACGACGTGGGGGTGGCCGGTCTGCATCGTCTGCTGGCGCGCTCGGCGGAACTGCGCGCGGCGACGGTCGTCGTGGTCGTCGCCGGCATGGAGGGCGCGCTGCCGAGCGTGGTCGGTGGCCTCGTCCAGGCGCCCGTCATCGCCGTGCCGACCAGCGTCGGCTATGGCGCCAGCTTTCACGGGCTCGCGGCCCTGCTGACGATGCTGAACAGCTGCGCGGCGGGCGTGTCCGTCGTGAACATCGACAACGGATTTGGCGCCGGCTACCAGGCCGCGCTGATCAATCGCCTGGCGGCCGCGCCACGCCCTCCGGAGGCCCCAACCGCGCATGACGACGCCGAAGCCTGAAGTCCCCGCGCCCACCACCGCGCTGCCACGGCGCGCACCGCGCCCGCCGGACCTGCACAAGGGGCAAGCCGGGCACGTAGCCATTTTCGCCGGCAGCCGCGGACTCAGCGGCGCCGCTGTCCTCAGCGGGCTGGGAGCGCTGCGCGGCGGGGCTGGGCTGGTCCGCGTATACTGCGCGGCGTCGGTGCAGCCCATTGTGGCGGTGGCCGAGCCGTGCCTCATGACGGTCCCGCTGCCCGAAGATGCGGACGGCCGGATCGCGCTCGATCCGGCCAAGGTCGAACTGAATCTCGACTGGGCGCACGTGCTGGCAATCGGTCCGGGACTGGGGCAGAGCGACGCGGTGGCTGCACTGGTCGCGGCGCTGCTCGTATCGTTCGCCGGACCCGTGGTGGTGGATGCCGACGGGCTGAACAACATTGCGGCGCGGGGGGCTGCCGTCTGGCAGCCGCGTGCCGCGCGTGCCACCGTCATCACGCCGCACCCGGGAGAGATGGCGCGGCTGCGGGTCGGGCTGGGGCTGCCGCAATGTCGTGGCGCGGATGACAACACGCGTCTGGCGGCGGCGCACGAGTGCGCGGTGCGGGCGGGGGTCACCGTTGTCCTGAAGGGTCACCGGACGGTGGTCAGCACGCCCGACGCCACGTACGTGAATGCAACGGGCAATCCCGGGATGGCCAGCGGTGGCATGGGCGACGTGCTCACCGGCCTGCTCGCCGCCCTGCTCGCCCAAGGGCTGGATGCGTTCGCCGCGGCCCGGCTGGGCGTGTATTGCCACGGGCTGGCGGCGGACCGCTGCGCGCGGGACATCGCGCCGGTGGGTTACCTGGCGCGCGAGGTTGCTGACGCTCTGCCGGCGGCACTGGCCGACGCGTGCCGCCCGCAGATTGGGTTCCGCTGAGCCGGTCTCGGCCGTCGATCGCGCTTACGTGATGTTGACGTGCAGACCGCTGAAGAAGTCGGACAGGAAGCTGAAAATTCCGGTCAGCAACTCGCTCAGAAACCCGAACAGGGATGACATGAAGTCGCTGAAACTGCCGTTCAGATCGAGCATGCACCACCTCCTCGCGTGGCCCAGCGCCACGCGCCGCACCGTTCTCTCCTGGAAATGGTATTCGCGGCGTCAAGCCTGCCAAGAGGCCGGCGGCGGCGCGCGCCACAGGGGGCCGGCCTGATGCGCGTGGCGTTGCTGGTGACCGACCTCGAGCGCGGCGGCACGCCGCTGCGCCTGGTGCGGCTGGCGCGCGGGTTGTCGGCCGCGGGGGTCGAGGTGCACGCCGGTTGCCTTGCCCCGCGCGGGCCGCTCAGCAGCGAGCTGACAGCGGCCGGGCTGGCGACGTTTGCCTGCGACGCGGAAGATGCGCGTGACTTCCTGGCGCTCAAGCGTCTGTCGCAGCACATGCGCCGCGTGCAACCCGACCTGATTCACGCGACGCTGCTGCACGCCAACGTCGCGGCGCGCATCGTCGGCGGCGTGCAGCACATCCCGGTCGTCGGCGCCACCGCGACGATCGAGGTCGAGCGCCCCTGGCACCGGGCGCTGGAACGCGCCACCGCCGGCCTCGACCGCGCGCACATCGTCAACAGTCACGCCGTCGCGGAACATGTGATCCGCGTGTTCGGCGTGCCGCGGCGACGCGTGCACATTGTGCCGCCGTCGCTGGACCCATGGCCGCGGCGCGTGGAGCGGGCCGCGGCGCGCGCGGCACTGGGCATCCCGGCGCACGAGTTCGTGGTCGCGTGGGTGGGCCGGCTCGACCCGGTGAAGCGCTTGGGTCTGATCGTCTCCTGTGCCGAGATCATGACGACCGTGCCCGTGCGGTTCCTGCTGGCGGGGGAGGGCCCGGAGCGCGCAAACCTGGAGCGGTCGCTGCGCTTGAGCAGCGCGGCGCGCGTCGTACATTTGCTCGGCTGGCAGGCGGACATCGGGGCGGTCCTGTCGGCGGCCGACGCCTTCCTGTGCCCCTCGCGCACGGAGGGCATGCCCAACGCCGTGCTCGAAGCGCTGGCCTGTGGCGTGCCGGTGGTGGCCAGCGACATCCCGGCGCTGCGGGAACTCGCGGGTGCGCATGGGCACATCGTGCTCGTGCGGGGCAGCGCGGCGCAGGATTACGTGGCGGCCCTGCTGAAGCTGCGGGCGGATGAGCCGGCGCGGCGCGCGCTGGGGCAGAGTGCGGCCGACTGGGCCCGCGCGCACCTCGATCCGCAGGCCACGGTGCAGGCCGTGCTCAAGGTCTATCAGGGCGTCCTCCGACACACGCCCGCGCGCTAATCGTCGCCGGGGCCGGGCGCGCGGCGCTGCCGCTTGGTTTCGCCGCGGCGTTTCTTGGTGGTGACGCGGCGCTGCTGGGCGCCGCGGCTGGGGCGGGTCGGGACGCGCGGCGGCGCCACATGCAGGGCCTGGGCAAGCAGCTCCCGCAAGCGTGTCTCGGCCAGCGCGCGATTGGCGGACTGGGTGCGCTGCTGTTGAGCGACGACCCGCAGGCGGCCA
This sequence comes from Phycisphaerae bacterium, assembly GCA_017999985.1. Lineage (NCBI taxonomy): Bacteria > Pseudomonadati > Planctomycetota > Phycisphaerae > Phycisphaerae bacterium. Next base: position 241,027 of record JAGNKU010000001.1, on the reverse strand, counting down.
TCGCGGGTCAGGCGCGCGGCACAGCGCTGCGCGATGCGCGCCCGCTGCGCCTGCGAGAGCAGTGGGCAAGCGCGAAAATCAAAACACAGCGTGGCGCGCGTGCTGACCTTGTTCACGTGCTGGCCCCCGGGGCCGCGCGCGGGGTCGAAGCGCACCTCCAGCCACGGCGTCAGATCGGCATGTTGCAGCGACCGCACCGGCAGGTCTCCGTGCGATAGCGCGGGCGACGCCCGGCTAGCACAGAGCAAGATACGCGGCCACGAAGTAGACCGCGATGCGGATTCTCTGGGGTGTCCAAATGAAGAACATCTCTTCCGCCTCCTCGGGCTGCGGGCGACACGCGGGAGCGTGGGGTCCGCACTCATTCATAGGGGGGGCGGCGGCGAGCGATCAACTGGTTCCGCGCCGAGTCGCGGCGAAGGGGTGGAACACGCGGGATTATGCCACCCGGGTGCATGATGACACGAGGTGTCCGATAATCGCTAGTCGTCGTGATCGCACTCAGGATCGTGGTAGGGCTCGCCGGCGTAGGGATCCGCGGTGAACGGGCGACCGAATTCCTGCACCCAGTAGATGCCGTAGTCGCCGCCGGCCCGCACGCCCACCCCGAGCTCGGTGAACGCCGGATTGAGAATGTTCTCTCGATGACACGGGCTGGCCAACCAGTCGGCAACGGCCTGGGCGGGCGAGGGCTGCCCGGCGGCGAGATTCTCCCCGATGATCCAGTAATCGTACCCGAACTCGGCGGCCCGATCGGTGAGTGTCGACCCGGTCGTGTCGTTCTCGTGGCCGAAGAAGTCGTAGTGGATCATTTCGCACGCATACTGCGTGGCTTGGGCCTCGAGCGTGCTGCTGAGGGTGACGGCATTCAGGCCCTGCCGAACGCGCTCCTGATTGACCAGCCGCAGGACCTCCGATCGCCAGAACGCGCCCTCGGCGGGCTCCGTGCAGCCGGGAAACTCGACCGACAGGGCATCCGGCGTGCTCGTTGCGGAGCCGGTGTCACCCCCGACAACCACGGTGGACGACCCGGTCCCGGCGTCGCCGGAGCCCCCGGTCCCGGTGGGTGTCAGCCCGGTGCCGGTAGTGGAGCCCCGGCCCGGACGCGTGGGCTCCGTATCGGACTCTTCCTCTGGCTGCCGCGGGCAGCCGCCCATCAGCAGCGCCCAGCTCGCGACGCCGAGCAGGCACAGGCACAAACGGTAACGCACGGGCAATCTCCACTCCGGCCGACCTGAAACGGGCGGTCATCTCCATTATACCCGCCCGGGCGGGCTCTTGATACGACTCCTTGAGGGCCCCATACTACGAACGAACAGGCAGTGAATTGTGATTTGCAGAGGAGTTCCGCATGCGACGGCCGCGCTCAATTACTCTATTCGGGCTGGCAGCTCCCTTGCTCCTGATGCAGACAACCCCGTCCGGGTGCTTGAGCGATGGGACGGGTGGCGGTGGATCTCCGCTTTTCAACCTGCCGCCGACGGCGGTGTTGACGAGCGACGTGCAACGGGGCGTGGCGCCCCTGAAGGTCTACTTTAGCTCGTCGGGCAGTTCCGACGACGGCGTCATCGTCCGCCGGGAGTGGGACTTCGGCGACGGCGTCGGCACCAGCCAGGAGATCTCCCCGACCTACACCTTCCAGAGCAACGGGATCTTCACGGTGCGGTTGACGCTCACGGATGATCGCGGGGCGACATCATCCACGACGATCGTGATCAGCGTGACCGAACGGCCGATCGCCATCATCGCGGTGGACCGGACGACGGCCGAGACGGCCCCGGCGACGTTTGAGTTCGACGGTTCGGCCTCGTTCGACCCCGATGCGGCCGAGGGGGAGACGCTGCTCTATCGTTGGGACTTCGGCGACGGCTCGCGGGAACTGCTGGCCTCGGTGTCGCACACCTTCGCGACCGCGGGCACCTATCGTGTGCGATTGACCGTGACGGACGCCGTGGGCGTGACCGGCAGCGCCGACAAAATCATCGAAGTCGGCATCCCGCGCCCGACGATCAGCTTCCGCGCGCCGCCGGCGGACATCGCCAACCTCGTGTGTTCGCCGAGCGCGCTGCTCTGGGTGCATGCAGCCTACTCGGTCACCCCGGGCGTGCCGTACACGCTGCGCGCCGGGCTGGATGGCGACCGGGACGCCTGCTCCGCGCAGGTTGTGCTGTACACCGCCGATTCGCGGGCTGAGCTGGCGAGCCTCGTCGACCCGACCACGGACCCGGAGGCGGAGCAGGGCGCCGTGCGGGCCGCGGTCTACGCACCCGTCGCCGGCAGCACCCGCGCGCTGGTGGGCGGCGATGACGGCGTGGTGCGGCTGTATGACACGATCAGCGGCGTGCTGTTGCGGCGCTATGGCGGGACCGGCGCGGGTGTGCGTTCGCTGGCTTTCGCGCCCGACGCGGCCACGTTCGCGGTGGGGTACAGCGATGGGACGCTGGTGCTCCGCGAGACGAACTCGAACGACGTGATCCGCCCATTTGTCGGGCATGTGGGGGCGGTGAACGCGGTGGCGTTCTCGGCGGACGGCACGCAGATGCTCGCCGGCGACGACAGCGGCAGCGCGATCCTCTGGAACGCGGCCGATGCCACGCAGGCGCTGCAACTGGACCACGCCGGATCGCCGGTGACGTCGGTCGCGTTCTCGCCGGTGGACCCGCAGCGGGTGCTCACCGGCAGCGCGGACGCGACGGCGCGGCTGTGGAGCACGGTGAATGGCAATCAGCTGCAGGAATTCGCCCCGGTGTTCAGCAACGGGGTGCTGATCTCCGGGCACAGTGACGCCGTCACTTCCGTGGCGTTCGCGCCTGCGGGCACGGTGATCGCGACGGGTAGTGCCGACAAGAAGGTGAAGCTGTGGGACGTGGCGCTGGGCAGCGAGACCGCCACGCTCAGCGGCCACACGGACGCGGTCCGGGCGGTGGCGTTCGCGCCCGACGGCAAGGCGTTGCTCAGCGGCAGCGACGATCGCACGGCCCTGATCTGGGACCTGGCAACGGGCGAGGCGGCGCCGGCTTTGAAGCCCTGCGCGTCGCCGATCACCGCTGTCGCCTACGCCCCGGACGGCAGCACGCTGCTGCTGGGCGTGGCCGCGAAGAACGATTTTCCGCTTGATACCAACCCGCGCACCGGGAACGATCTCAATCTGACACTGCCGACCGGGCTGGATCTGCGGCGTGTGCCGACCGGGGCGGAAGGGCGGCTGTATTACCTGTGGGTCGAGATCGCCACCGACCGCACGACCCCCGTCCGCACCTATTCCCGCACGCGGGTCCACGTGATCCCGGAGTACACGAGCACGATCGGGCCGACTACGCCGGTAATCCCGCTGCGCAGCGTCACGGATGCGACGACGGGCGTGACGCAGGAGGTGGCCAGCGTGGTTGTGCCGGCGGGCTCGGACCGGCAGATCTTCGATCTGGGCGAGCTCGACGTCGGGGACCGCATCTACCTGACCCTCATGAGTGTGCCGGGATACCGCCGCACGTACGCCGCGGAGGGCTTGAACCCGCTGAGCGGTACCAACCCCGCCGGGCTGGACTACGGCTTCAGCGTGATGATCCTCGACACGCAGGAGAAGCTGTTCGCCTGGTACGAGTCCGGGCGGGTGCTGTTCACGAGCGACACGAAGCTGATCGTCGGGCACCTGAGCGGCAATTACTACTTCGTGCTGGACGGCAAGGGCGGCGCGGACACGCCCAGCGTTGACGTGCGCATTCAGCGCGCGTTCGCGGACAGCAGTGAGCCGCGGCAGCAATACGTCCACCTGAATTTCGCGGGCGCGAGCAACATCGCAGTGGCCGGCTCGAACGTGTTCACGATCCCGGCGTTCACGATCGAGGGGCGTAACGCGGCGTCGGTCAACACGGTGCGGACGGCGGTGATCGCCCGCGTGGCGGACCTGCTGGGCGATTACGGCTTCGTGGTCAGCGCGTCGCCACCGCCCAGCAATACCGATCCGCGGCTGACGATCTATTTCGATGTCAACGGCGCGTTGCTCGGCGCGGAGATCCCGGACCGCGACGGTGATCAGCAGATCACGACGGACGACCTCCAGTTCTGGGGTCTGCCCAATTACATTGATCCGCGGAACGCGACCCTGAGCGGGCACGCGGTCGTCGCGGTTGGTGACATGCTCGACGTGCCGGCCATCGCCGCGCTGGGCGACGGCCAGCTCGGGCTGGCGATCGGCAACGCGGCGGCGCATCAGATCGGTCTGATGTGCGGGCTGAACGAGACAATTCAGCCGCAAGGCGCCATCGACGACGTCATGACGGTGTCCGCGGATCAGGTCGCCGCCGCGGCCCTCCAGTTCACCGAGGCAGATCTGGCCCCGACGAGCGACATGGAACCGATTGGCACGCAGGACGCGCCGCAACTGCTCTCGGAGTTATTCGGCGTGAACTAGCTGGGAGCGGGCTGCCCCCCCCGACAGCGCCGCGTTGCCGCCAGGGCTGACGCCCGGGGCGCAAATTATGCGCTGCGCAGCGGGACGGAAACTGTGCGTTTCATGATTGATCCCCCCCTGCCCGGCGGTACAATAACCGTGTGCGGAAGCTCGTCATGTGAATGGGACTACGGTGAGGCTTCAGGTCCGCGCTGGAGCCGAACCGGGTGGGCAGGGCCATGAGCAAAATCACAATCGAAGATATTAGCAAGCACACTGGATTGTCGCGTGGGACCGTGTCCAGGGCGCTCAATGATCGTCCCGACATCAGCCAGCAGACCAAGGAACGGGTACTGGATGCGTGCCGCCAGCTCAACTATGTGCCGAGCCACGCGGCGCGCTCGCTCGCGACCGGCCGCCGCTACGCGGTCGCCGTGCTCGTGGACGACCTGCGCGCCGGGCTGGCCGGTGGTTTCCTGCGCGGCGTAATCGTCCGCGCCCGCAGCGAGCGCTACGCCGTGCACGTGTCCGAACTCGGCCACGAGCCCGAGAGCGCGCTCGAGCACCTGCGGACGCTGGTGAACGAGCGCGTGGACGGCGTGCTGATCGGCACGCCCCTGCGCGCGGATCTCGCGCAGCGGATCGGCGCCCAGATGAACGAGCGCCCGCTGGTTGCGGCGGGGCGTATTCCCGGAGCGGCATGCGACGTGGTGTCACCGGACTACATGGAGGTTGGCCGGCTGGTGGCCCGCCACATATTGCGGGGCGATTCGCGGCGCGTGCTCTACGTGGATCAGGCCGGTTCGCCGACGGCGGCGCTGCGCCGCGCCGGGTTCCAGGAGGTCTGCCGGGCGTCCGGGATCGAACCCGCGGCGCTCACCGTGGAGGTTCCGCCACGCGAGAGTGGGGCGACGAACCGACTGGACGCCGTCGCGAGTCGCCTGGGAGAAGTAACGGCGATCGCGGCGAGCGACGACTGCCTGGCGGTGGAGCTGATGATGCTCTGCGCCTCGCATGGGCGGATGGCGGGGCGTGACATCGCGGTCATCGGGCAGGGCAACGAGTCGTGCGGGGCCTGGATCACCCCGAGCCTGACCACCGTGGACTACGGCGCGGAGGAGATCGGGCAGCGGGCAATGGACATCGCGCTCCAGCGGGTGACGAAAGCCCGTCAGGACGCTCCGCAGGAGATTTTGGTCGCGCCCGCGCTGGTCGTCCGGGAGTCGACACGAAGCCTGACTTGACCTGGGTGAGGTGCGGGGATGTCTGTGGGCGGTTGCGGGGCAGGAAATCGGGCCGCGCGGGGGTCGCTTGACGCGTGCGCGGGGGATCGGATACATTCCGCAGCTGGTTGTGGAAAACTCGGAACGGCAGCGGCTTAGCGGTGCAGCCTGCGGCGCGGGTCGTGGTTCCCGGGCTGGAGGCGGATGGCCTATTGCCTGTCTGTCGAAACCGCTGGTCCGTCGGTGTGCGGGGCGGTTTGCGGCCCGTGCCGCGGCCAATGGGCCGCGAGCTTCACAGGAGAGGGCATCATGCAGGTAACCGTGAGCGGCCGGCACATGGGCGTGAGCGACGCCTTGAAGGCCTACTGCCTGGAGAAGGCGGAGCGTCTGCCGCGCTTCCTGGACCGCATTCAGGCGATCGAAGTCGTTGTGGACGGCAAGGACGGTACCCACACGGTGGAGATGATTGTCCGGTCGGCCGGCGCGCAGCCCTTCGTCGCGACGGAGCAACACGCGGATGCGTACGCGGCGGTCGACCTTCTGATCGATAAGATTGAGGAGCAACTGCGGCGTTACAAGGAGAAGCACCGTAACCGCAAGCACCCGCCGCGGGCGACGGCCGGTGAGTCGCCGGAGTAGGTATGGCCGCCCCCGACCGGAGATGAGAACGATGAAGTTGCTTGACCTGATCGACCGCAAATCGATCATCCCTGAGCTGGAGGCTTCGGACCGGAATGGCGTGATCCGCGAGTTGGTGGAAGTGCTGGCGAAAGCGAAGCTGCTGGAGGAGTCGGCGGTCGAGGGCATCGTGCGTTCGATCGTGACGCGGGAGCGGACGCGCGGGACGACGGGGTTCGGCAAGGGCGTGGCGGTGCCGCACGTGAAGGTCGAGGGGTTGCCGCGGATCGTGGCCTCGGTCGGGCGGAGCAGTCGGGGGATCGATTTCGGCTCGCTCGACGGTCAGCCGGTGTACAGTGTTTTTCTGATCGTCAGTCCGGCGGAGCAGCCGGAAGAGCATCTGCGGGCGATGGATTTGATTTTTCGGCACCTGCAGCAGGAGCAGTTCCGCAAGTTTCTGCGGCAGTCGGACGCGGTGGACAAGATTTACGACTTGCTGAACGAGGCCGATGAGAAGGCGCCCGTGGCGTAACTGGCAACGACTTGGAGCAGAAGGGCCCTGATACGGATGGGCGCGCGCGTGGCCGTCGAGCGAGAAACCGTCATCCCGAACAAGGAAGGCCTGCACTTCCGTCCCATCATGCAATTCGTGGACATTGCGCAGCGCTACCAGGCCGGAGTGACGGTGCACTGTGCCGACCGCGCGGCGGACGGGCGCAGCCCGATGGAGATGCTGATGCTGGTGGCCACGCAGGGCTCGAAGGTCCGCGTGGTCGCCGACGGTGCCGACGCGGAGCAGTTGCTCGATGAACTGATCCGGCTGGTCGAATCCGGATTTGGCGAAATGTAGCAGAGGACAACGGCATGACGCGGACGCGCTGCGGCGCGGCCGCCAACGCCGCGGAACCCGCGGCCCATGATCACAAAAAAGGGCATCAACGCCTCGCCCGGGGTGGCGATCGGTCCGGCGTTGGTACTGGACACGGAAGAGTACCGCATCCCGCACCGGACGATCGACCCCGCGCAACTGGCCGGGCAGATTCGCAACCTCGACGCCGCCCTGGAGGCTTCGCGTGAGGAGGTCAGCGAGTTGCGCATGGCGGCTGCGCGCAAACTCGGGGACAAGACCGCGGTCATCTTCACCTTTCATGAGCAGTTCATCGCCGACCCCAAGCTGCGCGAGAGCGTCGTCGAGCTGATCGAGAAACGCCATTACACGGCCGCGTACGCGTTCGGCCAGGTCATGAACGAGCGCCAGCGCCTGTTCCGCAACGTGGCCGACCCGTATCTGAAGGAGCGCGTCCGCGACCTGTTCGACATCGAGCGGCGCGTGCTGCGACACATCCTCGGGCGCACCCGCGAGGACATGACCCGCCTCAGCGAGCCGGTCATCATCGTGGCCAACGAGATCACGCCCTCGCAGGCCGTCTCCTTCGACCGCCGGCACATCCTCGCGTTCGCGATCAACGTCGGCGGGCCGGCGTCCCACACCGCGATCATCGCCCGCATGCTCGGCATCCCCGCGGTCGTGGCCCTGAGCGACATCACGACCGACGTCTCCGGCGGCGAGACCGTCGTCGTGGACGGCACGAACGGCATCGTCGTCGCCAACCCGGACGGCGAGACCGTCGAGCGCTACACCGTCCGGCAGCGCGAGTATCGCCGCTACGAGGACAAGCTGCGCCGCCTGCGCGACGAACCGAGCGTGACGCGTGACGGCGTGCCGATCCAGTTGCTCGCGAACATCGAGATGCCCGAAGAGGCGCACGAGGCGATGGCCAATGGGGCCGAGGGCATCGGGCTGTACCGGACCGAGCTGCTCTTCTTGTCGACCCCGCGCGTCCCGACCGAAGAGCAGCAGTACGAAGCGTTCTGCGAGGTGCTGCGGGCCGTGGACGGCAAGCCGGTCGTGATCCGCACGATCGACCTCGGCGCCGACAAGATGGCCCCGACGCTCGCGACGCAGCACGAGCACAATCCCGTGCTTGGCCTGCGCTCGCTGCGCTACTGCCTGCTGCACCTGGACCTGTTCAAGACGCACCTGCGGGCCATCCTGCGCGCCTCGGTCGTGGGCGACGCCCGCATCATGTTCCCGATGATCACCACCGTCATGGAGCTGCGGCAGGCGAAGGCCACGCTGGCCGACGTGATGGAGGACCTGGACGAAGAGGGCATCCCGTACCGCCGCGACCTGCCGATCGGCATGATGGTCGAGACGCCCGCCGCGGCCCTGCTGGCGTCCGCGTTCGTGCGCGAGGCGGCGTTTTTGAGCTTGGGCACCAACGACCTGACGCAGTACACGCTGGCGGTGGACCGCGGCAACGAGCGCGTCGCGCACCTGTTCTCCTCGCACAACCCTGCCGTGCTGAAGCTCATTCACCAGGTGGTGCGCGCCACCCGCGGGCGCAAGGTGCAGGTGAACATCTGCGGCGAGATGGCTGGCTCGCCCATCTACTGTCAACTTCTGCTCGGGCTGGGCCTGCGGCGGCTGTCGATGGCGCCCAAGGACATCGCCGCCATCAAGCGCGTCGTCCGCGCCACGACCATCGAGCGCTGCCAGATGATTGCCCGCAAGGTGAGCCGGTTCGACTCGGACCGGCAGGTGCTGAATTTCCTGCGTGACGAGACCCGTGCCATCGATCCGGAGGACGAATTCTGATGGTCGCGCAATCCTCGGCCACGACTGGCGCAGCGGCCGCCCCATGCGGCGCGGGCCGGCTGCGCGCGGCGCTGGAGTTCGCCCTGGCCGGCGATTTGCGCTTCCTCGCGCACCACGACGAGCTGCGCCTGCTGACGCGGGCCCTGGTGCGGGCAGGCTGGCCGCTGGCGTACTCGCAGGGCTTCAACCCGCGCCCGCGCCTCGTGCTGCCGCTGCCGCGCAACTTGGGCATCGCGGCCGAGCGGCAACTGGCGCTCGTCGAGTTGTCCGCGCTGCGCCCGCCGGCCGAGCTGTTCACCAGCCTGACGCGGCAGTTGCCGACCAGCTGCCGACTGCTGCGGGTCGTGGCGCCGGTCGCGGCCGGCATGCCCGTCGCCACGCAGGTCGCCTTCGAGGTCGACCTGGATCCGGCGGACGCGGAGCCGCTGGCGCCGCGCATTGCGGCGCTGCTGGCCCGTCCGATCGTGACGGTCGCCCGCGACTACGGCCCGGGCAAGCCGACGCGGCCCGTCGACATTCGACCTTACATCAACAAGCTCGAATCCGAGGGCGGCCGGTTGCGAATGGAGCTGCGCTGTGCAGCGCAGCGCACCGCGCGGCCCGCGGAGGTCATCACGGAATTGGGACTCGCCGCCGCAACCTACAACCATCGGTTCCGGCGTGCCGCGGTCCTCTGGAGCATGGAGCTGGCGGGGCCGGCATTTGGCCCCGCGGCCAACGAAAGGACTGGATTTGACTACGAAGAAGACCCCTCGCAAGAAGACCGCCGGCGCGTCCAAGACGGCCGGCCCGAAGCGCAAGACCAAGCGCGCCAGCCGTAAGCCCTCGGGCGAAACTGAGCCTGTGACGGATGTCACCACGCCCCCGACCGAGACACTGACGGCCGGCCCCGAGCAGCCGGCGGAAGCGACCGCCGCCCGGCCGCCCCGCGGCCGCGCGGCGGGCCGCGGCGGGCGCAGGACCAAAGCGCCCCGCAAAGACGCAGGTGCCGCTGCCGTCATCGCGGAAGCCTCCGCGCCGGCCCACACCGTCGAGCCGCTTTCCCCGCAGGCCGAGGTGGAGCAGACCGGCGAAGCGATCGTGATTCGCTTTCCGCCCGTTGCGCCGCCGCCGTTCGTGATCCCTGCGGCGCCGCCGGCGCCGACCGCCCGGGCGCCGAAGCCAGCGCCCGCGCCCAAGCCGGCTCCGGCGCCGGCGGTCGCGGAGCCCAGGCCCGTCGAGCCGAAGGAAACGGTCCCGCCCGTGTCTGCGCCGCCTCCGGTCCGCACGCGACCGGAGCCGATGGCTGTGCCCGGCACCGCGGAGGACGCGGGCCTGACGCGGAGCCAGCGGCGCCGCCGTCGGCGGAAGCGGCGGCGGGTGCCAGGCGACGCTTCGCCTGCGGCCGAATCGAACGGCGCGGCCACGCTGGCCACCCCGCCGGCACGACCCGCGCCGCGCGCGGAGGCTGCCGCGCACGCGGAGCCCGAGACGCCGGCCGAGACGCACTACGATCCCGAGACGGCGTTTGAAGCTGCCGAGGAGAACCCGGCGCCCTGGCTTGAGGACGTCGCGGTCGTAGAGGCCGACATCGAGGAAGGTGAGCCCGGGGAACCTGAGATCGTTGAGCCCGAGCCGGAGGAGCGGGGCGCGGAGCCGGCGGGCGCAGCGCTGGCCGAGGCGCTCGCGCCTGAGACGTTGCCCGAGGCCGCCACGGAGGAGGCGGCGCGCGACAAGTCGCGGCGCCGCCGGCGGCGGGGTCGTCGTGGTGGGCGTGGCGAGAACGGCGAGGCCCGCGCGGCCGCGGCGCCGGCTGCTGCACCGGCAGTGCGGCCGGCCGCCGGCACGCGCGAGATGATCATCAACACGGTGCAGCGCGAGGAATGCCGCATCGCGATCCTGGAAGGCGGGCGCCTGGAGGAGATCTACCTCGAGCGGGCGGCGGCGGAGAACCACGTCGGCAACATCTACAAGGGCGTGGTGACGAACGTCGAGCCGAGCATCCAGGCGGCGTTCATCGATTTTGGCCAGGGCAAGAACGGCTTTTTGCACATTTCCGATCTGCACCCCCAGTATTTCCCCGACGGGGTCGGGCACACGGAAAACGTTGGGCGCAAGATGCCGCGGCGCAGCCGTCCGCCCATCCAGCGTTGCCTGCGGCGCGGGCAGGAAGTGCTCGTGCAGGTGACCAAGGAGGGCATTGGCACGAAAGGCCCGACGCTCTCGACCTACCTGAGCATTCCCGGCCGGTTCCTGGTGATGATGCCGGGCATGCGACGGCTGGGCGTATCGCGGCGCATCGAGGACGACGCCACGCGCGACAAGCTGCGCGACGCCCTCGGCGAACTGGAACTGCCGGAGGGCATGGGTTTCATCGCCCGCACCGCGGCCATGGACCGCAACAAGAAAGAGCTGCAAAACGATCTCGGCTACTTGACCCGGCTCTGGCGGGCCGTGGAAAAGCGCATCGAAAGCGAGCCGGCGCCGGCCGAGCTGTACCGCGAATCCGACCTGGTGATCCGCACGATCCGCGACGTGTTCACCAATGACATCGAGCGAATCGTGGTGGATGACGAGGAAGTGCTGGCGCGGGCGCGCGAATTCCTCTCGATCTTCAGCCCGCGTTCGCAGGACATCATCACGCTCTACACCGACCCGGAGCCGATCTTCCACAAGCACAAGATCGAGGCCGAGCTGGAGCGGCTCCACTCGCGGCACGTGCCGCTCAAGTCCGGCGGCTCGCTGGTGATCGACCAGACCGAGGCGCTCGTCGCCATCGACGTGAACAGCGGCCGGTTCCGCACCGAGGATGACGCGGAGACCACCGCGTACAAGATCAACATCGAGGCGGCCGACGAGATCCCGCGCCAACTGCGGCTGCGCGACCTGGGTGGCGTCGTGGTCTGTGACTTCATCGACATGCGGATGGAGTCGCACCGCCGCGACATCGAGCGGCGGCTGATCGAGAACCTGAAGCAGCACAAGGAGCGGGCCAAGGTCCTGCGCACCAGCGCGTTCGGCCTGATCGAAATGACGCGCCAGCGGCAGCGGGCCAGCCTGACCCGCAGCGTCTACCGCGACTGCCGCCACTGCCGCGGCACCGGCCTGGTGAAGACGGTCGAATCGGTCACGCTGGACGTCATGCGGCTGATCCAGTTGGCGGTGACGCGCGAGCAGATCCGCATGGTCGAGATCTCGGTCTCGCCCGAGGTGGCGTACCTGCTGCAGAACCGCAAGCGGGCGCTGATCAACGAGCTGGAGACGAAGCACCGGCGGATCGTCTCGATTCGGCCCGACCCGAATTTCAGCCTGGACCAGGTCGAGATCAGTTGCACCGACGCCCGTGGCCGCGTCGTGCCGCACATGTAAGGAGCGGAGTGATGGACTCGCGACGCCTGGGCGAAGCCCTGCCGCGGCTGGTGGCGCGCATCGTGAAGAGCTACGTCTCCGATGCCCGCACGCAGCACATCGACCGGGAGTATCTCCCGGCGCGCGAAGTCATCATCACCATCTGCGATTTGCTGCTGGAGCTGACCTACCCCGGGTACATCGGCCGCAAGGGCCTGACGCAGCACAACATCAGCTTCCACGTCGGTGAGCTGCTCCCACGCCTCTGGGAGCATCTCACCGACCAGATCACGCAGTGTCTCTGCCACGAGCAGGAGTGTTGCGGTCCGCGGCGGCCCGAGGACCGCCCGGCCTGCCGCGAGCGCGCCGCCGAGCTCGCCAGCCGCTTCATGGAGCGCATCCCCGACGTGCGGGCCATGCTCGCCGACGACGTCCAGGCCGCCTACGACGGCGACCCCGCCGCCAGCGGCACCGCCGAGGTCATCCTCGCCTACCCCGCGATCCTGGCGATCACCATCTTCCGCTACGCCCACGAGCTCTACGAGATGGGCGTTCCGCTCATGCCGCGCATCATGACCGAGCACGCCCACTACCTCACAGGCATCGATATCCACCCCGGCGCCCGCATCGGCCGGTCGTTCTTCATCGATCACGGCACCGGCGTGGTCATCGGCGAGACGACCGACATCGGCGCGCATGTGAAGCTCTACCAAGGCGTCACGCTCGGCGCTCTCTCGTTCCCCAAGGACGAGCGCGGCCGGCTGATCCGCGGCTACAAGCGCCACCCGACGGTCGGCCACCACGTCACCATCTACGCCAACGCGATCGTGCTCGGTGGCGAGACGCACCTCGGCGACGGCAGCATCATCGGCGGCTCCGTCTTCCTGACGCGCAGCGTCGAGCCCGGCCACCAGGTCTCGATCACGCCGCCGGTGCTGAAAGTCCGCCCGCCGCAGCCGCAGCCCGGCAGCACCGAGGTGAAGCCCGAGGCGATGAACGATCAGCCGTAGGCGCCCCCCCGCCGACTTCTTGGGGGCAATGCGACACCTGAATTGCCTGATTGGTGTATACTGGGGGCGGTGTTTGCGGCTCCCGCGGTGCACGCCGGCCTGGAGGAACCGGCGCCGGGCTCCCGGGGCGGCGGTTCGGGGCATTTTACACGCGAATCGATTGCTGATCGTCCGCGCGGGGAACGCAGACGGAGAACAGTGCCGTGTGCCGGATTGCACCGTCGGGTGCCGGCGCGCGGCCGGAACTGAAACGCGCTGCCTGACGGCGTGCGCACAAGGGGACAGGTCATGGACTATATCAACCGGGGTATCGCGGGGCGGACGGCGTGCGGTGTGGACAGTCGGATCACGACGAAACTGGGCGGGTGGGGACGTGTGCGTCTCGCGCTGGCGGCGCTGTTGGTCGTATTGCCCCCAGCGGCGGCGCAGAACGGCGAGATCGTGGCGTGGGGCAGCAACGGATGGGGTCAATGCAATGTTCCCGCGCCCAATGCGGAATTCGTCGCGATCTCCGCGTTCTGGTGCGTGAGCATGGGGCTGCGGGCGGATGGCACACTCGCGATGTGGGGGTCCAACGCGAGTGGCCAATGCGACGTCCCGGCGCCCAATGCCGACTTCATCGGGGGCGCGGTGGGTGGGTCGCACTGCCTCGCGGTGAAGAGCGACGGCACGGTCGTGGCGTGGGGCTACAACGCCAATGGCCAGTGCAACGTTCCCGCACCGAACGCGGATTTCGTGGCGGTCGCCGCGGGAACGAACCACAGCCTGGGACTCAAGTCCGATGGCTCGATCGTGGCCTGGGGGGCGAATCACGCTGGCCAGTGCAACGTCCCGGGGCCCAACAACTACGTCGCCATCGCCGGAGGCTACGCGCACAGTCTCGGCCTCCGGGCGGACGGGACGATTGCAGCGTGGGGCTCGAACAACTACGGCGAAACCACCGTGCCCGCGCCCAACGCCGACTTCGTGGCCATTGCGGCGTGCTGGCGGCACAGCCTCGGGCTGCGGGCTGACGGTTCGATTGCGGCTTTCGGCAGCAACAACTACGGCCAGGGCAATGTGCCGCCACCCAATGACGACTTCATCGCCATCGCGGCCGGTGCCGAGTTCAGTCTGGGCGTGAAAGCCGACGGCTCGGTCGTGGAGTGGGGCTACAACGCGCAGGGCCAGTGCAACCCGCCGGCGCCGAACACCAACTTCGTGGCCGTCGCCGGGGGCGAGCTGCACAGCTTGGCCCTGAAACACCCGGCGGTCGTCATCGGCGACCTGAACTGCGACGGGGCCGTGAACTTCGGCGACATCAACGCGTTCGTCTTATACCTGTCGAATTTCCCGGCCTGGCAGACCGTGTACCGCTGGTGTCCGGCGGAAAACGGCGACATCAATGAGGATGGCACCTATCCATCCTTCGGCGACATCAATCCGTTCGTGACGCTGCTGACGACGACGCCGTAGCCAACGCTTCGCCGTCAGAGTTGCAGGCGGCGCGGCCATTGTGCGCGGAACGCACCCGGACTGCGCCACGGACGCGGCATGGGCGGCCTGTCGACCGGGCTCACTTCCCACGAGATTTCCGCCCGCCGCGGTAGCCTGCCCGGACGCCGGTCGCATATTCTGCCGTCATGCAGGATCTTCCGTTGATCACGACCGTCGCGGTGGCGTTCAGCGCGGCTTGGTTGTTTGGCCTGCTTACGCAACGTCTGAGACTGTCGCCGATCGTCGGCTACCTGCTGGCGGGGATCCTGATCGGGCCGTCCCTGCCCGGCTTCGTGAGTGATCAGCAGATCGCGCACCAGCTTGGGGAAGTGGGTGTCATTCTGCTCATGTTCGGCGTCGGCCTCCATTTCCGCGTGAAGGACCTGCTGGCGATGAAGGCCATCGCCGTGCCCGGTGCGCTGGGGCGCAGCAGCGTGGTCGCGCTGCTGAGCATCGTCGTGTTTGCGGCTTTCGGCGTGCCACTAAAGTCCGGAGTGGTCATCGGCCTGGCGCTGTCGGTTGGCAGCACCGTGGTGATGATGCGCGTGCTGATGGACGCGCAGGTGCTTGACTCGCCCCAGGGCCACGTGGCCGCCGGCTGGTCGCTGGTTGAGGACGTCTTCACGGTCGTCGTACTGGTCATGATCCCGCTGTTCGCCGCGGGCGCGGATGCTTTGGCCGCGGGACCGTGGACCGCGCTGGCCCTGGCGCTGCTGAAACTCGCCGCACTGGTCGCGCTCGTGTTGCTCGGCGGCTCGCGCGCCATTCCGTGGGTGCTGGTGCAGGTGGCGCGCTTGCGCTCGCGTGAGCTGTTCACGCTGACTGTCCTCGTCTTCGCGATTGCGATTGCGGCCGGCGCGTACTATTTCTTTGGCGCTTCGATGGCGTTGGGGGCCTTCCTGGCTGGGATGGTCGTGGCCCAGTCGCCGGTCAGCCACCAGGCCGCTGCTGAGGCGCTGCCGCTGCGCGACGCCTTTGCCGTGCTCTTCTTCGTGTCGGTGGGCATGCTCTTCGAGCCGGCGGTCATCACGCGCGAGCCACACTTGATTGTCGTTGCGCTCGGGATCATCCTGATCGTGAAGCCGTTGGTGGCCATGGCGATCGTGGCGCTGCTCGGCCACTCGGTGCGCATGTCCCTGACCGTGGCGCTGGGCCTGGCGCAGATCGGCGAGTTCTCGTTCATTCTGGCGGGACTGGCGCGCGAGTATGAGCTCATCTTGGAGGAGACCCGTAGCGTCCTGGTGGCGGCCGCGATCATCTCGATCGCGCTGACCCCGCTTGTGTTCCGCGTGCTGGAGCCGCTGGAGGCCTGGCTGCGCCGCCGCCCGCGCCTGTGGGAACTGCTCAACGGCCGGGCCGAGCGCCGCTTGCGGTCGATGAACGCCGCCGCCCGGCAGACGATCGCCCAGCGCGGCGCCGCGGGCGACCGCGGGGCGATTGTTGTGGGCTACGGCCCGGTCGGGCGCTCCGTGGACCACCTGCTGCATGAAGCGGGCCTGCCGACCGTGGTCATCGATCTCAACATGGACACCGTGGCCGAGCTCACCGCGCAGGGCCGGACGGCGCTCTTCGGTGACGCGTCGCACGACGCCATCCTCGAGCAGGCCGGCGTACGCCACGCGTCGCACCTCGTGCTTACCCCGCCGCACTCCAGCGAGCGCGTCACCGTGGTCGCGCACGCCCGCCTCCTGAACCCCGACCTGCGGATCTTCGTCCGGGCGCATTACCTCGGCGAGCGAGCCTACCTCGAACAAGCCGGAGCCACGGCCGCCGTGTTCGAGGAAGGTGAAGCCGCCATCGCGCTGGCCCGGCTGGTGCTCGCCGACACGGGGGCGAGCCGCGAAACCGTCGAGCGGTCCGTGCGCGACCTGCGGCTGCGGCTGATCCTCGAGAATGTGTCGAACCTGGCCACCCAGGCCGTCCGCAGCATCATGGTGCCCTGGACGCGCGTCCACCGCTTGTCCAGGTCCGCCAGCCTCCAGGACGTGCTCCGCGAAGTCAGCCGCCGGCACTTCTCGCGCTGGCCGGTGGTGGATCCGGCGACGGACGTTCCGCTCGGCTATCTGCTCACGAAGGACCTGGTCGCGGAGGCGCTGACGGCGTCGGACTGGGCCGGACTCGTGCGGCCGCTCCACGCCGTCGCACCCGAAGCCAGCATCGAGTCCACGCTCCTCGAGCTGCAGCGCCAGAACGCCACCGTGTGCGTCGTGGTGGACGCCGGGCGACCCGTGGGGCTGATTACGATCGAGGACATCCTCGAGCAGGTCGTGGGACGGATGGAGGACGAGTACCCGCACCAGCCTAGCGTATGCCTGCGGGACGCCTGCGCGCACGGCGGCGTGGTGCTGGACCTGGCGGCGCGGACGGCGGAGCACGCCATCGCAGAACTCGCCGCGGCCATCGCGGCGAGCAAGCTGCCAGCGGGGGCCGACATCGCGGCGCTCGCGATCGCGCGGGAACACGAGGTCTCCACGGATGTTGGCTTCGGCGTCGCGCTGCCCCACGCGCGCTGCCCCAACTTGCGTGCCCCGCTTGTGGTGTTCGGCCGCTCCACGGAAGGGATCATCTTCAGCGCGCGCACATCAGCGCCCATTCAACTCGTCTTCCTGCTGGTCACGCCCGCGGAGCAGCCGGATCTGCAAGTCTTGCTGCTCGGCCGAATTGCCCGCGTGGCCAGCGACCCGGCCGTGCGCGCCCGGCTGGCGCAGGCCCAAACGGCCGTGGAAGTGATCGAGACCATCGCGGAGGCGGATTCAGCCGCGTCGTCGCCCACGCCAGCGGAGTGACCCGCCGGTCGCCGCCGCGCAGCGCAGCGCACAAAAACCTCGCCCGCGAGTACGCGGGTGTCGGCAGTGGCGGTGTGACCAGCGTCAGTGGCCGCGGCCGGTCCTGCGCGCCTACGCGCGACTCTTGCCCAGCAGGTCCCGGATCTCAATGAGGAGTTCCTGGTCCTTCGTCAGGGGCGGCGGCCCGGCCGCGACTTCCTGCTTCCGGGCTTTCATGATCCAGCCGAGGAACTTCACCACGAAGATGAAGAGCGCCACGGCGACGATGAGGAAGTTCACGACCTCGCCGATGAAGAGGCCATAGGGCACTTCTTTCGCGCCCACGACCAGCTTCCAGCCGAGGTACCCCTGCTCGCCGGGGATCAGCAGGCTGACCAGCGGCATGATGATGTGCTTTACCAGTGAATCCACGATCTTGCCAAACGCCGCGCCAATGATCACGCCGACGGCGAGATCAATGACGTTGCCCTTGAACGCGAACCGCTTGAACTCCTCGAGCAGGCCGAATGCCTTCTGGGCCGGGTTGATGGACGCGAGCCGATCGACAGGATTCATGGGACTTTCTCCGTGAGCAACGCGAAATGACGGTCGACGTGGGTCTTCGCTCGACCCAGTTCGGATGGTGGGCATGCTAGCGCGCCGGTGTCCGCTCCGCAATGACGCGGGCGTGAGTCAGCGGTTGCGCGGTGCGTGGTTCCCCCTGGCGTGCCGACCGGCAGCCCGGAAGTCCCGGTCCGACCAGCGCGGTCCCCCAGGCAGGCGACCGACTCGGCTTCAGTACAGCGCCAGCGGTGCCGTCACCGCCGGGTCACTGACGCAGATCTCGACGGCGCCCAGGTAAAGCTGCCACCAGACCATCAGGGCGGCGTAGGCGGTCGCCAGTACCCAGAGCCCCGCCTCCGATACCCACCGCCGCCGGTAGCGGTACAGGACGTACGCCCCGGCCCCGAAGAGCAGCAGCTTGTAGAGCGCCATCCCGGCCGGACCAGCGGCGAGGGTCGTCGCCAGGAGGTTCGCCTCGGCGAAGTTGCCGCGTGGCAACTGGGAGTGCGTCAAGGCCAGGTCGAAGAGGTTGAAGACGGCGACGATGGCCAGCAGCGTGGTCGTTCGAAATGACCGTGCCTGCTCGGGATACGCGCGCAGATTACGCAGACCACCCCACTGCCAGAATCGTCGCCCCATGATTGCGCGCATGTTGATTGAACCTTTGCCCTGCCTGCACAAAGAACGCGGCGCCCATGCCAGGGGCGCAACGAGTCGTATCGGCAAAGGGTGCCCAACAAGCTTAGCGCAACCGGGAAAGGCCCCCGACAATCGTCGAAAACCGGGCGTGCCTCCCGCAGGACCAGGGTCGTGGGCGCGCCGGGAGCCGGCTTGTGACCTTCGCGGCTCATGAAGGGTAAGGGCGGGGGCGCTGCGCCGGTCGGCACGCGCGGCGCGCCGGCCCCCCACATCGTGGGGCTGCCGAGACCGCAGCCCCTAGCGTTTGCTACCGGTGGCTTTCGCCTTCGCGATGATCTCTTCCTGCACGTCGCGCGGCGCCGCCCGGTAGTACCCGAACTGCATCGAAAATGTTCCCCGCCCCTGCGTCATCGACCGCAGATCCGTCGCGTAACCGAACATTGTCGCCAGCGGCACGTCGGCGATGATCACCGTCACGTCCGCGCGGATGTCCGTCCCGTGGATGACGCCCCGGCGCGACGTCAGGTCACCCACGACGCCACCCTGCAATTCCGTCGGCACCTCGACCTCGACCTTCATGATCGGCTCGAGAATGGCCGGCCGCGACTCGGCGTAGGCCTGCTTGAATGCCTCGCGGGCCGCGACCTGGAACGCGAGATCGGAGGAGTCCACCGCGTGCGAGGTGCCGTCCTCCAGCACCATCCGCACGCGGACGACCTCGTAGCCGGCCAGCGGCCCGTTCATGCGCGCCGCCTGAAAGCCCTTGTCGCACGACGGAATGTACTCCGTCGGGATCCGGCCGCCGGTGACTTCGTTCTCGAACTCGTAGTCCGCGGCCGCGTCCTCGGGCAGCGGCTCGAGTCGGCCGATGACGTGGCCGTACTGCCCGGACCCGCCGGTCTGTTTGCGGTGCCGATAGTTGAACGTCGCCGGGCGGGTCGGAGCCTCGCGGTAGTTGACACGCGGCGCGCCGGTGACGACCTGGCAGCCATACTCCCGGCGGATGCGCTCCACGTAGATGTCGAGCTGCAGTTCGCCGACCCCGGCGATGATCGTCTCGCCCGACTCCGGATCGCTGCGCACATGAAACGTCGGATCCTCGCGGACGAAGCGCGCCAGCGCCTTCGAAAGCCGGTCGCGGTCGGCGCCTTTCGCCGTCGCGATCGCGAGCGAGATCACCGGCTCCGGCGTCAGGATGTTTTCGAGCGCGTAGTTCAGCCGGTCGTCGCAGAACGTGTCGCCCGAGGCACACTCGACGCCGATGAACGCAACGATGTCGCCCGGACCAGCTTCGTCCACGTCCGCGCGGTCATTCGCATGCATGCGCACCATGCGCCCGACGCGTGTTGTGCGGCGCACGCGCGTGTTGCGCAGCACCGTGCCCTTGCGCACGTGACCCTGGTAGACGCGCGCGTACGTGAGCTGCCCGAACGATTCCTCGACGAGCTTGAACGCCATCACGACCGGCGGCGCGTCCGGGTCCGCGGTGATGGCCACCTCGGCGCCGTCGTTGTCGTTGTCGCGCGCGTAGTACACGATGTCCAGCGGCGAGGGTAGGTACTGCACGATCGCATCCAGCAGCGGTTGCACGCCCTTGTTGCGGAACGCGGAGCCCATCAGCACCGGCACGATGTCGCGCGCAATCGTCAGCCGGCGGATCGTGTCGTGCAGCCGCTGCGGCTCGGGCACGAGGGTCACGCCATCGGCCGCCGCGGCGTCGTTGTCTAGCAGCAGTTCCATGAGCTCGTCGTCGTACAGCGAAAGCGTATCAAGCAGTCCCTGCCGCGCGCGCTGGGCCGCCGCGCGCAGCTCGGCGGGGATTGGCTCGCGCCGCACGCGCTCGCCGGAAGCGCCGTCGAAGTACAGCGCCTCCATCGTGATCAGGTCGATCACGCCGCGGTGGTCCTGCTCGAGCCCGATCGGCAGTTGCAGCGGCACGGCCACCAGGCCGAGCTTCTTCTCCACCTCGGCGACGACGCGGGCCGGATCGGCGCCGACGCGATCAAGCTTGTTGATGAAGGCGATCCGCGGCACGCCGTAACGTTTCATCTGCCGGTCGACCGTGAGCGACTGCGACTGCACGCCACCGACGCCGCACAGAACCAGGATCGCGCCATCCAGCACCCGCAGCGAACGTTCGACTTCGACAGTGAAGTCGACGTGGCCCGGCGTATCGATCAGATTGATGTCGTGCTCGCCCCAATGGACGCTGGTGGCGGCGGACGTGATGGTGATGCCGCGCTCGCGTTCGAGGTCCATGTAATCCATGACCGCGCCGCGGCCGCCGTCGTGCACCTCCCCCATGCGGTGAATCCGCCCGGAATAGAAGAGAATGCGCTCTGAGAGCGTGGTCTTGCCCGAGTCGATATGGGCGGAGATCCCGATGTTGCGGATGCGGTGGATGGGGTTCATGGCGTAGTTCGCGTTCTGTCTTAACTTCTTGTCTGTGCTTCGGTTACTTCAAGTCTGCTACATGGACGGTCGCGCCGGCGGGATGCACCTGACGCGCCCCGTGCGGCACGGGCTTTACGTTCGCTCGGTTCTTGGGCCACTGGCACGCGTCAGAGCGCAGAATCTCGCCCGGGCGGGGCGTGGCCGATCGGGTTCCCCCCACGGCCCTCCGAGTTGCTCAGACGATAGCAGAGGCCCTCGGACGAATCAAGTTAAATTCGCGCAACCCGGCAGGCAAGCGGGGGTTTGAGCGTTTCCACGGGGGGTCGGGTGCCGCGGCGCCGGCTGGCGTGTATAGTGTGCGCCATGCGGAGCAAAGCGCCAGTGATCCCGGCTAATCCAGAACGAATTCTCATTATCAAGCCCAGCTCGCTCGGCGATATCGTCCATGCTCTGCCGGTCCTCGTCGGGCTCCGCGCGGCGCACCCGACTGCCCACATCGCTTGGCTGGCCGGCAACGCGTTTGCCCCGCTGCTCGATGGTCATCCGTTGCTCGACGAGGTCATTCGCTTCGACCGGCGACGCTACGGGCGCATGCTCCAGAGCCCCCGGATCCTCGCGGAATTCGTCCGCTTCGTGTGGGGCCTGCGCCGCCGCCGGTTCGACCTGGTCATCGATCTTCAGGGGCTCGTGCGCAGCGGGTTTCTCGCCTGGGCCAGCGGGGTCCGCCGGCGGGTTGGCTTTGCCGCGGCGCGCGAATTCGCATGGCTGTTCTACACGCAGCGCGTCCGCACACCTGCGTCTGGCCCCGCCGACTGCCACGCCGTCGACCGAAATCTCGCCGTCGGCCGCAGTCTGGGGCTGCCGCTCGACACGCCACGGTTTCCGCTGGGGCTGCGCGCCGATGAACTCGCAGCCGCCCGGAGTCTGCTGGCCGACGCCGCCGGGCGGCCGCTCGATCACTTCATCGCCGTCATTCCCGGCGCGCGCTGGGCGTCGAAGCGCTGGCCCGTGGCGCGTCTCGCGGCCTTGTGCACGCGTTTGCACGCCGAGGGCTGGCCGCCGTGCGTGCTGCTCGGGGCGCCCGACGATCGGACGTTCGCGCAGGAACTCATCGCCGCCGGCGCGGGCCCGGTGGTCGACCTCGTCGGGCGCACGTCGCTGCGCGCCCTCAGCGCCGCTCTCGCGCTCGCGGACCTGGTGATCTGCCACGATTCGGGGCCGATGCACATCGCGGCCGCGCTCGGCAAACCGCTGGTGGCGTTGTTCGGCCCGACCAACCCGGCGCGCACCGGGCCGTATGGCGCGACGGCGCGGATCGTGATGCGGCCGCTCGCGTGTGCCCCGTGCTACCGTCGCACGTGCCCGCTGGGCCACCACGACTGCCTGGCCGGGCTCGACGTGGACACGGTGCTCGGGCACGTCCGAGAAGCCTGGGCGGTCGTGACGGCCGCCGGGGCGGTCAATTCTGCGCCCACCGCGCAAAGCGCGCCGGAACGCATTTCGCCGCCGCCATTCCGCGCTCCCGCCTGATTCCAAGTCAAGCCACCGCTGCGAAGTGCCGACCCGATAAGTGAAGTGTACCTGGTTTCCGCCGGACCGCCGGGTCTGCGGCGGCCGGCGCTGGCCGGCGTGGGCCGCGGGCCGGTTGCCGGCGTCCGCTCAGATGGAGCCCTGAACATGCAGCTTCGCCATATGCGCCTGACGCTTGCGGTGGTTTGCGGGGTACTGCTGGCTGGCAGCGTGCTGAACTGCGCGCCGGAGTGGCGCTGGTGCCTGTTAAACGGGAACTGCGGCGGCACGGCCGTGGTGGCGGGCAGCACGTTCATCTCGGGCTCGGGCAGCACTTTCACCGAGTTGCTGATCGACGGCCGGACGTTCACCGGCGGGCAGGCCGTGACCACGGTGACATATCGCGTGGGGGACCTGACCCGCGCGCCCGTGCTGATTGACTTCAACGGCGACCGGCGCGTCGACCCGGTGGTGGGCTACAACCAGGAAGGCAAGGGCATCGTGCAGATCCTGCTTAGCTACGGCGAGCTGAGCGCCGGTCAGTTGGCCAGCCTGACGCTCGACGGCGGCGAGAACGCTTGGAAGGAACTCACCGACCTGGCCGTCGGCGACCTCGACGGGGACGGCAACCTGGACATCGTGATCGCCACGCAGGACGGCGTTGTTTACATGCACCACCCCGCGGATCCCGGCCGCACGCACGTCCTGAACGAATGGGGCCAGCCGACCGGTGCGCTCGAGATGATCGCGGGTACGACCGAGTCGATTTCCAACGAGGAGCTCACGGCGATCCTTGCCCAGGAGGTCGGCGTCGGCACCAATCTGGACAACTACATCGTGACCGTCGAGCAGGGCTACACCAGCGTCGAGATCGCCGACTTCGACCGCGACGGCAACAACGACATCGCCGCCTCGCGGCGCCTGCATGTGCAGCTCACGCCCAAGCCGGACCTGCCGCTGGAGACCATCGACATCGTGGCCGGTTCCGTGCAGGTGCTGATCAACCCGGGCGGCGCGGAGGACGGCGTGGGGTGGACGACGCTCGCGCTCGGCACGCACGAGCGCCACGATGTGCTCGACCGCGAAGGGGCGCGCGACCTGCGGGCCTACGACCTGAGCGGCGACGGCTACTTCGATCTGATCTCCACCGCGACCGACGACCAGAACGTGCAGGTCGCGTGGTTCGAGAACCCCGGCGGCGGCGATGCCAGCGATCCGGCGGCCACCTGGCTGCAGCACCGGATCGGCAGCGTGCGCGGTGCTTTCACCATCGACGTCGCGGATCTCACAGGCGACGGCCTGGTGGATGTCGTGGCCACGAGCCCGGAGCAGTTGCAGTTGACGCTGTTCGTGCAGCCGACGGAAGTGAATGACCGCGGCTTTGACTGGTACACCGTGCCGATCGTCAATTTCGAATCCTTCGAGCCCCGCGCGGTCAAAGCGCTGGACGTGAACAACGACGGCATCCTGGAACTGGTGGTCGGCGGGACCCGGGGGGCCCTGCGGTACTTCGAGTCGCCGACGATCCCGTTCGACGAGTGGACCGGGCACATCATCGTGACCTTTGACCCGCCGGGCGACGTCGGCCGGCTGGGCTACGGCGACCTGGACGGTGACGGGGATGCCGATGTCGTGGCGATCCTGAACGGCGACGACCCCGCGGCCAACCACGTGAGCTGGGTCCGCAACGAGTTGATCGAATGAGACCACCGGGGGTGGGTTTGGAGAACGTTCCCATGCTGAGGTCCTCCAGCAAACTGACCAATCGGTTTCTGGGCGTTGCCCTGCTAGGCGGCGTGGCCGCCCTGGCCGCCCTGGCCCAGAACGGGCTCGTGCTCCGCTACGAGCTGATCGAACTGACCGCGCCCGAGGGCGGACAGAGTCGCGCGTACTCGGTGAACAACACCGGCCAGGCCGTCGGCTGGGTCCAGGCCGACAGCGGCAAGCACTCGGCCCAGTGGCACAACCGGGCCACGACCGACCTGCACGGCACCGTGCATTTCAGCCTCAAACACCCGCTGTTCGACCAGGACTACAGCGAGGCCTTCGCGATCTCGAACGGCGGCCAGATCGTCGGCACCGCGCGCACCTCGATCGAGTGCCCGCCGACGTTCGTCATCACCAACGCCTTCGTCCTGCGCCCCTCGGTGCTGAGCGACCTGGCGACGCCCTATCCCGGCGACGCCCTCGCCAACCTCATGACGCTCGGCAACCCGTGCCAGACGGCGTATGACAGCGCCGCCATCGGCATCAGCAACAGCAACTACGTCGTGGGCTGGGCCGATCGCATTGACGGCGTGACGCACGCCTTCCTGGTCCGCCCGCTGAATGGCACGTTCGTGGCCGACCTGAACGAGGACCTCGTGAATGACCTCATGATCGACCTCGGCACGCTCGCCGCCTCGGATCCCGTCAGCAGCGCCACCGCCGTGAACGACGCCGGCGAAGTCACCGGCTACTCGTACACCTTGCGCGGCGACGGCACCGGCGGCTACCACGCGTTCCTGCTGACGCCGCTGGACAACAACGCCGACGGTTTTCCCGACCAGTGGTACGCAGGCGCGGGCGGCGTGAATGACCTGATGGCGGACCTCGGGACGCTGGGCGGCGTGAACAGCTGGGGTCGCGCGATCAACAACAACGGTGACGTGGTCGGCGAGTCGGACTATGACGCGCCCACGGGCGAGCACTACACCCGGGCGTTCTACTGGAGCGACGGTACGATGACGGACCTTGGCACGCTGCGCGACGACCCGCTGCATGGGTTCAGCGCCGCGTCCGCCATCAATGATGCCGGCGTCATCGTCGGCTGGGCCGAGGATGAGGAGCGGAACCGCCGGGCCTTCGTCTACCGTGACGGCGTGATGCAGGATCTCAACGACCTGCTGTATCTGCTGGACGAGGACGGCAAGCGGATCACTCCGGGCATCACGCTGACCGAGGCCCGGGACATCAACGAAGATGGCGTGATCGTCGGCTGGGGCACCATCCGGGGCAGCAGCGACGGCAGCACGCGCGGCTTCCTCTTGAACCCGGTCATGGTCGATCCCAACGCGCTCGAGCCCACCGAGCCGGACGACAGCAATACCCCGGCACCGGGAGATGATGACAACAATCCACCCACGGACTACAGCGGCGTGCCGGATTTCGGCGCGCCCGACACCGGGGACGACACGGACCCGAACGACGGCACGCCGAACGGCGGCGTGTCGCCCATCAGTCTGTGTGGCGCCAGCGGCACGGCCATGCTGCCGTTGACGCTGGCCGGTCTGTGCTGGCTGCGCTGGGGGCGCCGCCGGCCGGTGTGATCGCCGGATTCGTGTCCTCGCGGGGTGTGCGGCGGCGCGTGGGCGGTTGAAGTTGCAGCCGGCGCGCCGCCGCGCCATTCGTTACATGACTTTTACACACCTCCGCTGCCGGCGGGGCATACTTCCATTAGGCGATCGGTGAGCCGCTCGTGCGTGGCGCACCGCAGCCCGACTGGGCGTTGACCGGGCATTCGCCGGGAGGTTGCCACAATGGCCGCACGCACCGCGGGGTTCGCTATCGTTCTGTTGTCCGCCTTCACGGCCGCCGCGCGCGCCCAGAAAGGGGGGGCCGTCGGCCACGCGGCGCCACCGGTGGCGCTCGAGGCCAGCGTCCTCACGTCCATGCCGGTCAAGGAGCTTGCCATCTTCAAGGATGGGCATGCCTTCGTCCTGCACGAAAGCGAGCTGCCGACGGATGGTACCGGCGATGTCGTGCTGGACACGCTGCCGACGCCCGTGATCGGCACGTTCTGGGCGTACTCCGCCGATCCCGCGGCGAAACTTGCCGCCGTGGTCGCGGGACAGCGGCCAGTGAAATCGGAGCGGACCGCGCTCAATATCCGCGAGCTCCTCGACGCCAACCCCGGTGCCGAGGTCATCATCACCGAGGAGGACGGACGGTCGTACGGGGCCACCGTGCTGGGCATTCCGAAACCCGGACCTGTTGCCGAGGCGCCCGCCCCGGGGGCCACGCCGGCCGGGCCGACGCCCGCGCCGCCGGCGCCCAACGCTGGGCAGCCGGGCACCATCGTGCTCCTGCAGATGCAGGAAGGAGTGAAGGCCCTGCCGCTGGAGCGCATTCGCGAGGTCACCTTCCGCACGATCGCCCGGCGCGCCCTGCCCGTGGAGGAGTCGCGCCGGTTGCTCACGCTCAAGCTCGCCTGGGACGGCCAGCCCGGCCCGCGCGCCCGCGTCGGCATGGTGTATCTGCAGAACGGCGTACGCTGGATCCCCAGCTATCGCGTGGACATCGACGGCGCCGGTCAGGCGCGCATCCGGCTTCAGGCCACGCTGGTGAACGAGCTGGCGGACCTGAACGACGTGACCGCCAGTCTTGTGATCGGCGTACCGTCGTTCCAGTTCGAGGACCAGATCGATCCCATCGCGCTGCAGGCGGCGGCGGCGCGCCTGGCGCCCGAGCTCCCGCAGGTGCAGCGTCTGCGTTACGCGTTCGATAACGCCATCCAGACGCAGGTTGCCCAGCCGGGGTGGTACGAGCCGGCGTCCGGGTCGCCGGTGGATGCCGACGAAACGGACTACGCGCAGGGCTCGCGCCACGAAGACCTGTTCGTCTTCCGCGTGGAGCACCTCACGCTCCGCAAGGGCGAGCGGATGGTCGTCTCCGTGGCCGAATTCACGCTGCCGTACGAGGATGTCTTCGTCCTGGACATGCCCTTTGCGCCGCCGCCGGAGATCGAGCGCAACTGCAGCCACGAGCAGCTTCGCGAGCTGGCGCGGCTCATGCGGGCGCCGCAGGTCCGGCATCGACTGCGGCTGCAGAACAGCGGGCCGTATCCGCTGACCACGGCGCCGGCGATCATCCTGCGCGAAGGGCAGCTCCTGGCGCAGAGCCTGATGACCTACACCGCCCGCGGCGGCCGCAGTGACCTGGACTTGACGACTGCCGTCGATGTGCCGGTCAGCAAGTCCGAGGTTGAGACGAAGCGCGCGCCCGACGCCATGAAGTGGAACGGCGCGACGTATGGCCGGGCGGACCTGGCCGGGACCATCCGCCTCACCAACCGGCGGGCGCAGCCGGTGCGGCTGGAGGTGACGCGGCACCTGCTCGGCGCGGCGGACACCGCGGATCACGACGGCCGGATCGAGGCGGCCAACGCGCTGGAGGACAGTCGCGGCTACACGGGTGGCGAATACCCGGGTTGGTGGTACTGGTATAACTGGCCCTACTGGTGGCATCGCTTCAACGGCGTTGGGCGCGTCACGTGGCAGTTCACGCTCGAGCCGGAGAAGGATATCGAGCTGCACTACACGTGGCATTACTACTGGCGGTGAACCGCCGCGCCGCGCGGTCTAGCCCCACGACCAGGCGAAGCGGTGCTTGAAGTGGTGGTAGTACAGCCCGATCGCGCGCATCGCGATGATCGTGCAGTAGAGCTCGACGGCCTTCAGCAGCGCGCCGAGGAGCAGACCGGAGCCCGTGCCGGCAGACTGGGCGGAGAGGATCGCCAGTGCGATCATGGCGCCGAACTGCAGGCCGCGGCTCAGGTACACCGTCACCACGGTCAGCAGATACGCCGGAAACGAGCGCACAATCGTGCGCGCGATGAGGTCCGCGCGCACCAGCCCGCCGAAGCTGCCGACCGCGACCACCAGCACAAGCATCGGCCAGACGAAATAGCCGGCCAGCGCCAGCGCACCGGCCACGGTCAGCGTGGTAGGCGGCAGCGATTGCAGCCAGGTCCACGTGCCCCCCGACGCGGGGCCGCCGGCGGCGAATGCGTCCGCGCCGACCAGGAACACGAACAGCGGCGCCAGGGCGAGGATCGATGCCGTTGCCATCTTGAAGAGCGGGACGACCAAATCGTCCCACCAGCCTTCGGTGATCGTGAGCGTCCGCAACTCCTCTTCGCCACCCGCCGCTCCCAGCACAATGTTGAGCTGGAACGCCATGTACCAGGCCTGGACGACCAGCGACACGATGCCGCCAATGCACCCAATCCACGCACCCGCCACCTCGCCGAGCATCAGCAACACCCACACGATCGCGAACGCGGCCAGGTCGCCCCCGCGAACCGGAAACGCCAGCGAGCGCATTAACGCGCGCAGGTAGTCGCCATACGCCCCGGCCGTCGCCGGCCCCTCGTCCACGTGGTCCGACGCGGCGTACGTCGCCGTCTCGTTGACCAGCACGGCCTCGAGCACGGTGGAATCACCGACACTCGGCGCCGGCGGCGGCGCCTGGATCGGGATCGTCTCACCCTCGCTCAGGGCATCGAGACTGGTGAGGCGCAACTCCTCCTCCGGCGGCGGTGGCGGCGGGAACGCCGGTATGCGGAAGTTCTTGCCGCATTTCGCGCACCTGGCGCGCTGGCCGCCCGCCGTCTCCGGCACCTTGTAGCGGGCGTTGCAGGCTGGACAGCGGATGAACGGCATCGTCGCCCCTCGGTACGGCGTTGCACTTTCGATCACGGGTCCGGTGGTGGACGGCCTAAGTGTGACCAAACGACCGCGGCTTCGCAAGCGGGCGACTCGCATGGGTGGGTGGTACAGGCGTCCCGCCCGTTGCAGACGGGCAAGCTGCCCGTACCACCCATACACGATGCCCCTGCCGCCCACGCGCGATGCTCGTACCACTGTTGCAGGCTGCCCCTTCCCCCCGTGTGGCGACAACCCTGCAATCGCACGCTACGTCAGTGCTTGCCCGCGGATGCGCGCGACCTCGACGCAGTCCTTGTCGCCGCGTCCGCTGAGATTGATCACGATGCTCTGCTCGGCCGGCAGTTTCGGCGCGATCTTCACCGCGTGTGCGACGGCATGCGCCGACTCCAACGCCGGAATGATGCCCTCCAGGCGCGACAGCAGCTCGAATGCATCGAGTGCCTCTATGTCCGTCGCCGACGTGTATTCCACGCGCCCGGTCGCGTGCCAGTGGGCGTGCTCGGGGCCGACACCGGGATAATCCAGGCCGGCGGACACCGAATGCACCGGCAGCGTCTGGCCGTCGTCGTCCTGGAGCACGATCGTGTGCATGCCGTGCAGCACGCCGGGGTGACCCTTGGCGAGCGTGGCCGCGTGCCGCGTGCCGTCGAGCCCCTCGCCGGCGGCTTCAACGCCGATCAGTCGTACCCCGCGCTCATCGATGAACGGGAAAAAGATGCCCGCCGCGTTGCTGCCGCCGCCCACGCAGGCGAGGATCACGTCGGGCAGGCGGCCCTCGATTTCGCGAAACTGCTCCCTCGTCTCGCGCCCGATGACGGCCTGGAAATCGCGGACGATCGTGGGAAACGGGTGCGGCCCCATGACGCTGCCGATCGCGTAGTGCGTGTGCGTCACGCTCGCCATCCAGTCGCGCAGGGCCTCGTTGATCGCGTCTTTCAGCGTGCGCTGGCCGCTCTCGACTGGCACGCACTCGGCGCCGAGCAGCCGCATGCGGTAGACATTCAGTGCCTGTCGCCGGACGTCCTCTGCGCCCATGTACACGCGGCATTCCAGCCCGAGCACGGCGCACGCGGTCGCCGTCGCGACGCCGTGCTGACCGGCCCCGGTCTCGGCGATGACGCGGCGTTTGCCCATCCGCCGGGCGAGCAGCGCCTGTCCGAGCGTATTGTTGATCTTGTGGGCGCCGGTGTGGTTGAGGTCTTCGCGCTTGAGGTAGATCTTCGCGCCGCCGCAGTGTGCGGTGAGTCGCCGGGCGAAATACAGCGGGCTCGGCCGGCCGGCGTAGCTGGTCAGGTAGTCATCGAGCTCGGTCCAGAACGCGGGGTCGGCCTTGGCGTGGTCGTATTCCGCCTCAAGCTGGCCGAGCGCATTCATCAGCACCTCGGGGACGTATTGCCCGCCAAAGGGTCCGAAGCGCCCGTGCGTCGATTTCGCGGTGTTCACTGGCATACGCGACTCCATGCACGCCCGCCGGAATTCTAAGTGACCAGGCGTGCAGCCGCGACACCCGCGCTTTTCAATTAGACTCGCGGTATGCCTTCCCAGCACGATACAGGGCCAGTCGTGTCTCCAGCTCCGCGACCGTCTCGCCTTGCCCCGCGGCGCGGGCGCCCTCGATGGCCTGCGTGCAGACCTCGACCGCCCGGTCGAATTGACCCGCCTCCGCCAGCGCCGCCGCCAGCGTGTTCAGCAGGCTCGTGCTCGGCCGCCCCGCGACCTGGAGCGCACGCTCGGCAAGCTGCACGGCCTCGGCGCCATTGCGCAGCTCCGCGTCCGGCGCCGTCGCCAGCATCCAGGCCAGCGCCTTCAGAATTCGCTCGTCGTCCGGCGTGCGCTGCACCGCGTCGCGCAACACCCGCACGGCTTCGGCCGCCGCGCCATCTTTCCATAGTGCGGTCGCGAGCAACTGCGCGGCCGCCGGGCCGTTCGGCTTGCGCTGCACCACTTCCGCAAGCTGCGCGCGCGCGGCGGCGAATTGACCCTGCTGCATCAACAGCATGCCAAGCTGCTGCCGTGCATCGACCAGCTCAGGATCGATACGCAGCGCCGCTTCAAGCTGCGTACAGGCATCCTCCGTGCGTCCGAGTTTCGCCAGCACGTGCCCGAGCGAGACGCGCGGTCCACTCCATGTTGGTCGCAAAGCCACAGCGGCCTCATACTGTGCCACGGCCTCCGCGAGCTGCCCCTGCGCATACAGGTAGTCGCCGTAATAGCCGTGCGCTTCCGGACTGTTCGGGTCCAGCTCCAGCGCCCGCGCGAGCGCCGGAGCAGCCTCCGCGGGGCGGCCGAACTTGAGCAGCCACATGCCCAGCGCCGTGTGCATGGTTGCGTCGTTCGGCCGCAACTGAATTGCCTGCTGCATCTGCTCGATGACCTGCCCGCGGGCCGCCGGGTCGCTCTGGGCCGCTTGCGCGTAATGCACCGCCAGGTTGTGGTGCGCCATCCCCTCCGTCTCCCGCCAATGGACGGCCCGGTCCGGCGGATTCGTCGCCAGAAACACGCTCGCGAGCAGCGCGACGAGCGCATACGCGCCGAGCGTGCGCCGCGCCCCCGCCCGCCACAGTTCCGGCACCCGTGCGAGCCCCGCCGCCGACAGCAGAATCAGTACCGGCACCACCGGCAACCGATAGCGGCCCGGACAGAAGAACGCGACGACGGCCAGCATATTGATGAGCGCGAACAGCAGCGGCAGCGACCACGTGCGCCAATCACGCCCGATCAGCACCAGCCCCGCCAGCCCGAGACACGCGACTACCGGGAACCCGATCCAGTACACCACTGAGACGCCCGACAGCCGGGCGAAATACCAGTCCGGCTGATTGTTCGGAATCTCGACCGGGCTCCAGAACAGGCGGAACTTGTGCCAGGTCAGACGCAGCCATGCCGCCGGGTTCGCTCGGATCCACGCCAGCCCCTTGTCGAACCAGTAGCTGGAGACCTCGCCTTCGCTTAGCTTCCGGCCGAGTTCCGCTTCGGGGATGCGATGCGTGTCCTCATACCCGCCCAGCCAGTCGGCGCGGGTTCCGGGCACGATGGCCGCGACGCCGTCGGCCTGCGGGTTGTTCCCGATGTAGAAATTCACGCCGCCATACGACGCGATCAACACCCACTCGCCGCCCACGACGCGGTTGCGGATCGTCACCGGCAGAATCGCGATTGCCGCCCCGGCGAAGATCAGCCCCGCCGCCCGCATGATGGGCCGACCACCGACCCTGGGAGGGCGAGGCTCCCGCCGAACCGCATCATGCAGCACCGGCATTCTTGCCCGTGTAGTAGCGGCCGACCCCCGAGTCGGCCGTAGAGCGCCGCTGGTGCGCATTGGCCGCATCACCCACAACCACAACAAGATCCCCGGTGCCAGCGCCAGCACCGTCGGCCGCGTGATCGCTGACAGCCCGAATGCCACGCCACCCAGCAGGAACAACCGCCAGTCCGCGCGGCGCTCGGCGTGCCACAGCAGCATCAGCATGGCGACATTGAGAAACAGCTCCAGCCAGACCGTCAGCAGTTGGCCGTCGAAGTAGATCAGCGGCCAGTACACCGCCGCGATCAGCCCGGCGATCAGCCCCACGCGCAGCCCGCCGAGTGCCACCCCGAACCGCGCGATCAGGTAGCACGTGACCGATCCGACGCAGCACCCCACGACGCGCGCCAGGACAATATTCGGACCAACGAGCTTGTAGATCGCCGCGAGCAGGTAGTAGTAGAGCGGCGCGCGGAAGAACGGCACCGCCCCCAGCCCGGCGCCCGACGCGATCTGCCGCGCCCACGCATCGTGCATCCCCTCGTCCATGGTTGGGGCGTAGAAGAAGGGGTTGTGGGCGGCCTGGCCCCAGGCGTGCAGACCCCGCAGCACCAGGGCCGCCACGAAGACTGTGCCCAGAAGCAGTTCTTCCCGGACCACAGCGCGGTGCTGCGGCGATCGGCCTGGATTCGGCACTGCCAGCATGTCGCGATTCTAACCCGCGAGCCGGCGGGCGGTACGGCCCGGCCGCGTGCCCACGGATTCATCTCCGGCCGGCACAAATGTCGGGTCAATTCCGGGTGGCGTGTTAAATGAGGCGCGGTTCCGGTCTATATATAAGTGAATCGACCGAAATCAGGCTGCGGGGCCGATCCGAGTGAGACTGAGGCAGCCGGAAGCAACGGACGCCCCCCGTGCGTCCAGGCAGGAGAGCCGCCATGAACCCCCGAAGCACGAGTCAAGCCCAGCGGTGTGCAGTGCGGACTTCCCGCGAACGGCAGGTGTCCATCTGGACGGCCGTGGTTTTGTCGGTGGTCCTGGGCTTTGCGCTCGGGACGTGGCCGGCCTGGGCCGATGAGGGGGGCCGCGATCCGAATCAGCCCCCGCCGCCGCCACCGCCCAACATCGTCAAGGTAGGCTATCCGTTCGATTCCCCGACCTTCCCCGGCCCGACGGACCCGAACGAGACGCAGTTGCCGCCCCAGGTAAAGCCACCCCAGGTCCAGAAGATCGGCCCGCTGGTACGTTGGCTGGACCCGAACGATCCGAATGACGGCGAGTGGGGCGTGTTTGGCGCGAACAAGACGGTTGAGCTGTGGTTCCACGTGTACAACACGATTGACCGGGGACAGAAGAAACGCATTACGATCCGGGCGGACATTCGCACGAATGACCCCGCTAGGAACCGCCCAGGCGCGGTGTCGCGGACCCCCGGGCGCCCCGATTCCTTCAAGGAGCCGCCGGAACACCAGCCCTCCAAACCGCCGAGCCAGCAGCCCGTGGATCCCAACGACCCCAACGGCCCGCAGACGTGGACCTGGGAGTTCGAAATCAAGCCCCAGCCCAAGGTCGAGGACGTCAAGATCACCCTGAAGACCGGCCGCAACACCGATGACTTCATCACGATCGACAACGTGAAGATCGAGACCGAATGCACGCCGAAGGACAAGCCGCAGTCCAAGACCAACGCGCCGCCCGCCCAGAAGGACAAGAGCCAATCCCACTACACGTTCTTCCCCGACTACCTGGATCCCTACTGGTACCCCCCGCGCGAGAACCTCTCCGTCCTGCCGAGCTGGTACGAGGGCACCGAGTGGTGGCGGGGCGGCAGTTTCCTGCCGGACTGGATGCCGGCCGTCACGGACCACATCGGCGTCGTCGGCCTGCCCGGCGGGTTCGCAGCCAACGGATTGCTGGCCGTGCGCCTCGACGATCAGCCCGAGCCCGCGGGCGTGGAGTACGTGGCCTACCAGTTCGACGTTTACACCGGCGGCGGCATGCTGTGGTGGGAGCCGGTCATGCCGCCGGAGTGCGTCGTCCAGAACCTGGTTGAGGCGATCGACGAGCTCGAAAACGGCTGGCAGCGCGTCGTGCTCGAGTTCGAGGTCACGCCGCCGCCGGCCTGGCAGGAGCTGCACTGGTACATGGCGACGGACGCCGGCCGCAGTGGCCCGGTCGCGATCGACAACCTGGTCATGTCCGGCAGCACGTGGTGGTCCGACTTTTGGTACGACGGCTTCGACTACTACGACGCCGGCACCGGCCTGCACGGGCAGTACGGCTGGCAGGGCTGGGACAACGACCCCACGCTGGACGCCGTCGTCACCGACGCGCAGGCCGGCAGCCCGTTCCACGCGCTCGAGATCGCCGGCGGGGCTGATCTGTTGCAGCCGTTCGCGGATTTCAACTGGGGCCGCTACGCGTTGACGGCGTGGCAGTACGTGCCGGCCGACTTCGTGTCAGGCTGCGACCCGTACGGCCACTGCGGGTCGTATCTGGTCCTGCTCAACACGTACGCGGACGGCGGGCCGTACCACTGGTCCGTGCAGCTCCACGCCGACTCGCTGACGCAGACGCTGATCCGGGATCAGGACCAGCCGGTGGCGGCGCCGCTCGTCACGGACCGCTGGGTGAAGATCGAGGTGCTGATCGACCTGAACGCGGACCTCTACCGCGTCTACTACGACGGGCAGCAGCTCGGCACGGCGGCGTCCTGGACCGCGGGCGTGTTCGGCGACGGCGGCGGCGTGCTCAACATCGGCGCGCTCGATCTGGTCGCCAACAACTCGAGCCCGCTGTACTACGACGACTTACACCTGCGGCTGCTGGAGCCGGGCGACCTGAACTGCGACGGCGTGGTGAGCTTTGGCGACATCAATCCGTTCGTGCTGGTGCTGACCAACCCGGACCTGTGGCAGGCGACGAACCCCAATTGCCCGCTGCTGAACGGTGACATCAACGCCGACGGCGCGGTCGACTTCCGCGACATCAATCCGTTCATCGCGCTGCTGACCGCCCCATAGTGGGCGCACGGCGCGTCGCCCGCGGAATGACGGCGACGCGCTCGATCGATCCAGGGCCAAACACGCGGCGCCGGACCATCGCGTCCGGCGCCGCGTGGCACTGTTGAACCAGGGTAGAGCGCAGCTCCCTTGTGCACCCTATGGCACCAGCAGGATGCCGATACCACATCACCGGCGAGACGCCGATACCACTCGGTAGCAAAGCAGAGCTTTGCTCTCCCCCGACAGCGCCGGCACAACGCCGGTACCACATCACCGGCGAGACGCCGATACCACTCGGTAGCAAAGCAGAGCTTTGCTCTCCCCCGACAGCGCCGGCACAATGCCGGTACCACATCACCGGCGAGACGCCGATACCACTCGGTAGCAAAGCAGAGCTTTGCTCTCCCCCGACAGCGCCGGCACAATGCCGATACCACACCGCCGGCGGGATGTCGATGCGACATTGGGCTACCGCCGGCGGCGCTTCTTGCGTTCGAGCTTGCGCGGCTGGTACTTCGTCGTGCCCTTCTTCATCTTCGGGATGCCGCCGTCCATCATCCCCAGCTTCGCAAGCTGCTGCGTCATCTTCAGCCGCCCGCCGATGCCCAGCCCCGCCATCTGCTTCATCACGCCGCGCATCTGCACGAACTGCTTCACCAGCCCGCTCACGTCCTGCGGGTCCACGCCGGCGCCTTTCGCGATCCGCCGCCGGCGCGACGCTTCGATCACCTCGGGATTGCGCCGCTCCTTCGGCGTCATGGAGTGCACCATCCCGCGGATGCGGTCGAGATCCTCCTCCGGCATGTCCATGTCGCCCAGTGCGGACCCGACCCCGGGGATCATCTTCAGGATCGACTTCATCGGTCCCATCTTGCGCATGCTTTCGAGCTGGCCGAGGAAGTCGTCCAGCCCGAGCGCGCCCTTGGCCATCTTCTCCTGCGTCTTGGCGACCTGCGCCGCGTCGAACGTCTCCTGCGCCTTCTCCACCAGCGAGACCACGTCGCCCATGCCGAGAATGCGGCCGGCGATGCGCTCCGGATGGAACTCCTCGAGCGCGTCGAGTTTCTCACCGACACCGATGAACTTGATCGGCTTGCCCGTGACGGACTTCACCGACAAAGCGGCACCGCCACGCGTGTCGGAATCGAACTTGGTGAGGATGGCGCCGTCGAGCTCGAGACGCTCGTCGAACGCCTTGGCCGTGTTGACGGCGTCCTGGCCGGTCATCGCGTCGAGGACGAGGTAGATCTGGTGCGGCGACGTCGCGGTCGCGATCTGCGAAATCTCGGTCATCAGCTCGTCGTCGATCGCGAGGCGGCCGGCGGTGTCGAGAATGACCACGTCGCGGTCGCGCGTGCGCGACTCGCGGACGGCGTTGCGGCAGACGCGGACGGCGTTCTGATGGTCGCGCTCGGTGTAAACGGGGACGTCGAGCTGCTTACCGAGGACTTCGAGCTGGTCGATGGCGGCGGGCCGTTTCAGGTCGGCGGCGACGAGCATGGGCTTCTTGCCGCGCTGCATGCAGTAGCGGGCGAGTTTGGCGCAGGTGGTCGTCTTGCCGGAGCCCTGCAGGCCGGCCATGAGGATGATCGTGGGCGGCTGCGAGACGAACGGGATGCGGGTCTCGATCGGGCCCATCAGCCGGACGAGCTCGTCGTGCACGACCTTGACCATGACCTGCTCGGGCCGGAGGGTGTTGATGACCTCCAGGCCGAGGGCCTTCTCGACACACGCATCGCAGAACTTGCGGGCGACTTCGACGTTGACGTCGGCTTCGAGCAGGGCGGTGCGGATCTCGCGCATCGCCTCGCGGACGTTGGCTTCGCTGATCCGGCCGCGGCCGCGGAGGCTCTGCAGGACGCTGCCCAGCTTGTCGCTCAGGGTCTCAAACATGCAGTGCAGTCTAGCGGGGGCTGCCGGGACGATAAAGCGCGGCACCGGACGTCGGCTACCGGGGCCGACGCTACGTCCGAGGGAGGGGCGTTCGGAGTGCGCCTAGCTGGCGGCCGGTTGGGTGACTTGCCGGCCCCCCGAACGCTCGCCGGCGGCGGCTTCCAGCGCCTGGTCCAGGTCCGCGATCAGGTCATTCACGTTTTCAATGCCCACCGAGAGCCGGACGAGACCGTCTTCGATGTGCGCCTGCCGGCGGGCGTCGGCGCCCATCGACGCGTGCGTCATGCTCGCCGGGTGCTGGATCAGGGTCTCGACGCCGCCGAGGCTGACGGCCAGCAGGCAGAGGCGGACGGCGTTCATCATGCGGCGGCCGGCTTCGAGGCCGCCCTTCAGGCTGAACGAGATAATGCCGCCGAAGCCGTTCATCTGCTTTTGCGCCAAGGCGTGTTGCGGATGGCTGGGCAGGCCGGGGTAGCGGACCCAGGCGACCTGGGGATGTTTCTGCAGGTGTTCGGCGATGCGCTGGGCGTTTTCGCAGTGCTGCCGCATGCGGAGGGCGACGGTCTTGATCCCGCGGTGAACGAGGAAGGACTCGAGCGGCGGGAGCACGCCCCCGAAGTGATTCAGCGTCCGCCGCAGCTGCGGATAGTGGGCTTCCTGGCGGACGACGACGATGCCGCCGACGACGTCGGCGTGGCCGTTGAGGAACTTGGTGAGGCTGTGCACTACGAAGTCGACGCCCCAGTGAAAGGGTTGCTGGAGGATGGGGCTCATGAAGGTGTTGTCGACGACGACAAGCACACCGCGCTGGTGGGCGAGACTGCAGACGGCCTCCAGGTCCGTGATGACAAGCGTGGGGTTGGCGGGGGTCTCGATGTAGAGCACCTTGGTGTTGGGGCGCAGGGCCCGCTGAACGGCGTCAAGGTCGGACGTGTCCACGAACGTGGACTGGATGCCGAAGTCCACCAGGATGGATCTGATGAGTGTGCAGGTGGGCCCATAGACGGCCTCGCTGGAGATGACGTGGTCGCCCTGCCTGAGCAGCGCGCCCAGCACGGTATGGATCGCCGCCATGCCGCTACCGCAGGCCAAGGCCGCGTA
Organism: Phycisphaerae bacterium; assembly: GCA_017999985.1. Taxonomy (NCBI): domain Bacteria; kingdom Pseudomonadati; phylum Planctomycetota; class Phycisphaerae; species Phycisphaerae bacterium. The sequence continues at coordinate 202,782 of JAGNKU010000001.1, read as the reverse complement.
GCCGCCTTCGAGCGCGGCGACGGACTTCTCGAGGGCCTGCACCGTCGGGTTGCCCATCCGCGAGTAGATGTAGCCTTTGTCTTCACCGGCGAACAGCGCCGCCCCGTGCTCCGCGCTGCGGAAGGCGAACGTCGACGTCTGATAGATCGGGGGAACGGCGGGATGGAATTCGGAGGACTCGATGCCCGCGTGGACGGCCAGCGTTTCACGGGACCAATGCATGTCGTGGCTCATCGTGTGACCCTCAGGTGAAGCTTGCTGAACACCGGGCTGGAGCGTCCACCGCGGCGGGGGAGCTCGGCAGGGGCACGCCACCAGGGCGGCCTCCGCGTGAACGCGGGCGCGCGGCCGGCACACGTTCACGTAGCCAGAGTAGACCATGCAAGCTTGGGAATCAACCTGGTTGGAGCGGCGGGGGTAATTGACCGACTCTCGGACTTCGGTCATACTGGCGGCCGGCGCGTGAAAAGGGTTCACCGCCGTATCCCTGCGGGCCGACTGGGCACGAGGCGCCGGCATGGGCTTGCCGGGCGATCCCGCCGTGGGCGGAATCGCGGTCCTCCGCCTGGTTTGGTTACCGCGCAACGCCTGGTATCGGGCCGCTGTCGTTCGGCCCACCCCACGCTCGGAGGAGCCCCAACATGTCGTTCGAAGACAAAACCATCATTTGTGCCGACTGCGGACAGGAGTTTGTTCACTCCGCCGAAGATCAGGCGCGCTACGCTGAGCGTGGTTTCACCAACGAGCCCAAGCGCTGCCGCGAGTGCCGCGACAAGCGCAAGGCCCAGGGCGGTGGCGGCGGCGGACACAGCCGCGGGCCGCGTGGTGGTGGCGGCGGCGGTGGCGGATACGGTGGTGGCGGCGGCGGTGGCGGCGGCGGTGGCGGCCGCGGTGGTGCGCCGCGGGAATCGTACGAGGCCGTGTGTGCGGCTTGCGGGGCGACAACGACCGTGCCGTTCAAGCCGAGCCAAGGGCGTCCCGTCTACTGCCGAGATTGCTTCCGCTCGAAGCGGCGCTAGCGCGCGGGCAATCGCAGATCGATGCCGGGGGGATGGCTACTCGGACCGCGCCGAGGGTTGAAGGCGCGTTGTTTTCTTGTGCGCGCCTTGGTCCGCTAATGCCCCAGTGCGCGACGGTGCGGGCCGTTTTCCAGGCGCGCCGCGGGGGGCCTTCTGAGCGGTACCGCAACTCACACCCGGGGTGGGGTTTGACGATCTCCAATCAGATACACAGGGCGCACGGCCAGTTCGGATGCGGGACTTTATCGGGCGCGGGCCCGCTGTGTCGCGCTCCGTGGCAGTGCGGGCGGATGGCGTTTGGCAAAATCCCGGTTCAAGACGTGGCGCTGGGAGCGCTGGCTCGGCGTGATCGTCCTCGCGAGCGTCGTCCTCTGCGGCTACGAGGGGAGCCGCGGCGTGAAAGCGCTGCGCCAGGAGAACCGGCGCAGCGCGCAGCGCCAGGACGCCCTGCGGTTGGGCGCGGCCATTGAGCAGGCCGTGTTGGCCCGGCTGGGGGGCGTGAGCAACCAGCTCGGGGTCGCCGAGGAGGTCGTCCGCGTCGCCCAGGGTGATCTCGAAGTGGATGCCCCCGCGGCGCTGATCGCGCTGAACACCGCGCGGCGGGTGTTCCAGGCTGCGCTAGTCTACGTGCTGAACCGGCAAGGTGCGGTCGTGGCCTGCACACCGTACGACGACGGTAAGACGCTGACCGGGAACAACTACGCCTTCCGGCCCTACTTCACGGAGGCGCTGCAGGGGCGCATCTGCGTGTATCCGGCGCTGGGTGTGACGACGGGGGTGCGCGGTTTGTACCTGAGCATCCCGGTGCGGGCGACGGGGGCTGAGGTGCCCGTCGGGGCCGTCGTCCTGAAGGTCGGGTTTGAGGAGATCGATCGCCTGCTGGAGACGGCCGGGCGTCCGGCGGCGCTGCTGTCGCCGGAAGGAGTTGTGCTGGCCTCCAACCAGCCCGGGTGGCTGTACCGGACGGCGCTACCAATGGAGATGGCGCGGCGCGCGGCGCTGGTGGCCAGCCGACAGTTCGGCGGGGAAGCGCTGGCGCCGCTGGCGCCGTCCCTGGCGGCGGCACACGTCGAGTACGAAGGGCGCCGGCACAGCACGGCGCGCTGCGCCGTGCCTGGCGCCGGCTGGCAGGTCGTGACGCTCGACCCGGAGAACGGGGCGTACCCGCTGACGGCGTCGCAAGTGCGGTTGGCTTACTTCGGGGCGGCGGTCGCGGCAGTGCTGCTCCTGGCGATTGCCGCCCTGGCGGTGAATGTGGGGCGGCGTCGACGCGCGGAAGCGGCGTTGCAGCAGAGCCACGACATGCTGGAGCGGCGGGTCCAGGAACGCACGCAGGCGCTTCTGGCCGCCAACGCGGAGCTGCGCGGGGAAATCGACGAGCGCTGCCGGGTGGAGGCGCAACTGCGCAGCTCGGAGCAGCGCTTAAAGGACTTGGTCAGCTTCTTGCCCGACGCGACGTTCGTGATCGACTGCCAGGGCCGGGTAACCGCATGGAACCGGGCGATGGAGGAGATGACCGGAATCCCGGCAGAGCAGATGCTGGGGAAGGGTGATCACGAATACGCGCTTCCATTCTACGGTCATCGGCGGCCCATGCTGATTGACCTCGTGCTGGAGACGGACGCCGAGGCGGTGGCGCGGTACCCGGCGGTCGAGCGGCGCGGAGACGTGCTGGTGACGGAAGTGGAGACGACGCCGCTGGGCCGCCCCCGGGCGACGGTGTGGGCGGCGGCGAAGCGGCTGCACGACTCGGAGGGGCGGGTGGTGGGGGCCATCGAGGCGGTGCGTGACATTACTGATCGGAAGCGGGCCGAGGAAGCGTTGCGGCTGGCGCAGTTCTCGCTGGATCATGCCGCGGACGCGATCTTCTGGGTCCGGCCAGACGGCAGCCTTGTGTACGCGAATGATGCGGCGTGTCGAAGTTTGGGGTACACGCGCGACCAGCTCCTGGCGTGCAGTGTTTTCGACGTGAATCCGCGCTGCGAGCCGGTGGCGTGGCCGGCACGCTGGCAGGAATTGAAGCGAGGCGGCGCGGTGATGGCGGAAACCTGCCACCGGACGCGGGACGGGCGCGTGTTCCCGGTGGAAGTGATGGGTAACTACCTCGAAGCGGGTGGCAAGGAGTTCGTCTTCTTCTTTGCACGCGACATCACGGAGCGCAAGCGGACGGAGGCGGCGCTGCAGCAGGGCAAGGCGTTCGCGGAGGCGGCGAACCGGGCCAAGAGCGAGTTCCTGGCGAACATGAGTCACGAGATTCGCACGCCGATGACCGCCATCCTCGGGTTCGCCGAGAGTCTCTACGAGGAAGACCTGCCGGCGCAGGCGCGGCGTGATGCGGCGGACACGATCTGCCGCAACGGGCACTACCTGCTCAACGTGATCAACGACATCCTGGATCTCTCGAAGATCGAAGCCGGGAAGCTGGAGGTCGAGGCGATTCCCTGCTCGCCGTGCCAGATTGTGGCCGAGGTCGCGGATTTGGCGCGGGTGCGGGCCGATGCGAAGGGGCTGGCGTTTCATGTGGAGTACGAGGGGGCGATCCCGGAGACGATCCAGACGGACCCCACGCGACTGCGGCAGATCCTGATCAACCTGGTGGCCAACGCCGTGAAGTTCACGGAGACGGGCAGCGTGACGCTGCGGGTGGCGCTCGCGGTGGAGGGGGGCGCGCCGCGGCTGCGCTGCGACATCGTGGACACGGGCGTGGGCATGACGCCCGAGCAGGTGGCGCGGGTGTTTCACAGCTTCACGCAGGCGGACTCGTCGACGACGCGGCGGTTCGGCGGCACGGGGCTCGGGCTGGCCATCAGCAAGCGGCTCGCGCAACTGTTGGGGGGTGACGTGCGTGTGGTGGCGAGCGCGCCGCAGCAGGGGACGTGCATGCGCGCCACGGTGGGCGTGGGCGCGCTGGGGGGCATGTCGCTGATCGCCGACCCGGCGGCCCCGTCGGTTTCGCCACCCGCGGGCGCAACGGCGCGGGGTGTGGCAGGACTGGCGGACGTGTCCGGCTGTCAGGTACTGCTGGCGGAGGACGGTCCGGACAACCAGCGTCTGGTCTCGTTTCTGCTGCGGCGCGCGGGCGCGGAGGTGATGGTGGTCGAGAACGGGGAGCTCGCCGTCGTGGCGGCGCTGCAGGCGCGGCGCGACGGGCGACCGTTCGACGTCATCCTGATGGACATGCAGATGCCCGTCACGGATGGGTACCAGGCCACGCTGCGCTTGCGACAAGCCGGCTACGCGGGGGCGATCATCGCGCTCACCGCGCACGCGATGGCGCGGGACCGGGAGAAATGCCTGGACGCGGGCTGTGACGATTATCTGACCAAACCGATTGACCGGGCGGAACTGCTCGCGTGCTGCGCGCGCTGGCGAGAGGCGCGGCAGCGCGCGGAGACGCAGAAATCGGCCACGTAAACCTGAAAGTCGCCGGCGGGTCACGCGCGGCGCTGCCCATCTATGCTTGAATGCCGGGCGGGGTGGAGGTATGCTGGGTCGGAATGGCGGAATGTGTTCCGCCGCTACCCGGCAGCCGCTCGGGACAGTGTGTTTGGTCTGATAATCTCCGCGGAACAGGCGTGGGGTGTTGATTGCCCTGCCGAGGGGGCCGCCAACAGACAGAGCGCGCGGTCTTGGGAGTTGCGCCTGGAGAGCCCGGCCCATGTCGAGACTTGCCCGCCTTGGCCTGGTTGTGCTGGCGGCATGGGTGACTGCGGCAGAGGTGCGCGCGCTGGATGAGGTTGCCCGCGTGTGTTTGCCGGGGCCGGATGAGCGCGCGCTGGCGGCGGAGGACGCGCTGCGTGAGGCTGCCGGCCTGGCGCCGCGTTTCGCGGTGGCGCACGCGGTCATGATTCGACCGAGCACGGACGGCACGTGGGCGGATGAGGGGACCGACGCTCGGCTCTGGCGATTGCGGATCCACGCTCCCGGGGCGCGCTCGCTCAACCTCGGCTTCACGGCCTATTACATGCCAGCGGGGGGGGAGTTGCGCGTGCGTGCGGCCCGCGGTGAACCGGAGGTCGGGCCCTTCACGGCCGCGGACAACGAGCAGCACGGGCAACTGTGGACGCCGGTGGTGCCGGCGGATGACATCGTTGTCGAGGTGCGCGTGCCGCGGGCGGAGCAGGACGACTTGCTGCTCGAGTTGACGGCGATCAATGTGGGTTATCGCGGGTTCGAGGCATCGCTGGAGCGTTCGGGTACGTGCAATGTGGACGTGGTGTGCCCGGAGGCCGACCCCTGGCAGGTGCAGGTCCGCTCGGTGGGCGTGATCTCGATCGAGGGCCAGCTCTACTGCTCGGGATTTCTGGTCAACAACACGGCGCAGGACAAGAAGCCGTACTTCATTACTGCCAACCACTGCGGGGTGACGACCGGGAACGCGGCGAGCTTGGTCGTGTACTGGAACTACCAGAGTCCGACGTGCGGTGAGCAGGGTGGCGGGTCACTGAGCCAGTATCAGACGGGGTCGGTGCTGCGCGCCGCGTACTCGGTGACCGACTTCACGCTGGTGGAGCTGGACGACGCGCCGGCCCCGGAATTCGACGTCGTGTTCGCGGGCTGGGATCGCGCAGAGGATCCGCCCAGCAGCGCGGTCGCCATCCACCATCCCAGTTGCGATGAAAAGAGCATCAGCTTCGTCTACCAGGCCTGTCCGACGACCAGCTACCTGGGACTCGGCAGCCCGGGCGACGGCACGCACATCCGCGTGATCGACTGGGATCTGGGCACGACGGAGCCCGGCTCCTCGGGGTCGCCCTTGTTCAACCAGGATGGGCGCGTCGTAGGTCAGTTGCACGGCGGTTACGCGGCGTGCGGTAACGATCAATCGGACTGGTACGGGCGCTTCGCGCGCTCGTGGTGGGGCGGGACGACCGACGGGACACAGTTGCGCACGTGGCTGGATCCGCTCAATCTCGGCGTGCTGACGCTGGATGCGCTGGCGAACGACGAGCCGACGGGAGTCCACGTGACACCAGCCAGCGGCCTGGATGCCGGCGGACACGTGGGCGGGCCGTTTTTGCCCGGCAGTTGCACGTATACGCTCGAGAACGTGGGCGACACCGAATTCGAGTACAGCGTCACCGCCACGCAGGCGTGGCTGACGGTCGTGGGCGGAAGCGGCGTTTTGGCTCCGCAGGCCACGGCCGAGGTGACCGTCGTGGTCAACGCGGCGGCGGATCTGCTGTCGGAGGGCGTTTATTACGACACGCTGCGGTTCACCAACCTGACCGCGCACGCGGGAGACACGACGCGCAGCGCGGTGTTGTACGTGGGGCGGCCGCACCCCGTACTGCGCTGGGACATGAGCACCGACCCAGGCTGGTTGGCCGAGGGCCTGTGGGTGTGGGGGGTGCCGTTGGGAGAGGGTGGGCAGTATGGCCACCCGGACCCGAGCAGTGGGCAGACGGGCCACAACGTCTACGGCTACAACCTGGCCGGCGACTACGAGAACGAGCTGCCGGAGCGGCGGCTGACGACGACCGTGCTGAACTGCTCGGGGCTCTCGCAAGTCTCGCTGCGGTTCTGGCGGTGGCTGAACGTGGAGCAGCCGTTCTTCGACCGGGCGCGGGTGCGTCTGAGTGTGGACGGCGTGCATTGGCTGGTCTTGTGGGAGAACTCCGCCGAGGTGACGGACGCGGCGTGGACGTATCAGCAGTTCGACCTGTCGGCGCAGGCTGACAATCAGCCGACGGTGTATCTGCAGTGGACGATGGGCCCGACGGATTCGGCCGGCCAGTATTCCGGCTGGAACCTGGACGACGTGGAGATCTGGGCGATCCCGGCGTGCGCCGTGCCGGTGGTGATCGTGCCGCCGGTGGCGGCGGTGCGGACGGTCGGCCAGTCCGTGAGTTTCCAGTTGACGGCGGGCGGGCTGGCGCCGCTGGTCTATCAGTGGCGCCGGGACGGCGAGGACATCGCGGGGGCGACGGCGCCGAGGTGCGCGATTGCAGCGGTTTCGCTCTCGGACGCGGGCGCTTACGACTGCGTGATCGCGAATGCCTGCGGTGAGGTGACTAGCGCGGCGGTAGCGCTAACGGTTTGGGCTGCGGGCGACCTGGATTGCGATGGGCACGTGAATTTCGCCGACATCAATCCGTTCGTGCGGGCCATTCAGGGCCGGGCGTTCTACGAGTCAACGTATCCGGACTGTCGATATGAGAATGCGGACATGGATAGCGACGGAAGCGTGTCGCTGGGCGATGTGACGGAGTTCGTGCGGATATTGAGTGGTCGCTGATCGCGCTGGGCCCGGGCCGAGTAGCTTGAAAACCGGTTGAGGAAGTCTGGTCGGCCGGGGTCGCGCGGAGAAGATTGGGTTGAAGCGGCCGGGCGTGCCCGCTATGCTCAGAGGTGCGGAATGTACCCGCCGGAGCAGAGAAGAGGCAGCCCGCACTCATATGTTGTGCGATCAGCGCCGCCGGTGAGGCAAGGCGGACATTTGTGAGCAAAGATATCCTGGTGGCCCGGCTGACCGTGTGGGGGCAGGCCGTCTTGGGCTGCGCCGGGCCTGGCCGGAGAATCGCATTCTGAGCTTGGAAGCCAGAGGTTGTCGAGGTGTCAGGCCGTGCGGCCGTGACGCGCGCGGGCACGGTTGTGGCTGGAGGGCGCGGTCGCGCGCCAGCGCGGCCGTGGATCCGCCGCAAGAGCGATGGAGGCAGCAACACATGACGCGAGGTGCATGGTTCAGTCTGGTGGTGACCGCGGCGATCGGCGGCGCGGTGTTGATGCCGAGTCCGGCGACGGCGCAGGTGCCGGCCGAGACGCGGCCATTGGCCGTGGTGGAGTTGCCGGCGCTCGACCTGGCGGCGGTACAGGCTGAGGACGCGGCGCGCGAGGCCGCCGGTCTGGCGCCGCGGTTCGCGATTCCGAACGAGACGATCATCCGGCCGGAGACGGACGGCACCTGGGAGGAGCTGGACGGCCAGGCGCGGCTGTGGCGGCTGCGGATCAGCGCGCCCGGTGCGCTGTCGCTGAACCTGGGGTTCACGGCGTACTACATGCCGGCGGGCGGCGAGCTGCGGGTATACGCGGCGGACGGCAGCTACGATCTGCCGCCGTTCACCGCCGCCGATAACGCGGCGCACGGCGAGCTGTGGACGCCGGTCGTGCTGGCGGACGACATTATTGTGCAGGTCATGGTGCCGAAGGCTGGCGCCGACGAGCTGCGGCTGGAGCTGACGGCGATCAACGTCGGCTATCGCGCGTTCGGCGAGATGCTGCCGGACAAGTCCGGGGCCTGCAATGTCGACGTGATCTGCCCGGAAGGCGACAACTGGCGCAACGAGATCCCGACGGTGGCGGTGATCTCGACGGGCGGGAGCCTGTTCTGCACGGGCTTCATGGTGAACAACGTGCGTCAGGACATGACGCCGTACTTCATGACGGCCAACCACTGCGGGATCTCGAGCGGCAATGCGGCGTCGCTGGTGGTGTACTGGAACTTCCAGAGCCCGACGTGCGGGCAGCACGGTGGCGGGTCGCTGAGTCAGTCCCAGACGGGCTCGTATTTCCGCGCCACGTACAGCGCGTCGGACTTCACGCTGGTGGAGCTCGATTCGCTGCCGAGTCCGGCGTGGAACATCACATATGCGGGCTGGGACCGCAGCACGAACGACCCCACCAGTGCGACGGCGATTCACCATCCCGACTGCGACGAGAAGAGCATCAGCTTTGAATACCAGGCCTGCACGACAACGTCCTATCTCGGCACGAGCGTGCCCGGCGACGGCACGCACATCCGCGTGATTGACTGGGACGTCGGCACGACGGAGCCGGGCTCGTCGGGCTCGCCGCTGTTCGACCAGAATCACCGCGTGGTCGGCCAGCTCCACGGGGGCTACGCCGCGTGCGGCAACAATTCGTCGGACTGGTACGGGCGCTTCTCGAAGTCGTGGACGGGCGGCGGCACGAACGCCTCGCGGTTGAGCAACTGGCTCGACCCCGACAACACCGGCGCAGTGACGGTGGACACGCTCGGGCCGGGCCGGCTGGTGGTGGAACCGGAACAGGGGTTGGATGCGGCGGGCGAAGTTGGCGGGCCGTTTGCGCCGAACAGCATCCTGTACTCGCTGTCGAACCCGACGTCGACCGCGATCGACTTCACGGTTGGGCACCTGGCGGACTGGGTGACGGTCTCGCCGGCGGCGGGGCAACTGGGCGCGAACGGGCATGTGACCGTGACCGTGTCGATCAACGCCAATGCGGCTGCGCTGGTCACGGGGCGCTACAGCGACGTAGTGACGTTCACGAACACGACGAACCACTCCGGTGACACGACGCGAACCGTGGATCTCCAGGTGGGATTCCCGGCGCGGATCCACCACTTCCCGCTGGACACCAATCCGGGCTGGATGACGGCCGGCGAGTGGGCCTTCGGGCAGCCGACCGGCCAGGGCGGCCTGGCGCACGGCAACCCGGACCCGACGGCGGGCGCGACGGGCCTGAACGTGTACGGCGTGAACCTGAATGGCGACTATGCGACCACGATCGGTGGACCTTACTACCTCACGATGGGGCCGCTCGACCTGAGCGGGGCGACCGAGTCGACGCTCAAGTTCCAGCGCTGGCTGAACAGCGACTACCAGCCGTACGCGTACGCCACGATCCAGGTGTCGGCCACCGGCACGACCTGGACCGATGTCTGGACGAACGGGACGACGCTGGTGCGGGATGCGGCGTGGACACAGCAGGCGTACAGCATCGCGGCGGTGGCGGACCACCAGCCGCAGGTCTGGCTGCGGTGGGGCTACCGCATCGCGAACGGCGCGTACGCATATTCAGGCTGGAACATCGACGATATCGAGATCTGGGCCTTTGCGCCGCCGGTGCTCATCGACTGCAACGCAAACGGGATCGCGGATGCGACGGACATCAGCAGCGGCACAAGCTGGGACGACGATGCGAACGGCGTGCCCGACGAGTGCGAGAACGCGCCCGGCGACCTGAATTGCGACGGTACGGTCAGCTTCGGCGATATCAACCCGTTTGTGCTGCTGCTCAGCAACGAGGCCGCCTACGTGGTGCAGTTCCCGGGCTGCCTCCGGATGAACGGCGACGTGAACGGCGACGGGACGGTCAGCTTCAGCGACATCAATCCGTTCGTGATGCTGCTCAGCCAGCGGTAAACTGGTGTGACCCGGTGCGGCGGACTGGCCGCGCCCGGAGCGTGAATTGGGTTGCCCCCCACCGACGCGCACCCGCGCCGGTTGGGGGGCGGGTGTGCGCAGACAGATCGGATTCCGGCACAAGAGGACGGGCACATGTGGACTCGCACTTCGATCAGCGCGGTGGTTCTCGCGGCACTGGTCATCGGCTGGCAGACCCCGGTGGCGGCCTGGGCCCAGGAGACGATCACCGGCGAGCGGCTTGACCCGGCGACCTACGGGCCGTCGTACGTCGAGAGCATGGAGGCCGCGATGGAGCGCGACCGACTCGCGCCGCCGCCGGCCAACGACAAGGACCGCAAACCGGGCGAGCAGGGCGTCTGGATGGTGCCGAACCGTGGGGCCACGACGGCGCCGCACTCGGGTGCGCATCACGCGGTGAACAAGTGGGGCGACACGCGGATGGGGATCGGGTTCCCCGCGCGGGTCGATGTGGTGGGTGCGTATTTCGCGGGCCAGGCGGCGGCCGGCGCGTGGACGCCGGCGGTGCGCGCTCTGGGGTACCGCGATGGCGCGCTGGTGCAGGAGACGGACTGGTTTGATGGTATCGGCGACACGCCGCGCTGGGTGCCGCTGGACCTGCGCGGCGTGGATCGGATTGAGATTATCTCCGTGCCGGTGCTGCGCGGCGGGGGGTGGTATGCGCTGGACGATCTCACGTACGTGACCACGGGCCAGGGGCAGACGCAGACCGTCGTGGTGGACTTCGACGATCTGCCGTATGACACGAAGCTGACGGACAGCGGGTACGCGGGCCTGATCTGGGAGACGGGCCGGGGCGACTTCGCGGCCGACCAGGCGGTGCATGGCCCGCTCGCGCCGCCGGGCTACCGGCTCGATGAGCCCGGCGCCCCGCGCGACGAAGCCGGGCCTTCCGGCATGCGGGCGACCGCGCCGGCGCTGATCTCGAAGTTCCAGGGAGTCATTCGCGGCGATGCGGGCTCGATGAGCTATCCGCCGGACACGGACGGGGCCGTGGGGCCAAACCACTACGTGGAGACGGTGAACCGCAACTTCGCGGTGTACAACAAGGCGAACGGGGCCGAGCTGATGAACATTCTGCTGGGCTCGTTTCTGCCCGGCTCGAACGGCGATCCGCGCGTGCTGTACGATCATCACAGCGGGCGCTGGGTGGTGATCGTCACGGATTTCAGCGCGACGGCGACGGTCTTTCTGGCCGTGTCGCTGACCAACAACCCGATGGGGAGCTGGTTCAAGACGAGTTTCGTAACGGCGCAGGGGGCGGACGCCGGCAAGTGGCCGGACTACCCGACGCTGGGCGTGGATCAGCACGGGATCTATACGGCGGCGTACATGGTGGGGGGCGGCAGCGGGATGACGATCTTTGCGATCGACAAGGCGCCGCTGGTGGCACCGTCGCCGAGCCTGGGCACGATCACCGCGTTCCGCAACCTGCCGTGGGAGGGCGCGATCCAGCCAGCGCACACGTACGGCGCGCCCTCGGGCGAGTACCTGGTGTCGTGGGCGAGTTCCTCGTCGCTGCGCGTGCGGCGGATCAATCCGCCGCTGACGGCGCCGACTCTGGCCGAGGTCGGGATGGTGACAGTGCCGAGCTTCAGCGACCCGCCGAACGCACCCGCGCAGGGCAGTTCGACGCCGCTGAACACGGTGGACGATCGGCTGATGATGGCGGTGTATCGCGCGGGATCGCTGTGGACTTGCCACACGATCGACGTGAGCGGGCGGGCCGGGTGCCGGTGGTACCAGATCAACCCGGCGACGCTGGCGCTGGTGCAGTGGGGGAACGTGGCGGACAGCAGTCTGCACTACTACTTCCCGTCGATCATGGTGAATCAGGCGGGCGACGCGGTGATGGGCTTCACGGGGTCGAACGCGAGCCAGTATGCCGGGTGCTACTACACCGGGCGGCTGGCGAGCGATCCGGCCGGGCAGATGGCGCCGCCGGTGCAGTTCAAGGAAGGCACGGGCGCGCAGAACAACATTGACAGCTATGGCCGCAATCGCTGGGGCGACTACAGCTACACGACGTTGGACCCGGTGGACCAGCTCACCTTCTGGACGATCCAGGAGTACGGGCACGCGAGCGACATCTGGGGCACATACATCGCGACGCTGGTGCTGACCCCGCCGGTGGACTGCAACGGCAACGGCGTGCCGGACATGGTGGACATCAGCGACGGCACGAGCGCGGACTGCAACCAGGACGAGGTGCCCGACGAGTGCCAGGCGCAGGAGGACTGCAACGGCAACGGCGTGCTGGATTTCTGCGAGCTGTACAACGGGTCCAGCCCGGACTGCAACGAGAACCTCATACCGGATGAATGCGACCTGGTGGCGGGCACGAGTGCTGACTGCAACACGAATGGCATTCCGGATGACTGCGAGGTCGGGCTGGTCGCGGCGCGGCTGAGCTTCCCGCTTGACACCGACCCAGGATGGCTGGTGACGGGCGAGTGGGCGTACGGTCAGCCGACCGGGCAGGGCGGGGCGCACGGGTACCCCGATCCGACCAGTGGGGCGACCGGGCCCAACGTGTACGGCGTGAACCTGAATGGCGATTACTCCGTTGCGTATGGTGGACCGTACTACGTGACGCTTGGGCCGCTTGATTTGCGGAGGATGCGACAGACGACACTGCAGTACCGCCGCTGGCTGAACAGCGATTACCACCCGTACGTGACGGACACGATCGAGGTGTCGCGCGATGGCAGCCAGTGGGTACAGGCGTGGACGAACGGCGGCGTGGTTATCCGGGAGAATGCCTGGTCCACGCAACAGTGCGACCTCGCCGCGACCGCGGACCAGCAGGCGACCGTGTACATCCGCTGGGGCTACAAAGTAAACAGCGGTGCGTGGGCGTACTCGGGCTGGAACATCGACGACATCGAGCTGCTCGGCCTGGTGCCGGGCGGCGGGGCGAACGACTGCAACGGCAACGCCGTCCCCGACGAGTGCGAACTCGCCGGGCACGACTGCAACGGCAACGGCGTGCTGGATGCGTGTGACATCGCGAGCGGGACGTCAGTCGACGCGAACGGTAATGGCATCCCGGACGAATGCGACGCGGCGGTGCTGGCTGGTGATCTCAACTGCGACGGCGCGGTGAACTTCGCCGACATCAACCCGTTTGTGCTGCTGCTCACCGATCCGGCGGGGTGGCAGGCGGAGCATCCGGGCTGTCCGCCGCTGAACGGTGACATCAATGGCGATGGCAGCGTGGGCTTCGGCGATATCAACCCGTTCGTGGCGCTGCTGGCGGGGGCGCCGTAGTGCGGCGCGCGAGTGGTGGAATCTCGAGTGATGGCCACGGCGCGGCGGTGCCAGACAGAGCTACCCGGACGTGCAAGAAGTCACGGCCTGGCTGCGCCAGACCGTGCCACGGAAGCTCATGCGCCCGAGCCCTCCCCGCGGCCGGCTAGCGTTTGGGACGCTTGCCGTTGGCGCCCTTGCCCTTGGGCAAATACGCGCACAGCGGTGACGACGGGTGCGTCGGGTCGATGAGTTTGCTGATTTTGCAGGCGGTGAACGCCTTCTCAACCGTCGCGATCGCGTCGTCGAGCTGCTTGTGCAGCGGGCAGAGCTGCGCGGCGTGAGCTTCGAAGCCGAGAGGGCAGGTCTCGATCCGGCGGATCGGGTCGACCGCCTGCACAACCTCCCACATCGTCAGCGATGAGGGCGGCCGTGCCAGGATGAACCCGCCGCCGAGGCCACGCTGGGAATGCAGCAGGCCGGCGCGGCTGAGGCCCTGGAGGACCTTGGCCAGATAGCCCGCCGGCACCCGCGTGGCGTCGGCGATCTGCTGGGCGGTCAACGGTTTTTCGGGATTGGCGGCTAACCACACGACGGCCCGCAAGGCGTACTCGGTTGTCTGACTGATCACCACACACCTCCCTGTGGATATCCGTGCATTCATACCCACGTTAGCGCGTTTTTGCGTCGCGTCAAGCGCGAGTTGAAAAAGTGCGCGGCGATCTGGTCTGCGGCGGGCTTACGACGCTTCCGCGGGAACGGTAACGCCCGGCCCACCCGTTACCTCAGTAGCCAGGCGGCGACATCTGCCGCCGCCGTCTTCCGCCCGAGGCCGGCCGCGGCTCGGCCCATTGGCGTCCGCACCGCGGGATCGGCGATTCGCTCCAGGGCGGCGCGCAATGGGCCGGCGTTCAGTTCCGGTCGCAACTGGTCCTCGAGCAGCGCCGCGGCACCCTGAGCGACCAGAACCTGAGCGTTGGCGTGCTGGTGTCGGTCGCGGTGGTAGGGGTACGGCAGCAGGATCGATGGCCGACCAAGCAGCGTCAGCTCGGCCAGGGTCGACGCGCCGGCTCGCGAGACGATCAGGTCTGCTGCCGCAAGCGCCAGCGGCATTTCGGGCGTGAAGCTGAGGACGCGCGCAGAGTGACCGGCGGCGTCGTAGGAAGTCCGTACGCCGGCTTCGTCCGCCGGTCCGGTCAGGTGCAGAAGCTGCCATTCAGGATGGGCGGCGTGGAAGGCAGGCCAAACGCGCAGCATGGCTTCGTTGACGGTATGGGCGCCCTGCGACGCGCCGGTCACGAGCAGGACCGGGCGGGTCGGATCAAGTTCGAATCGGCGGCGGCCTTCGGCGGCGTCGGCGGAGGCAAATTCGGCGCGGATCGGGCAGCCGAAGGTCTGGCAGTTGGTGCCGGGGCGAAAGTGAGCGCGCGAGACGTCCCATTGGAGTACGACCAGGTCGGCGTACTTCGCGAGGTGGCGGTTTGCCCGGCCGGGGACGGCGTCCGGGTTCAGGATCGCGGTGCGAATGCCCAACGATCGCGCGGCTACGACTGGCGGACCCGCAGCATAGCCACCCAGGCCCAGCACGGCGGCCGGTCGACACCGCAGAAACGCCGCGCGCGCCGCGGCCACGCTGCGTCGCCAGGCGAGCCAGAACCCGGGCAGGCGCAGCGGGTGGAGCGTGAGGGGTTGCACGGGCTGCGTGACCTGATGATAGGGCGTGGAGGCGAGGAGGTCGCGGTCGAGGGTGCGCGTCGTGGTGAAGAACGTGATGTCCGCGTCCGGGGCCTGTTGCCGGAGTGCGTCCGCCACGGCCAAGCCGGGATACAGATGCCCGCCAGTGCCGCCGCCGGCGAAGACGTAGTGTGCCGCGCTCATGGGGTGGCATGATAGTCCCCGGGGCGACGCGCCGCACGTGATCGCCGTCTCGAAGCGCAGAGCAGTGTTACTGTCGCCGGGCGAGGACGAACTCCGCCATGGTGCTCAGGCTGTCACGTGCGGGTGACGGGGGCAGCGCGGCCAGGGCGGTACGGGCTGTGGCGATGTGCTCGTGCGCGACGTTCTGAGCGTAGGCGATGCTGTCGGAATCGCGCAGCAGCGTGGCCACCTCGCGGTAGCGCTGGGGGTCCACGCTGCCGAGCAGCGTGAGCAGGCGGGCGCGCCGGCGCGGCGTTGCGGTGCGCAGGAAGTGAATCAGCGGCAGGGTCAGCTCGCCCTCGTCCACGTCGCGCCCCAGCGACTTGCCCACCTCCGACTCGTCGCCGGTGAGATCGAGCAGGTCGTCGACGATCTGGAAGGCGATGCCCAGCGCGCGGCCGAACGTGCGCAGGTGGCGCACCGTGTCGGCGTCGGCCTCGGCGTAGTACGCGCCGAGGTGGCAGCAGGCTTCCACGAGCACCGCGGTCTTGCGCGTGATGATGTCGCAGTACTCGCCCTCGGTCAGCGCGGTGTTGCCGCGGTTGGCGACCTGCATCATCTCGCCTTCGCACGTCGTGACCGCGGTCTGGCCGATCAAGCGGGCGGCGAACTGCGACTGCAGGCCGCTGCACAGGTGATAGGCGTGGCTGTACAGGAAGTCCCCCATCAGCACGGCGCGCCCGTTGCCCCACAGGCGATTCACCGTGGCGGCCCGCCGGCGGATGTCGGCCTCATCGAGCACATCGTCATGCACGAGCGTGGCGATGTGCACGAGTTCGACTACCGCCGCCAGCACGGGGTGGGCCGGCCGCAGCGCGCCGCAGGCCTTGCCGGCCAGGAGGAGGAGCGCGGGGCGCAGCATTTTGCCGTGGAATTGGGCGACGTGCTGGCACAGGTCGCTGATGCGCGTCTGGTCGCTGATCAGCTCGTCCGCGAGGATGCGGCGGCTCTGCTTGAGCTCGTCGGCGATGGGCGCGTACAGTTCGGCCAGACGCAGGGCACCGGACAGCGCGTCGACCCGCACGGTGTCTCTCCACCAATCGGCTTCGCCACCACTGTCGAGTGTCTGGCGCGCGGTGTCGCTTGTCCAGCTTGTGCTGAAGTTTCAGAAGGATTGAAAACCGCCCGGTCTACCGCACGGCTTTGCCGGCCTTGGCGAAATCCAGCGTGACGCCGAGCTTGAACGCACCCACGGTTTCCGTGCAGTGGCTGACGCGACCGACCAGCACGACGCTCTCGTCGCCCAGGTGCGCCCGCAGCAGCACGACGGTGCCGTTGTCCATGCGTGCGCTCAGCCGCAGCAGCACGCCCTTGGCGGATACGTTCAGCACCTTGCCGCCGGCGAGGGTGGGACGGCCGTTCTTCTCGTAGGCCACCTGCACCGACCCCAGGGCCACATCGTGCCGCACCTCGCTGCGCCGATGCTCGGGGCTGGGTTCCACCGGAAAGCGGCTGATAATCTTGAGCCATTGTGCCCGGGGCGTTGTCTGCACATCCACGCTGACAGTCTCCTTAAGGCCGGCGCAAAAGCCGCGCCCGAGGGTGCGCGGCGGTCTAATCCGCGGCCGGACGCCGGAAGAGCAACAGGACGTGACCGATGCGCTGGACCAGCTCGCACGGCACGCGCTGCGTCAGCTCTCGGGCCAGCGCGTCACACTCTACGACACTATCGGCGTTGACGCGCACCTTCACGAGGGGCCGACCGGAGAAGCTGGCCCGGACGTGAGCGAGGGCGGACTCGGAGAGTTCCGCGGCCGCGAGGCTGACGGCCGGCTGGAGGTGATGTCCGGCGGCACGGAGTGCCCGACGTTCCTTGGCAGTAAGAGACACGCAACACCTCGCGGAGCCAGCCGCCACCGCCCACTGTACACGTCCCGCGATCCCGCTACCATATGTTGTGCGTTACGAATCAGCCGACGTGGAGCCAGGGATGGCCAGTTTACCCGAAATGAAAACGCGCTCACACGATAGTCCCACGCTGTTCGATTTGGCTCCGCAACGCCATATCCCGGTCGGTTCGGTCAGCCAGCCGGCCTGGGAGCCGGGTGCCGACGACGATGAGGATCCCGTCGCGAAGGCCGAATCGCCGAAGTCGGCCGCGCGCCAGCCGAAAGTGGCTGCGCGGAAGGCTCCAGCGGTTGCGCCTGAGGCGGCGTCCGAGACTGCGCCGCCCGCGAAGCCGGCCCGCAAACCGCGGACGCGCGTGGTCACGGCGGAGACGCTGGCAGCGCAGCAGCGCGACATTTCCGTGTCCGAGTTCTTCGCCAAGAACCGGCACCTGCTCGGGTTCGACAACAAGCGCAAGGCTTTGCTGACGACCGTGAAAGAGGCCGTGGACAACAGTCTGGACGCGTGCGAAGAAGCGGGGATTCTGCCCGAGCTGCACGTGACGATCGATCAGCTTGCCGAGGAGCGTTTCCGGGTCACGGTGCGCGACAACGGTCCGGGCATCGTCCGCGCGCAGATTCCGAACATCTTTGGCAAGCTGCTGTACGGCTCGAAGTTCCACCGCCTGAAGATGTCGCGCGGCCAGCAGGGCATCGGCATTTCCGCCGCCGGCATGTACGGCCTGCTCACGACCGGCAAGAGCGTGCACATCACGTCGCGCACCAGTCCAAAGAAGGAGGCGCACCACTTCCAGATTCAGATGGACACCGCCAAGAACCGGGCGGACGTGATCCTGGAAGAAACCGTCGACGTGCCCTGGGAGCAGGGCACGGAAGTCACGATCGAGCTGGTGGCGAGCTACTCCAAGGGCCGGCAGTCGGTCGACGAGTACATCGAGCAGACCGCGATTGCCAACCCGCACGCGATCATTCATTACATCTCGCCGGTGCCGGAGCACCGCGAGTTTCCGCGCGGCACGCAGGACCTGCCGGCGGAGACGCGCGAGATCATGCCGCACCCGCACGGCATCGAGCTGGGCGTGCTGATGAAGATGCTGAAGGAAGCCAAGGGCGTGAAGCTGGCCGGTTTCCTGCAGCGCGAGTTCTGCCGCGTGTCGGCGGCGGGGGCGGCGGCGATCTGTGCCGCGGCGAACCTCAGCCCGAAGGCGTCGCCCAGCCAGATTGGCACGCACGAGGTCGAAAAGCTCTACGAGGCGATGCAGGGTGTGAAGTTCATGGCGCCGCCGACCGATTGCCTGGCGCCGATCGGGGTCCGCAACCTGCTGGCCGGCCTGCTCAAAGAGGTGAAGGCGGAGTTCTTCACCGCGACGACGCGCGATCCGGCGGTGTACCGCGGTAATCCGTTCCAGATCGAGATTGCGCTGGCGTACGGCGGCAATCTGCCGGCTGACCAGGGCGCGCGGGTGATCCGCTTCGCGAACCGCGTACCGCTCTTGTACCAGCAGTCGGCGTGTGCGGCGTACAAGAGCGTGCTCGATGTGGATTGGCGGAATTATGGCCAGTCGCAGCCGTCGGGTTCGCTGCCGGTCGGGCCGCTGGTCGTGATGATCCACATGGCCAGCGTGTGGGTGCCGTTCACGAGCGAGAGCAAGGAAGCCATCGCCGACTACGACGAGATTCGCAAGGAGATGAAGCTCGCGCTGCAGGAATGCGGGCGCAAGCTGGCGGCGTACGTGCGGCGGCGGCGGCGGCAACGCCTGGAGAGCGAGCGGCGCAACATCTTCGGCCGGTACATTCCGGATGTGGCGGAGGCGCTGGCGAATCTGACGGGGCAGAGTGCGGAGCGGCTGCTGAAGGACCTGCAGGCGATCGCGAAACGCCGGACAGCGGACGCGGACGTCGAGCTGGACGAGAATGGCAAGCCGATGGAAAGGACCGCCGAAGAGGAGCGCGACGAGCTGACCGGCGACGACAGCACGGTGATTGTGCCGGAAAACGAAGCTGTCGCGGTGCCGGAGGATCTTTTCGAGGAAGAGGGCAACGGGGGCGAAACCGGTCGTGGCAAGCGCCGGCGGCGGAAGTAGTCGCCGTGCATCGATCGCATGCGGCGCGCGGGGGGTCTGCCTATGATCGGGGGAGTCGGCAGGCCGCCGACCCATAGGAGGCGCATACATGGCGATCAAGTGTTACGCGGCGATGGAGCGCGGCGCGGTGCTCAAGCCGTTCGCGTATGAGCCCGCACCGCTCGGCCCGTTCGATGTGGAGCTGGCGGTCACGCACTGCGGGCTGTGTCACAGCGATATTCACCTGATCGATAACGACTGGCAGGTCAGCAACTACCCGCTGATCCCCGGGCACGAAGTGATCGGCGTGGTGCGCGAGCGCGGGCCGGCCGTCACGGAGGTCGCGATTGGGCAGCGCGTCGGCGTCGGGTGGCAATCGGGCGCCTGCCTCCAGTGTGAATGGTGCGTCGGCGGCGATGAGACCTGCTGTCCGCGCGAGGAGGCTACCTGCGTCGGGCGGCCGGGTGGGTTTGCCGCGGCGATCCGCCTGGACAGCCGGTTCGTGCATCCGATTCCGGCCGGGCTTGCATCGGAGAACGCCGCCCCGCTGTTGTGCGCCGGCATCACGGTGTATACGCCGCTGCGGCAGGGCGCGGCGGCGACCAGCCGCGTGGGCATCATCGGCGTGGGTGGGCTGGGGCACCTGGCGATTCAGTTCGCGCGGGCGCTCGGCTGTGAGGTGACGGCGTTCTCGACAACGCCGGACAAGGAGGCGGAGGCGCGCCAGCTTGGCGCGACGCATTTCGTGCACAGCCGCGACATGAAGCAGATGGCCGGCGCCGCCGGCGCGCTGGATTTCCTGCTCTCGACGATCACGGCGCCGCTCGACGCGGATACGTGGCTGCCGCTGCTGCGCAAGAAGGGCACGCTCTGCCTGGTGGGGGCATCGCCGGGGACGGTCAACGTATCGCCGATGGCGTTGATCGTTGGGCGGTACGCGGTGCGGGGCAGCGCGATCGGCAGCCGGACGCTGATGCGCGAGATGCTGGCGCTGGCGGCGCGGCACGGGGTGCAGTCGCGTACGGAAGTCATGCCGATGGCGGAGGTGAACGCGGCCATTACGCGTGTGCGGCGCAACGAGGCGCGGTATCGCGTCGTACTGGCGAACTGAGCGACGTCGCGGGAGATCATGCCATGCCCGGCGAGGATGTAGCGAACGGCCCAGTATTCGATCACGTAGCGCAGCAGGTGGCGGATGTGGCCGCGGCGGTGAGCTGGTATCAGCGGATGGTGCCCGGCTGCCGCGTGCTGTACCAGGATGCGACGTGGGCGTTTGTTGAGGCGGCGGGTACGAAGCTCGCGTTCATTCAGCAGGGCCATCATCCGGACCACATTGCCTGGCGCGTGTCGGAGGCGGAGCTCGAACGGCTTGCTGCGCAGCATGGCGGCAAGATCCGAACGCATCGCGATCGGACGCGGAGCTTCTATCTCGCGGCGCCGGGCGAGCGCTGGATCGAGTTCATTGCGTATCCGGCGGACGCGGTGTACGCGGAGCGGGGATGATTGATGACGGGCGGGACGCCCATACCACATGGCATCAGTGACGGGCGAGACGCCCGTGCCACCCGGCCTGTTCCACGCTGGTCGTGCCACGCAGCCGGTACAACATGAATTGACTACTTCGCCGCGAGGTCTGCCGCGAAGTATCTGGCGGTCAGGGGTTCGCCGGTGGCGCGCTGCGTGAGGTCGTGCCACGCGTAGAGGTTGCCGGGGCCGAAGACCTTATCGCGCAGAAACGCGCCGACCTGGGGGTGGTCATAGAAACTGGTCCGCTGCGCGTCGAGCTTACCGCCGACTTCACGGGCGAGCGCGTGGCGGACCTGCGCGGCGAAGAGCTCGCCCATCATGTAGTTGTGGTAGTACACGGGCGTCGTGAGGACGTGGACCTTGGCGGCGTAGTCCGGGCGCGCGACCGATTCGGGCGGGCTGAGCAGTTGATAACGCTGCTTGAGGTCCCACCAGAGCCGGCCGAGGTCCTGGTCGGGCTTGGTGTACATGCCCTGTTCGAAGCGGAGCATGACCTGGGCCCAGCGGCTGAACATCAGGCGCTCGGTGCGGAGGGATTTACGGACAGCGGGGCCGATGCGAGCGACGGTGTCAGCGTCGAGGCCGAGGACTTGCTGGAGCCACTCCTCGTTCTTGACGAGCGCGCCGAAGAGCTCGGCGATGCCCTCGGTGGTGATGCCGTGGGACGCCGTGCGCAGCAGGAACGGCACGTCGGGGTGGATGTACTTGTCGTATACGCCGTGGCCGAGTTCGTGCAGGATGGTGTTGGCCCAGTAGATATTGGGCTGGAGATTGGCGAGGACGCGGATGTCGCCGGCGCGGTCGAGGTCGGAGCAGAACGCGTGCGGGCACTTGCCGGGCTTTTCGTACAGGTCGCTGCGGGCGAGGATGTCGTTGGCGGGCAGGCCGATGCTGGCGTAGTACGTTTTTGAGAGCGCGAGCAGGTCGGCGTCCTTGAAGAGCCCGTCGAGGTCGACCTCGGTGCTGGCGGGGGCTTCCTGGAAGAAGAGGTCGCCGAAGTGCCAGGGGCGCAGCTCGGCCACGGGGATACCGAAGCGGGCGGCGCGCTCCTTGTCCAGGTCGGCCTTGAGCTGGGCGAAGGGCTCGCGCGTCAGGGCATCGAGTTCGTCGAAGAGCTTGAACAACTCGGCCTGGTCGATTTCCTGAAGGGCGAGGCTGAGAGTGAAGAAGTCTGGGAAGCCGAGCTGGCGGGCCTTCTCGTTGCGGAGCTGGACGAGCCGGCGGAGTTTCTCGTCGGCCTTGCGACCGACCTCCATGTAACCCTTCCAGGCGGCCTCGACATCGGCGGATTTCGTGCTGTTGGCGAGGATGTCGCGGACCTCGTTTTCGGTCAGGATCTTGTCGCCGACCGGGCTGCGGTGCGTGTTGAAGATCTGCTCGACGTCGTTTTCGAGCGCGACGATCTGTTTCTGCAGTTGCGGATCGGCCTGGCCGGCGAGGAACGAGCGATACACCACGTCCAACTCGCGGCGGAGGGTGGGGTCGGTAACGCCGCCGGCTTCCTTCAGCTCCTTCAATTGGGCAAAGACGGCGTGGTCGCTGTGCAGGTCGACGAGGGCCTGGTCGGCGGCCGTCTTCCGCGCATAGGCGGCGTCGGCGCCGGTGATGTTGGCCTCCCACCACGCGGTTTCGGATTCGAGGAAGAGCGGCTTGAATTTCGCCAGGTAGGCGTCACGCAGGGCGGCGAAGCGCTGGTGGGCGTCGTTCTGAGCGGTCTGGCCGGTAGCCATGGTGGTGACGAGCAGGATGGCGAGCAGCGCGCACTTGGGCATGGCGGTTCTCCAGGGAACGAGTTCTGAAGCAGGGATTGTAGCGGGAGGCGCGTTGTGCGGCGCCGTAAATCCGAGCCCGAAGCGCAAGCGAGGGACCTGCGGAGCGCTATGTGCGACGTGCAGCGATTCGCGCCGCGGCTCAACTCAGGTCATCACCCTGAGTGTCCATTACATATTCCACTGCGCGCCGCAGACTGGCGCTGTGCCACACGTACCGCCGGCTGCCACCCTCGGTCCATACATTGTCACGCGGGCCGAAATGACCCGATTCGCGTAAACGCCGCGTCGTCCAAGCCTTGAGTTCGGCCAGTGCTTGCTCTGGCGGCACGCCGCAGGAAATGACGGCGTGCACGTGGTTGGAGCGCACGTTCAGGGCGTGCAGGGTCCAGTCGCGGTGGTTGCAGTGGGCGATCACAGTGTCGCGCACGATTTGGCGGCTGGCGGCGTCCAGCCTGGCAGGGGGGCAACGCAGGCTGACGGTGCGGCTGTTCAGACGTGCCGGGTTGGGTGGGAGAAATGGCGAGTCTGGGGCGTTGTGATCGGCGTCGACCGAGCCGCGCTCGTCGCCGTGGAGCCAGGTGCCGTAGCAGGTCCAGGTAAGCAGGTAGGCAAGCGGGGTGGTCATGGGGGCCCCGGTTTCTGGATGCCATCGCGCTGCGCGGTGGCCCTTGCTGGCGCTGCGGGCTCGGATTCTGTCGCGCTGCGCGGTGGCCCTTGCTGGCGCTGCGGGCTCGGATTCTGTCGCGCTGCGCGGTGGCCCTTGCTGGCGCTGCGGGCTCGGATTCTGTCGCGCTGCGCGGTGGCCCTTGCTGGCGCTGCGGG